>DASYAT010000274.1:0-21613 GCA_036501205.1 Streptosporangiaceae bacterium | reverse complement strand
TCCCGGCCAGCCGGCAGGGGCACAGTCTTCCCAAAGGGCTCAAAGCCCTGCTACAACAAGTGCTCACCCGCCGGCGGCTACCGGACCCGAGTCTGCCGGACAGCCGACCCGTTAGCTCTTATTAGCTACTGCACCGCTGCCCCGCTGGTGTAGTTCTGGCTACCCTGTTGCCCCGCTGGTGTAGTTGCTTCCCGGGAAGCAACTACACCAGGGAGGCTCCGGTGCACTGACGCGCGGGTCACGGCGCGGTGGGCGGGCGCAGCGTGCCTGCACCTGGCCTCGCGAGCGCAACCGTCGCGCGTCTGCACCGGTAGAGGCGCGTTGCGCGCGCGTGAACAGGCACGCGCAGCGGACACCCCCCGCGAACTGCTCTCCAGCTACATCACGGACGACAACCCCGCGGGATCCTTCGTCGCCTGGTTGTTCTTCGCCCCGGAAGCCAGCGAATGACACTCCGACTCCGGCCCTGTTACAACTCTCTGCACAGCGTGGGCCACGCCAATGTTCAGCCGGGCTTGCGGGCTACGCCGGCCAGCATGTCGGCCATCATCAGCTTCCTTGATCCGGCCGCGGGGCCGTTCGGCCAGTCGGTGACCTGGACCAGGCCAGGGGGCAGCAGTTGGAAGTCGCCGAAATACGCGGCGACCTCGGCCGCCGGCCGGCCGGCCAGCAGGGTGCCGGAACTGTAGGCGGCCTGGACCAGTCCCTGCGCGGGCTCGTTCTGCTCGTTGTTGCATCCGGCTGAAATCACCAGATAGCTGCCCGGCGCAATTCGCTCCCGGACCGCGGCCACGGTCGCATCCGCCTGCGCTGGCGCCACGAAATGCAGCACGCTCACGAACAGCACGCATACGGGCTCGGCCAGGTCAATCAGCGAACCGAGTTGCGGGTCGGCAAGAATGGCCCCGATATCGCCAGCATCCCCGCTGAACGCCGTCACCAGATCGTCGTCGGCCAGCAGTTCGCGGGTGCGGGCGACGACTTCCTGGTCATGGTCGACGTAGGCCACCCGGGCACCGGGGGCCGCCGACCGCGCGCTCTCGTGCACGTTCGGCGTCGCCGGGAAGCCCGGGCCGATGTCCAGGAACTGGGTGACGCCGTTGGCTGCCACCCGCCGGACCGCGGCGGCCATGAACGCCCGATTCGCCTTGGCCACCAGGCCCGCATCAGGCAGCGCGCGGAGTAGCTGCTCGGCCGCCTGCCGGTCGGCGGCGTTGTTGTCTTTCCCGCCGAGCAGGTAGTTATAGATCCGCGCAGTACTAGTCGTCCCGGCCGGACCCAGGCCAGAAATGCCTGGTGCCGCCGGAGGCTCCGCCACATCGCCAGTCACTTTCGCCGCTCCAGTCCGGTGTCCGCCATTGATACGCCGAGTGCGACCATACCGACCCAGCCGGCGCAATCCAAGAACGAAAGGCCGCGGTGAAACGGCCGGACCGACGATGCGAATGGCGTTGTGGATGGCAGCCATTGACACGACCTGATTGGCGGTTAATGCTCGATTTGTCCGGCTGTCATTGGCTGGACGGCGGCAGCGGCCAGCTGCCAGGTGAGGTGTCAGGAGGCGTCGTGGCCAAGGTGATCCGGTCGTCGGTGTTCAAAGTCGTCCGCGTTGGCGGCTTAGCCGTCGTTACCGCGACGGCCACGCTGGTCGTCGGGTCGGTTGCCACGCGGGCGCCAGCCTCGGCCGCCTCGACGGCGTGTCCGTGGGTCGGGTCGAGCGCGCCGATCAGCCAGCGGGTCAGCGAATTGCTGGCGCGAATGAGCACGGCGCAGAAGGCGTCGCTGCTGACCGGATCATCCGGATCCAGCTATGTCGGCCTGATCCCGGCGATCGGGTCGCTCTGCATCCCGGCGATCAACCTCGAGGATGGTCCCGCGGGCGTCGCCGACGGGATGGCTAATGTGACCCAGATGCCGGCGCCGGTCGATATCGCGGCGACCTGGGACAGCGCCGCCGAGCAACTTTACGGTCAGGTGATCGGCGCGGAGCAGGCCGCGAAGGGCACCACGATCGACCTGGGCCCGACGATCAACATCGTGCGGGATCCGCGCTGGGGGCGCGCGTTCGAATCGATCGGTGAAGATCCGTTCCTCAACGGCCAGCTCGGCGCCTCCTACATCCGCGGGGTCCAGGGCACCGGTGTGATGGCGCAGGTCAAGCACCTCGCGGTGTACAACCAGGAGACGAATCGCAATACCTCCTCAGACAACGCGATCGTCAGTACCAAGGCGATGGAAGAGATCTACCTGCCTGCGTTCGCGGCTTCGGTGCAGCAGGGCGCCGCCTCGTCGGTGATGTGCTCCTACAGCACCGTCAACGGCACTTTCGCCTGCCAGAACCCGTTCTTGCTGACCACCGTGCTGCGCCAGCAATTCGGCTTCACCGGATTCGTGACCTCGGACTGGGGCGCGACGCACGCGACCGCCGCATCCGCGAATGCCGGGCTGAACATGGACATGCCTGGCAGTGACGGCTTCTACGGCAGCGCCCTGCAGTCGGCGGTCTCCTCCGGATCGGTATCCGTGGCGACGCTGAACTCGCTGGTCTCCAGCGTGCTGACCGAGATGTTCGCGTTCGGGCTGTTCGACAAGGCACCCGCTGGCTCGCCCGCGCAGACCGCCACCAGCGCGACTGACCAGTCGGACGCGACCCAGCTGGCCGAGGAAGGCACGGTGCTGCTCAAGAACAGCGGCAGCATCCTGCCGCTCAGTACAGCTGGTACCTCATCGATCGCCGTCATCGGGGCGGATGCCTCGACTAGCCCGCTCACTGCTGGCGGCGGCTCGGCCTCGGTCAGCTCAAGCGGCACGGTCACGCCGCTGCAGGGAATCACGGCGCGGGCCGGCAGCGGGGTCAAGGTCAGCTTCAACGACGGCTCGTCCCCGAGTTCGGCGGCCGCGCTCGCGGCGTCGTCCAGCGTCGCGGTGGTGTTCGTCAGCAATTTCGAGACCGAGGGCAGCGACCTGTCCAATATCGACCTGCCCAGCGCGGAGAACTCGCTGATCTCCGCCGTGGCCGCCGCCAACCCGAACACGATCGTGGTGCTCAACACCGGTTCGGCGGTCACCATGCCGTGGCTCTCCTCGGTCAAGGGCGTGTTCGAGGCCTGGTATCCCGGCCAGGAGGACGGCACCGCGATCGCCGCGCTGCTGTTCGGCGACGCGGACCCGTCCGGCCACCTGCCGGTCACGTTCCCGACGTCGCTGTCGCAGGTTCCGGCCAGCACCGCCGCTCAGTGGACCGGGACGAACGGCACCGTCCAGTACTCAGAGGGCGTCGACGTCGGCTACCGCTGGTACGACAGCCAGGGCCTGACCCCGATGTTCCCCTTCGGGTACGGCCTGTCCTACACCAGCTTCGCGTTCAGCAACCTGCAAGTCGGCACGCTTACGCAAGGCGGCGCCGCGACGGTTACCGCCAAGGTCACCAACACCGGCACGAAAGCCGGAGCCGATGTCGCGCAGCTTTACGTCACCGACCCGGCCTCCGCCTCTGGCGAGCCGCCGCGACAGCTAGAGGGCTTTGCCCGCGTCAATCTCCAGCCGGGTGCCAGTCAGACCGTCACCTTCCAGCTCACCCAGCGGAACCTGCAGTACTGGAATGCGTCGACCGGCATCTGGGCGACCTCGACCGGCAGCTACGGCATCGCGGTCGGCGACTCTGACGCGAGCCTGCCGCTGACCGGGACACTGGCCGTCAGCTCGGCCCAGCTTGGCCAGCCGGTCACGATCACTACCCCGGCGCCCCAGGAAGGCCTGGCCGCAGCGGCGGTATCGGTCCCGGTCAGCGCCGGCGACTCCACCTCGGGCCAGACGTTGACCTACTCGGCGACCGGCCTGCCGGCCGGGACTTCGATCTCGGCGTCCAGCGGCATGATCTCCGGGACGCCGACGACCGCGGGCACCAGCACCGTCACCGTCAAGGCGCAGGACGCCACGGGTGCGTTCGCTACCGCATCCTTCACCTGGACGGTCGAGCCCGCCGCCGATGGCATCGCTTCCACCCCCCTCGTCGGCTACCAGGGTCTCTGCCTTGACCTAGCCGGTGACGCCAACACCAACGGCACCAAAGTCGAGGTCTACACCTGCAACGGCACCGACGGACAGCTGTGGACAGTCGAGCCCAACAACACCGTCCAGGCCGCCGGCAAGTGCCTGGACGTAACCGGCGGCGGCACCGCCAACGGCACGCTGGTCGACCTCTCCGCCTGCAACGGCACCGGCGGGCAGACCTGGATCCCGCAGTCAGACGGCGCGCTGCTCAACCCGCAGTCCAACGCCTGCCTGGACGACACCGGCTTCTCGACCACGCCGGGCACGCAGGTCCAGATCTGGAGCTGCAGCGGCAATGCCAACCAGTCCTGGGTATCACCGGCGGCCGCAACTGGCCCGGTCACCGGGCTGTCCGGCCTGTGCCTGGACGTGCGCGGTGCGAGCAGCGCGGACGGAACGCCGGTCCAGGTCTATACCTGCAACGGGACCGCGGCTCAGAGCTGGACCACCGAACCGGGCGGCACGCTTCGCGCGCTGGGCAAGTGCCTGGACGTGCCCGGCGGCGGTACCGCCAACGGCACGCTCATCGACCTGGTCACGTGCAGCGGCACCGGCGCCCAGGTCTGGCAGCCGCAGCCGAACGGCTCGCTGGTCAACCCTGCGTCGGGCAAGTGCCTGGATGACACCGGCTTCTCCACTACGCCGGGCACGCAGGTCCAGATCTGGAGCTGCACGGGCGGCACCAACCAGGCCTGGACCTTGCCGTAGCTGACGCTGCCCCGGCTACCCGTGCAGGCTCGACCAGCTGCTCGGGTAGCCGGCGGGCAGCAGTCCATGCGGAGCGTCGCCGTGGTTATACGCCACCGGTGCACCCAGCGCGATCAGGAGATCATCGAAATTCAGGCCAATGATCGTCGGGAACGGCCCGCCGCCGCTGATCCCGCCCGCCTCGGGCAACTGCGACTCGGCGGACACTCCACTGGCCTCAGCCCAGCCGAACTCGATGCCGTCGCCGTTGTCGGACATGTTCGCGATCACGGTCGAGGACGTGACCTTGTCACCTGCCCGCACGGTCGGCCGTACGTCTTCGGCCAGGAACACGCTGAGCCCGGCCGCCGGGCCGCCGGTCATCCGGTAGGTGATCCAGCCGCCGCCGGGCCAGCCGGCCGAGTTGCCCTGGGCATTGGTGATCACCGCGTCCCCGAGCGCGTAGAGGGGCCCGGCACCGGCGAAGTCGACGCCCATGTCGATCCGCTGCGGCACCAGGCTCCTGACCGAGCGCAGCGGATTGGCATAGCCGTCGGTGGTAGCGGTCGGAGTCGCAGTGGCGGTGGGGGCCGGCGAGGGCCGCTTCGAAGCATGAGCCGGTGGTGCAGTCGAGGGCGAACGGCCGCTGCCGGACGGCGACGGTGCCGTGCTGCGGTGAGTCGCAGGGTGCGGGTGGGACGGCGCGTGCTGCGGTGAGCCAGCCGATGCGTGGTTCAGTGCCGCCGACTGTCCCGGCAGCCACCCCCCGCCCGTAACCGCCTGGGCGATGCCCGCTCCGGCCAGGACCAAGCAGATGACCCCGGCGGCCAGCCAGCTTCGCTGGCCGAACCTACGCCGGGTTCGGACGTCCTTCCGGTGCGCCCCGCCGCTGCGGATCGTGAACGACGTTGGCTTGCGGTGCAGTGCTGACCTGGACACAGCGCAACACGATGCACGATAAGTCCGGGTAACAGATACCAAACGATCTTAAATTCTTGTTGCTGTGAAATATCTCACATAGCAGGCAAATCCGCGATCGTCGCTGTTCAGATCGAGGTCAACGGGCGGGTGCGAGCGCCTTGGCCGAGCTCCCCCGGTCTCCGATTACCAGTGCTGCCGCCGCGAGTGCGAAGTAGATAAGCGCGCTGACTCTGGCGCGGCGCCGGCGCGCTCGCTCGGTCCTGGCGATCTTCGCGGCGATCCACGATGCCAGCAGCACGTAGCCGGTGTCGATGACTACCGCGATCACCAGATAGACGCAGCCGAGCACGAGCACCTGCGGCGCGATCGCCTGGGCGGGCCGGATGAACTGCGGGAAGTAGGCCACGAAGAACACCGCGACCTTGGGATTGAGCAACTGGACCACCAGACCGCGCCCGTAGGCGGCCCAGTGACCGGCCGGCTTGTCGTCGGGAGCGTCTTCGGATTCCGGATGCCGCCAGGCCCGGATGCCGAGTACGAGCAGGTACGCCGCACCCGCGTAACGCACGACGGACAGCGCGAGGGCTGAGGTGGCGAGTACCGCCGTCAGGCCAAGCGCGGCCGCCGCGATGTAGAGCGCCTCGCCGGTCTCGATGCCGGCCATCGAAGCGAGACCGGCCCGCCGGCCACCGCCGATCGACCGGCCGACGACGTACAGCACGCCGGGGCCTGGCGTGACGGTGAGCACGAACGTAGCGATCGCGAAGACCACCAGGAGTCCAGGGCTTGGCATGCGGTTCAGCGTAAGCCACGGCCGGGGCCAGCGTCAGATCGCGGGCCCCGGCCGGGCTCGGTCAGAATGACCGCTGGTAGGTGCGGAACGCCCGGGTCGCGGCGAAGGCCGTGACCCCGGCGGCGATCGCCAGGAACGCCGCGTAGGAGCCGATCGTGCCCCAGGCCGGCGTGACCTGGACCGCGATGCGCCCGGCCGACGCCGCCCAGTTCACCGGGTTGAACCTGGCCACGCTGGCGATCCAGGACGGCACTAGCCGCAGTGACAAGAACGCGCCGGACAAGAAGGTGAGCGGGAGCACCAGGGTCGTCGACGCGCCGATCAGTGCTTCACGCTGCCTGGTCAGTAGCGCGAAGCCCATGGAAAGACCGGCCATGGCCAGCGCGACCAGCACAGAGACGGCGATCAGGATGATGATGCCGGCCAGGCCGCCGAACGTGGCGCCGATTCCCCAGCCGATCGCGATGATGATGAGCGACTGGATGACGGTGGTGATCGCCTGATAGGCGAGCATCGCCACGGTCATCGCGGCCCGGCTGACCGGGGCGGTCAGCATCCGGTCAAGCACGCCGGTCTGCATGTCCTCGATGTAGGCCATGCCGGTCCAGCTTGACCCGAAGATGGCGGTCATGATCACCACGCCTGGCGTGAGGTAGGTGATGTAGTCGCCGGTCCCGAAGCCGGGGATCTTGGCTACCTCCTTGAACAGGGCGCCGAACAGCAGCAGCCAGATAATCGGCTGCAGCAGCGCCATGAAGATGACGATCGGCTGACGATAAAGCTGACGTAGATGGCGTCCGGTGAAGATCACCCAGGACTGACGGAGCAGGTTTGCGTGTCGCAGGTTCATGCTGGGCCCCTTCATTGTTAAGCCGCGGACTTTTCTGCCTGGCGGAATGACCGCCCGGCGTAGTGCAGGTAGACATCGTCGAGCGAAGGCCGCGCGACGGTGACTGAGCGGACGCCGACATTGCCGGCTTCCAGCCCGCCGAGGACGGCGGGCAGCGCGCGAGGTCCATCTGCGACCCGCGCCCGCACGGTGGCGCCGTCGGTCGATGCGGCCGCTACCTCAGGCACGCCGATGAGAATCTTCCCGGCCAGCTCGGCCCGTTCGGCGCTGTCGAGTTCGAGCAGCACGGAGTCCCCGGCCAGTTCGGCCTTCAGCTGGTCGGAGGTGCCCTCGGCGACGATCCGGCCGCGATCGACGATCGCGATCTTGGCCGCGTACTGGTCGGCCTCCTCCAGGTAGTGGGTGGTGACGAGGATCGTGGTGCCGCCGGCTGCCAGCTCGGTCAGCACCGCCCAAAGATCCGCGCGGCCCTCGGGGTCAAGGCCGGTGGTGGGTTCGTCCAGGAAGAGCACCGCCGGCCGGTGCACGAGCACGGTCGCTATGTCCAGCCGCCGTCGCATGCCGCCGGAATAGGTGCGCGCCTGCCGGTCCGCCGCTTCGGTCAGGCCGAACGCTTCGAGCAGCTCGGTTACCCGGCGGCGCAGATCCCGTCCGCCGAGGCCGTACAGACGGCCCTGCATGGCCAGGTTCTCCTGGCCGGTCAGCAGGCCGATCGCACCGCTGTGCTGGCTGACCGCGCCGATCACCGACCGGACCCGGCCCGGCCGCGCGAGCACATCGATCCCGGCTACCGTCGCCCGGCCTTCGTCCGGCCGCGACAGCGTGGTCAGGATGCGCACGGTCGTGGTCTTGCCAGCGCCGTTCGGCCCGAGCAGCGCGTAGACCGTGCCGGCCGGCACGCTGAAGCTGAGTCCGTCGAGCGCGCGCACCTTCTGGTCCTTTCCGCCCTTCGGACCGCTGCCGCCCTTGTAGGTCTTGCGTAGGCCCTGAGCCTCGACCAGACCGGTTGCCTCGCCTGTCATGGCGCCGCTCCTCACATTGTCCAGAATCTCCCGAACGCCGTTCAGTAACCAGAACAACGTTCTTGACTTGAACAACGTTTACTAGAGAACGGCGTTCTCGTCAAGTACGCTGTTCGCATGAGCGAGACTCCCGGGACCCCTGATCCGCCCTGGCGGACGCCACCCCGCCGGGGCCGGTCAGTGCCGAGGCGGCAGCTGAGCCGCGAGGTGGTGGTCAGCGCGGCGCTGAAGGTGATCGAGGTGGACGGCGGCGACGCGCTGACCATGCGCCGGGTCGCCGACGAGATCGGGGTGTCCGCGTCGGCGCTGTACGGGTATGTCGCCAACAAGGAAGAGCTGGTCCAGCTCGTCCTGGAGCAGATCATCGGCGAAATTCCGCAGCCGGGCGAGATGAACGATGGTGCCGGCCCCGATGGCGACTGGCAGGACCTGGTGCGGATCTTCGCCCGCGAGATGCTCGGCATCTTCAAGCGCCATCCGGGGGTAGCCGGCCTGACCATGGGCCGCGTGCCGTTCGGCCCGAGCATGCTCAAGGGCAGCGAGTACATCCTCGGCAGGCTCCGCGCCGCCGGCCTGCCCGACCAGGTAGTTGCCTTCGTAGGCGACCTCGGCGGGCTGTACGTGGGTGCGCTCGCCTATGAGCAGGAAGTGACCCCGATCGCCGATCCGGGCGACTTCGCCGCCCAGGCGGTCACCTGGCTGAAGTCGCTGCCTAAAGACCAGTTCCCCAACACGGTCGAACTCGCCGACTTGCTCGTCTCCGGCAGCGCCGATGACCGATTCGAGTGGGGCCTCGACGTAATAGTCCGCGGCCTGGCCAGCTACCTGACGTCCCCGCCCACCGCCGAAGCCCGCTGGCCAGGGAAGACGGGGTGAATAAGCGGCCCAGGCGCCAGCTCTTCTTCGCGACGACTCTTCCCGGGCTGGGGGATCTCCTGAAGGACGAGATCTCCGCCCACCAGTCCCTCGATCCCGAAGGCGAGCCCGGCTTCGACGGCAGAGCCGACCTGGTGTTCTTCAGGCAACGGCGCGGCGCCCAGTTCCGGCTCGATGACCTGCGGCTGGCCGAGGACGTATTCGCCGCAATCGGCGAGGCGCGGACCGGCCCGCCCGGCCGCGTTGCGGCCGAGGCGATAACACGAGCAGGGCTTGAACACGCACTGTCAACACGGGCGCGGTTCGGCCAGCCGCCACGGCCGGCCATGACCATCCGCGCTATCACCCGGGTCGTGGACGAGCAGCAATTCAAGCGGACGGAACTGCGCGACGCCATCATGCGGGCAATCTCAGCGGAACGCCCGCGGTGGCGCGCAGCAGATCCCGCCGAACTCGAGATATGGGTTCTGGAGCATCACAGGACACATTTCACATCCGGCCTGCGCCTTTCCGACAAGAAGATGCGCCAGCGTGGCGATGGCCGCGAAGTCGAGCGCCACGGCGCCCTGCGGCCTGTCATCGCCGCGGCGATGGTTCACCTGGCGGGTGCCAGGCCCGGCAGGCTCCTGGATCCATGCTGCGGCACCGGCACGATCCTGTCCGAAGCGCTAGCCCTCGGCTGGGACGTCACCGGCTCCGACATAGATCCCGAAGCTGTCGCCATCGCGACCGCTAACGTCCCTGAAGCCAGCGTCCGGCAGGCTGACGCCGTTGAACTCCCCCATCCCAACGAGTCATTCGACGCCGTCGCAGCAAACCTTCCCTTCGGAAAGCAATTCCGCGTGGACACCGACCCCAGGCGCTGGGTCTCGCGCACACTGGGAGAAGCCGCCCGGGTAACCCGGCCGGGCGGGCTAGTCATCCTGCTCAATCCCCCGCCCATGCCGAAAGACCTGGCCGGACTCACGCTGGCCGAGAGCCACCCCGTTCGCGTGCTGGGAACATCGGCCAAGATCTGGGTCTACACGCGCAACGGGTAGAAACCCCACGGTGACGCGGGCCAGCCTCATCGGCCGTCAGCTCAGCCGGGTCCCGGGTCCCGGGTCAGCCGGTGATCAGGGCGATGACCCTGGTGCCGGGCTGGAAGGCGCCGTCTCGCGCGAGCGCGAAGATTCCGAACATCATCTTGGCCGTGTAGACCCAGTCGAGCACAATCTGGTGTCGCCGGGAAAAGTCCGCGGCAAAGTCATCGAGTTCGGCGTTCCTGCGGGCGTAACCGCCGAAATGAAATCCGGTCTCCACCCGCCAGTTCGATGTGCGGCGTCCCAGCGCCCGGTGCTGCAAGTCCGCGACATCGCGATCCAGGAAAGCCCCGCCCTTAAGCACCGAGAACCCGATCGCCCGCTGCCCGGAACGCAATCCGCCGGCGACCCCGGCTAGCGTCGCCCCGGTCCCGCACGGACAGCAGATCAGGTCGAACCCCTCGTCGAGCTCATCGACGATCTCGGTGCACCCCCGTACCGCCAGCTCATTGCTGCCGCCCTCGGGCAGCAGGTAGAACGACCCGAACCGGCGCCGCAGCTCCTCGATCACCTCCGGCTCGCCCTTGCGCCGGTAGTCGGCCCGATTGAGGTAACACAGGTTCATGCCCCGCTCGGCAGCAAACGTCAGCGACGAATTCAGCGGCAGATGCTCTTCCCCGCGAATCACGCCAATAGTCGAGAACCCGAGGCAGCGCCCAGCTGCTGCGGTAGCACGAATATGGTTCGAGTAGGCCCCGCCAAAGGTAAGCAGCGTCCGCGCCCCCTCCGCATCAGCGGCCGCGAGATTGTATTTAAGTTTGCGCCACTTATTGCCAGTCACCTCGGGATGAATAAGGTCATCCCGCTTCAGCCAGACCTCCACGCCCGCCGCGAGCAGCCGGTCGTCATCCAGGTACTCAAGCGGTGACGGCACCAGCAAGCTATCCACCCAGTCGATAAGCCCGGCGCGCCGTTCCGCCAAAGACAGCCGCCCGTTCCTCCGCGCTCAGCCCAGCCGTCAGCTCCCCCGCCGCCGCCACCACCGCGCCGTAAGAAGACGACACCGTGCAAGGCGGCCAGTCCGACCCGAACATCAGCCGCTCAGGCCCGAACGCCTCCAGCACCACCTCGTAATACGGAACCAGGTGCGCCACGCCCTGCGCCCCGCCCGGCGCAGGTTCCCCCAAGACGCCGGACAGCTTGCAGAACGTGTTTCCCAGCCGGCCCAGCTCCCGCACGGACGTCACCCACCCCCGATCCGGCGGGCCCTCCAGCTCCGGATTGCCGAGATGATCGAGCACGAACGTCACATCAGGACACGCCGCCACCGCGTCAACCGCGGCCGGCAGCACCGCGGCCGGCAAGACCAGGTCATAACAAAGTCCAGCCACGCCAACGGCGGCCAGCCCGCGCAACACAGCGGGCCGTCGCAGCCAGTCAGGATCGGACTCGACCAGCACTGGATGCCTGATCCCCCGCAGGTACTCACCGTGCGGGCCTTCCTGCAGCTCAGCCAGCGTCCTGGCCACACCGCCGTCCTGGAGGTCGACCCAGCCAACTACGCCCGCGACCAGGTCACTGCCCGAAGCCAGCCCAAGCAGCTCCGGCGTCTCACCCGGATCGATAACGGTCTGGACGACAACGGAAGCGGTAACCCCGGCCGAATCCGCCAGCGGCCGCAGGTCAGCCTCGGAGAAATTCCGCAGCAACGGCTCGTTCCCGGGCAGCCGCAGCCACGGCTGATCAAATGCCGCCAGATCCCAGAAATGCTGATGCGAGTCAACAATCCCGGCCCCAGCCAGAGAACGAGTCACGGCTGCACGATCCGGGACTCGATCGGCGTAGCCAGCTCGACCGTCCGCCCGACCGCGCACAGCCGCTCCTGCGACTTCCGCACGATTTCCGGCAGGATCGCCCGCGCCTCATCGCCGCCAGGCGTGTCTGGAAACGAGACCGCGAACGTCACCACAATGTCGGTGACGTGGTTACCGCCCTCGTCGCGCACCTTCTCGCCATCGACCCGCACGGTGAACGTCTCCGGCTCGGCCCGTCGAGATGTCACTATGTCGACATCGATCCCGGTGCAGCCGCCAATCGCGATCAGCAGCAGTTCTACCGGGCTGAACTCAGGTCCTGACCCGCCGGCGCCAATCGTCAGCGAGCCGCCGCGTTCATTGGTCACCGTGTAGCGGCTGCCCGCCACCCGATTGAGAGTGACACTGCGATGGGCGGAGGGATCGAAGGACATCCCCCTAGCCTGCCACGCCCAGAGCGGCGTTACTTAACGCAGTGCCTGGCGGTGACGTCCACCCGGTACTTGGACCATTTCACCGACCCCGGCTTGTGCCCTGAGTACACGATGCGGTACTGCCCGCGGCGCCCGGCTCGCACCTTCCACATCTGCCAGTGCGCCGCTGACGCCATCCCTGACCGGTAGAAGAAGCGCAGGTGCCGTGGCCCCCAGATGGAGACCCGGTAGGCGCGGGAACCGCCAGAGAACTTCTGGTACCACACGCCGACGGTGAACTTGTGGCTGGCGCACAGCGCCTTCACCGGCTGGTTGACCAGCACCACCGCGGGTTGGGCTGGCCCGACGCCAGCAGTCGAATCGGCCAGGCTAGGCGGGGCTACGGCAACCTCCATTGCCAGAATGGCCGCCGCTGACAGCATGGCTAGCTGAGGAACACGCACCGTGATCGCCCTCCGGGCAATGGTCCAGGCATTGGATGAGCCGGATCGGAAATACCGCCAATGTAGTTCTATCACTCGCCGTCACTGCCTGCAGCCGATCTGGCCGCACCGACGACCCTAACCGCTCCGCGATTGGCTAGGGTTTGCTACCTTACGGGCGACCACGATATCCCGATTAATGGCCTGATCAACGCGATGTGCCGACCGCAGATACGCACCGTAGTCCCGCACCGGCAGACTCGCGCCGGGCGGCACGGGCCCGGTCATGGCGAGTCAGGCTGGTCGATCCCGGCGAGCGCTGCCGCGACCGCGTAGGGCAGATGCCGGGGATGCATGAGCAGAGCCCGGGCAAGCCGATGAATTTTTGGTCGGAAAGCTATCAGCGTGGTCTCCGCGTAGCGCCAGGCGCCGACCTCGTCCGTACCGAACCGAGCCTTCATCGACCGGCGGAAATGCCGCGCGTCGCCGCCATCATCGCGCCAGCTAACCAGCCATCGCGCCAGTTCCCCGTCGTCGTCAAGCATCGTCCAGGTGGCCAGCCGTTCGGCGATCTGCCCGGCCGCGTCGATGACGAAGGCCTGATCGCTTGCTCCGTTGCCCTGGGGGGACACTCCGCTGTCCTGGGGACTCCCCCGACCCCCCGATGACCCCGAACCCCCCGCGAATCTGATCTGGTGCACCCGGCCCTCGCTGTTCCGGCCGTGGTGGATGCTCGCCGAGCTGAACTCGGCACCGATCGCCAGCGCCGCGACCGCGTGGCCGGCCTCATGCCAGGCCGTTCGCACCACCGCCCGCCGGGCCGGCCCGTAACTCGGATAACAGCCGCAGTCATAGCGCTGCCTGATCCATTTCTGAGCCACGACTGATTCGTCGTCGTAACGCAACTGCCGTGCCAGCTGACCTTCAAGCTCGGCCAGCGTACGGCGCTGCGATGGCGTCAGCGTTCGACCTCCCACGTCAGCACGATATGGCAGATCTGCGAATCCGGTGATTAATCCGTGGCGGGCCGGTGAGCATTACGTCGTCTTTACATGGCACACTAGGAACTGCACGGATCGTGATTGAACGATAGCTGATGGTGACGGGTGATATTAGGATGAAGGGCGTAGCAGGGGTCGCTGCGGTCGGATTGGCGGTTATCGGGGCCGGATTCGGGATCCGGGCAATGGCCTCCTCAAGTACACCATCGCTCCCAGTCGTCTATGGTTTCGCGGGCGCCTCTGGCTGGCAGCATCCGGGGATCCAGCCGCCCGCGGTCTACTTCGGCGCCGGCGGCAGCCTGCTTATCCGCAACCTGCGCTGGGCCAATTGGGGCGGCCAGCGAGCGATCGCGCACGGTTCGCGGTTGGCCGACAGTTGCGTCCCGAACTGCGCGGCCGGTAAGTACGCCAAGGTCCCCGCCGAGCTGACGCTGTCCCGGGTACGTACGCACAACGGCGAGCGCTACTACTCCAAGCTGACCACGCACTGGAAGGTCAACGGCCAGCCGGTGACCAACGTGTTCACCTGGGCGCCGGGCAGCCTGCGCGGCGCCAACTCTCTGTGGTCCTGGCGCGACACCAGCGAGCCGAGCCCGGCTCCGCAGGGCAGTGTCTGATTTCTGGGTCTCGTTACGCTAGCGCCTGGTAGGCCGCTTTCCTGATCGCGGCGTGCGCCGGGGGCAGGTCAGGGGAGTCGAACATGCGCTGGGTGAGCACGATCACCGTCAGGTCGCTGGCCGGGTCGACGTGCCACGAAGTGCCAAGGCCGCCATCCCAGCCGAAAGCACCGGAGTCCTGCACCATCTGGCAGAAACCCCAGGACTGGCCCTGGAAGAAGGCGGGCCCGAAGCCGCCGCGCGCCTTCTGCTCTGGCGTCAGCTGATCGCTGGTCATGGCCGCGGCGGATGACGCCGACAGCACCGGCGAACCGCCCCGCAGCAGCATCCGGGCGAACGCCAGCAGATCGTCGACCGTCGAGACCAGCCCGTCCGCCGCGTTGCCGAACGCCGGCGGGTGGCTCCACTGGCCGTCCGGCTGGTCCCGTACCACCAGGCCGTCGGGGGTGTTCCGGTACGAGGTGGGCAGCCGCCCGGTCTGCGCGGTCCAGAACGCGGTATCGCGCATGCCGAGCGGCTCGAACAGCCTGGTGCGCATGACCTCGCCGATCGGCTGGCCGGCCGCCCTGGCCAGCAGCACTCCGAGCACCGACGCCCCGGTGTTGTACATCCACCGCTCGCCTGGCTGGGCCATCAGCGGAAGCGAGCCGAGCGCGGCCATCCACGCGTCGGGATCCGGCTGGACGTCGGGACTCGGCGGACCCAAGGTACCGAGCGGCAGTTCGCTCGCGGCGGTCACCACCGGCAAGGGCGTCGGGCCGAACAGGTCGAACGTCATGCCGAAGCCCATGGTGAAGGTCAGCAGGTGCCTGGTGGTGATGGGCCGGACAGCGGGGACGGTGTCGTCGATCGGGCCGTCCAGCGATCTCAGCACCTGACGGTCGGCGAGTTCTGGCAGCAGCTTGTCGACCGGGTCGTCCAGGCCGATCAGGCCCTCGTCGATCAGCGTCATCGCGGTCGCCGCCGCGATCGGCTTGGTTGTCGACGCGATGCGGAACAGCGAGTCCCTGGCCACCGGCGGCCCGCCGATCGTCAGGCTGCCCTGAGCCCGGACGTGCACCTGCTCGCCGCACGCTACGAGTGCGACCAGTCCCGGCACCTTGTCATCGGCGACGTGCTCGTCGATGGCTGAGTCGATCCGGTCCAACCCTGCGGCAGTCAGGAGCCGAGCCACGCGATCCCCAATCGTCGACGATGTCGGTCAACGATCCTACGCCGACCCGCTCCGGCTATTCGATGATGTCGGTGGGCGCCGGGCCGAAAACACTGAGTTCGCCGAGCACTGGCGCCGGGTCGGCCGACCAGTCCATCGCGGCCAGCTGCGCCTGGCTGCGGCGTCCCATCCGCCACCGGAAGGCCTCGAACCTGGTCGTCGAGAGCGTCAGCTCAGGGTCGTCACCGGATCCCACGACCTGGTCGCCATCCTCGGTACCGATCCGCACCGGGACCGGCGGGGCCAGCCAGTCCAGCAGCATCGGGGTGCAGCGCTTGATCACGGCGCAGTCCCTGGCTCCCGGCCGGCCGATAGCCCCCCTGACGTCCTGCTCGTGGGTCGCTACGTCGATAACGGCCGGCCAGATCTCGAATGCCTGGATCGCGTCTTCGAATTGCGGGGCTCCGGCGGCCCAGCGGTTCAGCATCTCGGCCACGGGTACCCCAGCCATCCTGGCGATCTGGCCGGCGGTGAATTCCTCGTCTGGAACTCCGGCTAGCCGCCCGGCGAGCGCGTCCTCGACGATCGCCGTCAGATGCGCGATCACGTCCCGAACCGCCCAGCCCGGGCAGGCCGGAACGGCGGCACTGTGCGCCGCGTCCTCCAGCCCCGACACCAGAGCACACAAGCGCACCCTGGTATCCCGGTAAAGCTCGGCCAGTCCGGTATTGTTTTTGGCGTTGGCCTTCGTAACGCTGCCGTTCGTAACGCGGTCACTAGAAGCGTCGCCCGTGATGTTGTCACTTTCAGTCACGCACGAACGATACGTCTGATCAGACCGGATCAGATAGGGACAAGCCGAACCGGCCGCGATCGTCGGTCCACCACTGCCGCAGCGCCAGGCCGGCGACGGCCAGCTCGGCGGCCACGCCGTCGCGGCGGAACTTGGCCGACACCTCGGTTCGCAGTTCCTCGCCGGCCGCGAACGGCACCGACAGCTCAAGGCCGGTCAGCTCGACCGTCTGGTCCACGCAGGACCGCAGTCGCATCTCGATCCATTCGGCCTGCGGGTCCCAGCGCGCGACGTGCTCAAATTCGTCGAGGTCGAAGTTCCCGCCGAGTTCGGAGTTCAGCACGGCGAGGATGTTCTTGTTGAAGTCGGCGGTTACCCCGGCGGCGTCGTCGTAGGCGGCGACCAGCACGGCCGGGTCCTTGACCAGGTCGGTGCCGAGCAGCAGCGTGTCACCGGGCCTGAGCTTGGCGCGCAGGCCGCGCAGGAACTCGGTGCGCTCGTCCGGCAGCAGGTTGCCGATCGTGCTGCCGAGGAACGCCACGAGCCTGGTGCCGCCGCCCGATGGCAGGCCGAGGTGCTCGGTGAAGTCGGAGAGCACCGCATGCACGCGGAGCCCGTCGTACCGCTCGATCATCCGGTTGGCCGCGAGGACCAGCGCCGACTCGCTGACGTCGACCGGGATGTACTCCTCGAGCGTGCCGAGGTCGCTGAGCGCGTCGAGCAGCAGCCTGGTCTTGTCGCCCGAGCCTGACCCGAGTTCGACCAGCGTGGCCGCCTTCGTCGCGGCCGCGATTTCGCCGGCCCTGGCGGCCAGGATCTCGCGCTCGGCCCTGGTCGGGTAGTACTCATCGAGCATGGTGATCTTGTCGAACAGCTCGCTGCCGCGCTCGTCGTAGAACCACTTGGGCGGCAGCGATTTCGGGGTCGCGGTCAGGCCGGCCACCACGTCGGCCCGCAGCGCGGCTTCGAAGAAGTGCTCTGGAAGTCTCCGGTCGATCTCGATAGACCTCGTCATGGGCGGTTGTCCTCCGTCATCCGTGGGTCGCGCCTTCAGGGACTCCAGGCACACCGTGGTCGCGGTCGCTTCGAGCACGCTGTCCTGTGGCACCTCCAGCCAGTCGGTCTCGCTGTCTGATGGCTCGGACGCGACGATCACGCCGCCGTCCCGTTGCTGGTAGTACAGCGAGTCGCCGGCCGCCGTGGCCGCGATCACCTCACCGTCGGTGAGCAGCAAGTTGAGCCGGCCGGACCCGCCAGCCGACTCGATCTCAGCGATCGTCCCGGCCAGCGCTTCGCCCGGCTGCTCCCCCGCCCGCAGCCGCCGCCTGACCAGCGCCCAGATCAGCGCGGTGTCGCAGCGTGACTGCAGGCTGAGCAGATCAGCGGCGGGCAGGCTCTCGGCCAGCCGCAGCACGCCTGCCGTCGCCTCGGGCGACGCCCCGACGTCGGGCCGGAGCCGGCCTGGGTGGGAGTTCGAAGTCGCCGCATTGGACCATCCGAAAAGTTTTCCGTTCAAGCTAAAGAG
Organism: Streptosporangiaceae bacterium; assembly: GCA_036501205.1. Classification (GTDB taxonomy): domain Bacteria; phylum Actinomycetota; class Actinomycetes; order Streptosporangiales; family Streptosporangiaceae; genus Chersky-822. The sequence continues at coordinate 3,630 of DASYAT010000274.1, read as the reverse complement.
CCATTTACCGTCGCCGTAAGGAGCCGATGCCGACGCGCCGCCATCGGTGCCAAGCGATGCTGAGCGCACCGCGCAAAGCATTGCCCTTGTCCTGATGACCCTGGCCAGGTCGGGGAGCAACTCGTCGGCCCAGATCGGCCCTGACCGGCGGTACCTGGCTGGCTCGGGATCGTCGTCGGCGTACCAGCCGACACCGAAGCCGTCGACATTCATCGTCCCGCTGCGCTGCTCGCACGGGGCCCAGGCCTGCTCGGCCAGGTTGTGCGGTGGGTCGAGCAAGATCGACTTGATCGTGACCGGAGCGCCGAGGTAGGCGAGATGACGGCACATCAGGCGAAGTCCGCGTCGCGCGCCGTTCGGAAGCCGGCGAAGATCTGCCGCCGGATCGGGTAGTCCCAGTTACGGAACGTGCCCCGGCACGCGACCGGGTCGGCGCTGAACGCGCCGCCGCGCAGCACCTTGTAGTCAGGACCCCAGAAAACCTCCGAGTACTCCTTGTACGGCCAGGCGACGAATCCCGGGTACGGCAGGAAGTCGCTGGCGGTCCACTCCCAGACGTCACCGATCAGCTGCCGGGCGCCCGATGGTGCCGCGCCGGCTGGATACGAGCCCGCCGGTGCGGGCTGCAGGTGCCGCTGGCCCAGGTTGGCGAGTTCGGCCGTGGGCTCGTCGTCGCCCCACGGGAACCGCCTGGACCGGCCGGACTCCGGATCGTGCCGCGCGGCCTTTTCCCATTCGGCTTCGGTCGGCAGCCGCCGCCCGGCCCAGCGGGCGTAGGCATCGGCCTCGTACCAGCAGACGTGCATCACTGGCTCGGCGGCCGGCACCGGCTCGGTCACGCCGAACCGGCGGCGCACCCACTGGCCTTGGCCCTCGGCGTGCCAGAACAGCGGTGCCGACAGGCCGGCCCGCTGCCGGTACTTCCAGCCCGCCGGAGTCCACCAGCGCGGGTCGTCGTAGCCGCCGGCGGAGATGAACTCGAGGTAGCGTGCGTTCGTCACCGGGGTCGTATCGAGGTAGAACGACGGCACCTCGACGATGTGCGCCGGACACTCGTTGTCGAGCGCCCAGGGCTCGGTCGACGTGCCCATCGTGAACGGCCCGCCGGGCACCAGCACCTCGGCGGCCAATTGCAGCACGTCGGCGGGCAGCGGGCCGGGCGGCGGCGCGGTGAGCACCGGTTTGCCCTTCCGCAGCTGGTGGGTGGCCAGCATCGTCTCGTCGTGCTGCTGCTCGTGCTGCGCGATCATGCCGAACACGAAGCCGCGGTCCACCAGCCTGCTGCCGCTGAAGCTGACCCGCTCGATCAGGTCAAGCACGCGGCCGCGGACGTCGCTGGCATAGCCCCGTGCCTCCTTCGGCGTCAGCAGCGGCAAGGTGGGCCGCGCGGCCCGAGGGTGCTCGAACGCGTCATACAGCGGGTCGATTTCCGGATGGATCGGGTCTTTGCCGTCGACCCCGCGCAGCAGCCAGAGTTCCTCCTGGTTGGCGATGTGGGCCAGGTCCCAGACCAGCGGTGACATCAGCGGGGAATGCTGGTGCACCAGGTCGGCCTCGTCGATGCAGTCGGTGAGCCCGCTGGTCCTGGTGCGGGCGTTGATCAGTCTTGACGCGATCTCGTCGCGCAAGGTCTCAGCGGTGGCTTCGGCGGCGAGTGGTGTCATGATTTCGGTCCCTTTCCTGCTCCGATGGTGTCGAGGATGTCGTCGGCGGGGCACCGACCGCGCCGCGGATAACGCTCGGCGAAGTCGGTGACGGCGCTCCTGATCGCCACTGGGGCGTCGGATCGGGCGAGTGAGGCTTCGGCGGCGGCGAAGCAGTCGGTTATCGCCTTGGCGATGACGGGATCGCTCGGGCCGCACTTGGCCGCCCGCAGCCACGGCCCGGTCCGGTCGGCTCGAGCCCGCCGTTGGGCTGGCACGCTGGCGGCGCACCAGATCGGCTCGGTCGCCGCCATCGCGGCATCGGCGGCTACCGGGTCATCGGCGAGCGCGGCCACCAGCGCCACCGGGATGATCCAGCCGTCGCCCAGCTGCTGATCGATCATCCTGAGTTCGAGATGACCACGTGCTCGCACCGGCGGGAACAAGGTGGTCAGGTGATAGCTGAGGTCATCGGTGGTCGGGCCGGGCAGCGCCGAGCCGTTCAGCCGGGCCCCGCGCAGCCAGTCACGGAAGGTTAGCCCGGATGGGACCGTCCACGGCTGGCCATCCGGCTTGCGCAGGCAGAGCACCTCCGCGTCCATCGCGTAGTCGATCAGGTCATCGCGCGGATCCGGGCCTGACTGGTGCGGGCTGTAGCCGTTCTTCGCCGGCCAGGACGGCTCGGCGCCGACCGGTGCCCTGGTGCGGTAGGGATCCAGCCTTGACCAGACGAGCTGGCGAGTGCATTTCCAGCCGGTCGGCTGGCCCCGGCGGACCGGTGAGTTCGCGAAGGCCGCGACCAGCACCGGCCCGAGCGCATGCATGAGCCGCCACCGGAACTGGTATCCGGAGGTGCTCTGGTTGTCGAGCCCGGCGTCGATGCAGACCTGGACGGAGGCGGTGCTGCACATCATCATGCGGCCCCACGGGCCGCGCCGGTCGAAATATTCCTCCATGGCCGCGTATCGCGGCAATTTGAGCACTCGGCTCGGCGGGCGGTGGAGGTCCAGGCCATAGCCGGTGAGCGTGATCCCATCGGCGGCGAATGCCTGCCGCAGAACGCTCATCTCTTCGCTGGCCGCCGCCACGCAGCTGGCCAGGTCGTTCGCTGGAGCGCTGCTGAGCTCCACCTGGCCGCCTGGCTCCAGCGTCAGGAGGCCGCCATTGGGCATTGATCTTGCTTGCGTGAGCTGACTCAGGATCGCGTGCACCCGGTCGAATGGGACTGGCGCGGACTGATCGGTCTTGCCGCAAACCAGCCACTCGAGCTCAGTGCCGACAACTCCAGGCGGGCCGGTCTTGAAGCAGACCGTCCCGATATGTCGCTCCGCCTCCAGCTCTGACAGCCGGCGGCCGTCGAGTTCGGCACCGTCAGGTCCAACGGTGGCGATCCTGGATGGGTGCGTTTCCGGGTTGGCCGACAAGGCAATCACCGCTTCCCAGGTATATGGGCAGCACCGGGCACGTCTTGTGCCAACGGCCGACCGCCGCGACTCATTCCACTTTTACTTGCCTAATATCAGTAACAGATGCCTCTGACAGTGACGTTTCTGGGGGAACAGGCCGGTCAGGCTACTTCTTCAGCAGCTCTACGGTGCGCTTGCCGGCGGCGGGGACTACCCAGACGTCGCCCGCTGAGTCGCTTGTGAGCAGGCGGAATGGCCAGGGGCAGGTGCTGGGGGCGGGTTCGGTCGGCTGGGTGGCGGCCGAGCCGGGCAGCTTGACGGTGACCGTGCCGCAGGAGTTCGGTGCGGCCAGGTAGAGCACCGAACTGGTTTTGGCGGCGGTTACCGACTGAGCGCCGACCGGGTACGACAGGTAACCGGGACCGACGACCGAGCTGAGCTTGTTGTTCGGAAGCTGGGCCGGTGCCGAGGTCGCGACGTCGAGGTGGATCAGATCGCCCGGGCCGACCAGTCGGGTGACGTGGCCGACCGAGGACACCAGATCCGGTTTGGCGACGCCGACGATCAGCGAATGCTCACCG
>DASYAT010000273.1:0-3137 GCA_036501205.1 Streptosporangiaceae bacterium | reverse complement strand
TGCCCCGTGCGCGCGCACGGGGTGCAACCCGGCACGAGGCTGCCGAGCGCCGACGTTATTTTGGTTAATTAATCGATCGCGTGTTCGATAGGCAAGTAATTTGTCGGTACCCCTCGCTAGAGTAGTCGATATGAACTTACGCGACTGAGCGGCTAGCAGCCGATCGAGTGGCCCTGTTGGAGGTGATCATGGCTAGCGAAGGACTGTCCTGGAACTGGGAACTCGATTTCGAGACGCTGCTCGCAGCGCTCCAGGAGCCGCCTCCGTGGAGCAGTCGCGGCCGCAGCCGCTCTACGGTCAACTCGCCTTCGGATCCCGCCGTCGAAGTAGGTCCGGTTGAGGCCGATCCGGGTGAGGTCGACCCGGTTGGGGTCGATCCGGCTGAGGCTGAGTTCGCGGAGATCCTGAGCGCTATGGAGGATGGGCGGTCCAGGGTTGTGCCGCTCGCGACGGTTGCTGGGCAGGTTGCGGAGTCGCTGCCGACCGGTCCTGACCTTGCTGGCTGGCTAGCGACCGGTGCCGAGGATCAACTGGAGGACGGGGCACTAGTTGGCGTCGCCGCCTCTTATCGGCGATTGGCCTCATGGGCGCAGGCCGGGGAGCTCGCCGCCGTAGCCGAGCTGGCGTCAAGGTCAGCCAGTGCCGATGAGCGGATCGGGACCGATAAGCAGGGCCGGCCCGCTCGGCTGCCCGACGAGGCGTGTGCGCAAGTGTCGCTAGGGCTCACGATGTCGCACAGCAGCGCGATGTGGTGGTCGGACCTGGGGATCACCTTGAAGTGGCGGTTGCCAGCGACCGGCGCCGCACTCAGATCTGGGGCGATCGACCTGGGTCGGGCTAGGGCTATAGCCGAGGCCACTGTGGCTCTCGATGACGAGAAGGCGCGAATGGTCGAGGACCGGGTGCTTCCAGGCGCCGGGAATCAGACGATGGCTCAACTGCGCGCCGCGCTGCGGCGGGCGGTGATTACGGCGGATCCGCAAGGCGCGGAGCGCCGTCGCCTAGCGGCAGAACGGCGTGCGAGAGTGATGTTGTACCCCGAGGCTGAGGGGACGGCCTCGCTGGTGGGTTACAGCCTGCCCGGTGTATCGGCAGCAGCGGCGATGGCGCGAATCAGCGCGCTTGCCCGGGCACTAAAGGCGTCCGGATCCGGTGCTGGCATCGACCTCTTGCGCGCCGAGGTATTCATTGGTCTCCTGCTCGGCACTCTGCCCTACATCCCGCCTCCTGCCGACGGCCCCCCTGACCCAGAGCCTCCTGCCGGCGATCCGCCTGACCCAGAGCCTCCTGCCGGCGATCCGGCCGGCCGCGATCCGTCTGGTCGAAGGACAGCCAGTCGATCCGAGGCTGGAGCCACCAAGGGTCGGTCCCGCCCGCGGCGACGCGACGGTCGGTCTGACTCGAGGGATCCGGGCAGCCGGTCCGATGCCGAGTCGTCGGTGGGTCAGTCTGGTCCGGGTGCTTCCGGTGGTCGGTCCGGTCCGGGGGCTACAGACGATCTGACCGACGCCGGCCTGAACGAGCCGCATGAGGACGGGACCGACGACGGCGATCTTGGCTGGGCCGGTGACCGGGACGGCGTGACGGCCGGGGGCTTTGGATACGGTGCTGATGATGACGACACGCTGCGGGCCAGGCCGCCGCCGACCTGGCCGGAAGTGCCGGTGTTCTTGCAACCGGGGCCTGCCGCGATGGGGCACCTGCGGCCCGCTCAGGGAGGGATGCTTGACCTGAGGTTGTCCTGGGGCACCCTCGTCGGGGAGTCCGCAGAGCCTGGCTACCTAGGGCGGCTCGGTCCGATTACCCCTGCACAGGCCAGGCTGCTTGCCGAGATTGCAACTGGTGATCGAGCCGTGGACTGGCGCGTCGTCGTGACCGGGCCTGATAACCGGGCGCTGTCAGTTGGGCGGATTCCGCGCAAGCCGGCTCGTGCTGGCCCGGCTGGGCTGGTTAAGCGAGTCACCGTCAGCATCACGCTTGACCAGTTGGCCCGGTCGGCCGCTGACCTGCCTCCGGCGCTGAGCAGCGTGTTGTCCGCGGCTAAGCGTGCAGTCAGCCAGGTTGCCGAAAGAACACCGGCCGATGCCGAAAGAACACCGACCGATGCCGATCCGGAAGGTGCCAACTCAAGAGTCGCCGGTTCAGGAGGTGCTGGTGCGGGAGGTGCCGGTGCGGGAGGTGCCGGTTCGGGAGACGCCTGTTCACATGCGAAGGCGACCTCTGCTTACCGGCCCTCGCCTTGGCTGCGAGAGTTCGTAATTGCTCGTGACCAGACGTGCAGGTTCCTTACCTGCAGGCAGCCGGCGTGGCGGTGCGACCTGGACCACACCGAGCCGTATGACCAGGGCGGCCGGACGTGCGCCTGCAACCTCGGTTGCCTGTGCCGGTTCCATCATCAGCTGAAGCAGCACCGCCGCTGGCAGCTCATCCAGTCAGCGCCAGGAACCTTCACCTGGATCACGCCTGGCGGCCGTACCTATGCGACCCTGCCCGACTCGTACCCGGCATAGGAGATAGATGGGCTGGGATAATCCGCCGATCTCATGGCGAGAGTTCGAGCGACGCCTGTCCTGGCGACAGGGAGATGAGCGGGAGGGAGACGAGCGGGAGGGAGACGAGCCTGCCGGGGCCGATGCAGAGCAGGTTCTGGGTGCGGGACGGATCGACGACGAGGCTGATGGGGGATCAGGCGAGCCTGATGGAGGATCAGGCGAGGCTGAGCCGGTTGTGCCGTGGGCCGAGTTGCACTGCCACTCGTGGTACAGCTTCCTAGACGGGGCCTCCGAGCCCGAGAAGCTGATCGCAGAGGCGACGTCGCTTGGCCTGAGCGCGATAGCGATCACTGATCACGACGGGATGTACGGGGTACCGCAGTTCGCCCAGGCGGCTACTCGTCTCAGGAATGCGGCCATCGGCGCGGACGCGAACACGGGCGCGAACACCAACGCGAACGCGGGCGCCAACGCCAACGCGGGCAGCGGAGTCCCGGTGGCGACTGTGTTCGGGGCCGAACTCGGTCTGACCAGGGGAATCGGCCGGACCGGAATGCCCGACCCCGCTGGCAATCACCTGGTCGTCCTTGCCCGCGACCCGGCCGGCTACCGGCGGCTCTGCCAGGTGATCAGTGCTGCCCAGCT
>DASYAT010000272.1:0-1835 GCA_036501205.1 Streptosporangiaceae bacterium | reverse complement strand
GTCGCCTCGCCCTGCTCCGGCCACGGCGCCAAGTTCGCCCCGCTACTCGGCGAGATCATCGTCGACCTGGCGGCGGGCAAGCCCGCGCGTGACCCGCGTTTTACGCTCGCGGCGCATGGCGTTACACGCGCCTAACATCGAAACGCCTGCGCAACATCCAGGCGTAACGCCCCCGCTGTCTGCTAGATCACATCCGCTCGTCGCCGGAGATTGTGAGTTCCGCATGGCAGTGACTACAGAGCCGCGAGCCGGCTTGCAGAAGGGCACCAACTGGTGGGGCGCGTTCGTCATCGGCCTGGCCGGGACGATCCTCGTCACCGGCATCGCGCCGTACGCGGTGCAGGGCATGGGCGCCAGCGCGATCTGGGCGATTGGCATCAACACGGTCTTCGGCCTGGTGTTGTGCCTGTGCCTGGCCGAGCTGGCCTGCATGTGGCCGGACCGGGCCGGCGGCATCCCCAGCTACGCGAGCGCTAGCTTCGAGCCGCTGGTCGGCCCCAGGGTAGCCAAGCACATCGGCGGCCTGTCGGGCTGGTCGTACTGGCTCGGCTGGTTCCCGGTGGCGCCGATCAACATGATCCTCACCGCCGCCTACCTGTCGAGCCTGTTCGGCCTTCCGCAGGGCGGCACGATCCACCTGTTCGGCTCTTACGGCGCGCCGATCTCGACCACCGTGCTGCTGATCAGCTTCATCGGCCTGCTGGCCATCTACGTCCCGTGCTACTTCGGCGTGAAGCTGGGTGCCGGGTTTGCCACCGTGCTCGGCATCCTGTCCATGGTCCCGCTGACCGTCCTGGTGCTGCTGCCGCTGTTCAAGTCCGGCAGCTTCCACTGGTCCAACATCGCCGGCTTCCACACCCCGGCCGGCGTGCACGAGAACTTCACTTTCATCATCGCCTGGATGTTCCCGATCACCTGGAACGTGATCGCGATGGAGGCCGCCGCCTGCTATGTCGGGGAGTGCCGCAACGGACCGCGCGACGCCAAGATCGCGCTGACCGCCGAGGGCGTCTACGGCATGCTCATCTACATCCTGACCCCGCTGGTTTTCGTCGGCGTGCTCGGCGCGGCCCTTTCTTCCGCCGACCCACTCACCCTCTACACCGGCTTCACCAGCGCGCTGTTCGGCCACGGCTCGTGGATCAAGTGGTTCATCGGCCTGCCGCTGGTCCTCGCGCTGCTGCTGTCGGTACTCAACGCGATCATGGGCACCGGCCGCTCGCTGTACCAGGCGTCAGAAGACGGCGCCCTGCCCCACTGGTTCGGCAAGGTCAACGTGCACGGCGTGCCTGCTCGCGCGATGGCCTTCAACGTCGTGGCCTCGATGCTCGTGGTGCTCTTCGGCTCCCCGGTCCGCATCTACATCTTCTCCAACGCCGGCTACCTGTTCGCCTGCGCGATGTCGCTGGCCGGCTACTTCGTCTACCGGCAAATGCGCCCGGCCGCCGAGCGCCCGTTCCGCCTTCCCGGCTGGGTTCGCTGGGTCGCCCTCGCGATCTTCCTGTTCTGGGTGGTCGTCTACTTCTACGGCGGCTGGAACGCCCCGAATATCGTCGTCGCCCCGAACTCCGGCCCTGTCCTGTTCATCCTGGGCCTGGTGGTCATGGCGCTCTACTTCCCGCTCTACTACTGGCGCAAGCGCTCCGACCAGCGTCACGGGACCCCCGTCCCCGTCCCGGCTGCCACGCTGGAACTGGCAGAGGAAGAAATATGAGCCCCCGAACGGACACGAACACCGATCCACTATCTTCGCCTAGGCCTTCCCGGCTCGGCGTGTCGGCTCCAGATTCCGCCATGTCGGGCGCTAGCACGTCGCGACATGACGGACATTTCAT
>DASYAT010000271.1:0-24323 GCA_036501205.1 Streptosporangiaceae bacterium | reverse complement strand
CCCGGGCGGGGCGACGATGAGCGGGGCGTATGCGGGTCGTCGACGCAGTGGTCCCGGTGGTCGCGGTGGCCGTGGTGGCGAGCGGCCGATGGTGCCCCGGGCCGAGTTCACCTCGTACTACGGCAGGCCGGTGATCAAGAGCCCGGTCTGGGCGGCTACCGATATCGCTGGCTATCTGTTTCTCGGCGGTCTGGCCGGCGCGTCGTCGGTGCTGGCGGCCGGAGCTCAGCTGACCGGGCGTCCCGGACTCGCCAAGACCGCGAAGACGGGCTCCCTGGCCGCCGGATGCCTGTCAATTGCCGGGCTGGTCCACGACCTGGGCCGTCCGTCCCGGTTCGCCAACATGCTGCGCACCTTCAAGGTGACCTCGCCGATGAGCGTCGGCTCCTGGCTCCTGGGCGGCTACGTCCCGGCGGCGGCCGTAGCCTGCGGGTGCGCCATCACCGGCCGACTGCCGAGACTCGGTGCCATGGCGACGGCCGGCTCGGCCCTGCTCGGCCCGGTGGTCGCGACCTACACTGCGGCCCTGATCGCCGACACGGCCGTGCCGACCTGGCACGACGGCTATCGCGAGCTGCCGTTCGTGTTCGCCGGATCGGCCGCCACGGCGGCCGGCGGCCTTGGCTTGCTGGCCGCTCCGATCGCGGAGTCCGCTCCGGCGCGCAACTTCGCCGTGCTCGGCGCCTGCACCGAGCTGGCCGCCGCCAAGCTCATGGAAGACCGGCTCGGCCTGGTCGCCGAGCCGTATCAGCGCGGGTCAAGCGGCCAGTACCTGAAGGCCAGCCGGGCGCTGGCCGCTGTCGGCCTGGCTGGCTCGCTGGCCAGCATCCGCAGCCCGTGGGCCGGGCGGCTGGCGGGAGTTGCGTTCCTGGCCGCATCGGCAGTTACCAGGTGGGGCATCTTCCACGCCGGCCAGGCCTCGGCGGCCGACCCCAAGTACACCGTGGTACCCCAGCGTCAGCGCCGCGACGCCGCCAAGCCTGGCCCGGCCGACCCTGGCCCGGCCGAGCGCATCGCCTAAAACTGCTTGGCCAGGGTGGTGAGCACCTCGTGCCCGGAGTCGGTGAACTTGCTGACGCCTTCGTCCTCAAGCACCCGGACCACGTCGTCGTAGCTGATGCCGAGCTTCTCCAGCTCGATGAAGTGATCCCTGGCCTCGTCGTAGGTACCGCTGATCACGTTGCCGGTCACGGTGCCGTGATCAGCGACCGACTGAATGGTGGGCTCGGGCATGGTGTTCACTGTGTGCGGGGCGACCAGGTTGTCGACGTACATGGTGTCCTTGTAGGCCGGGTCCTTGGTGCCGGTCGAAGCCCACAGCGGCCTTTGAACCCGTGCGCTCCGGGCCGCGAGCGCCGTCCAGCGGTCCGTGTCGTGCCGCTGCTCGAACAGGTCGTAGGCGAGCCGGGCATTCGCGATCGCGGCCTTGCCTCGCAGTTCCCTGGCCTCGGACGTGCCGAGCGCGTTGAGCCGCTTGTCGACCTCGGTATCCACCCGGCTTACGAAGAACGAGGCGACCGAGGCTAGCTGGCTGAGGCTAGCTTCCGAGGCGGCCTCCAGTCCGGCCATGAATGCGTCGATGACCTGGCCGTACCGCTCCAGCGAGAAGATCAGGGTCACGTTGACGCTGATGCCCTCGGCCAGGCAGGCGGTGATCGCCGGCAGGCCCTCGATCGTGGCCGGGATCTTGATGAACAGGTTCGGCCGGTCAACCAGCCACCACAGTGCCCGCGCCTCCGCGATCGTCTTGGCCGTATTCTTGGCCACTCGCGGGTCGACCTCGATCGACACCCGCCCATCGACGCCGCCCGACTCCTCGTACACCGAACGCAGCACGTCGCAGCCCCACCGGATGTCATACGTCGTCAGCATCCGGTACGCCTCTTCCACGCTGACACCACGCAGCGCCAGCTCCGCGATCTGGGCGTCATAGGCCGTGCCGTGCGCCATCGCGTGCTGGAAGATCGTCGGGTTCGAAGTGACGCCCCTGACGTGGAAGTCCCTGACCAGCCCGGCCAGGTTCCCCGAATTCAGCCGGTCCCGGCTGATGTCGTCGAGCCAGACCGACACGCCTTGAGCGGTCAGCTGGCCAAGAATGTCCTGGCTGGTCATGGCTATTCCCTTCATAGGTTCGAGGTTCGGCTACCCGCCTGGCCGCTGACGTAACACCGGGCTGGCCTTGTTTCGGGCGCGGTCACTCGGGCAGGGCCGGACGAACGAAGAAATCAGCGTCGTGGGGAGCGTTTCAGATGAAGGCAGTCGTCTACGAAGGCCCGTACAAGGTCGCCGTACGTGACATCGACGATCCGGTGATCGCTGAGCCGAATGATGCGATCGTCCAGATCACGACCACCAACATCTGCGGGTCCGACCTGCACATGTACGAAGGGAGGACGGCCGCCGAGGCTGGCCTGGTGATGGGCCACGAGAACATGGGCATCGTCACCGAGGTCGGTCAGGGAGTCACCAGGGTCAAGCCGGGCGACCGGGTCTCGGTCCCGTTCAACATCGCCTGCGGTACCTGCCGCAACTGCGTCAACGGCTGGACGGCGTTCTGCCTGCGGACCAATCCCACCGACGGCGTCGACGGCGCCGCTTACGGCTACGCCCAGATGGGGCCGTACAACGGCGGCCAGGCGCAGTACCTGCGGGTGCCCTACGCGGACTTCAACCTGCTCTCACTGCCCGCGGGCAGTGAGTTCGAGCGGGATTTCACGATGCTCTCCGACATCTTCCCGACCGGGTACCACGGCACCGAGCTGGCCGGGGCCAAGCCGGGCGACACCGTGGCCGTGTTCGGAGCGGGTCCGGTCGGCCTGATGGCCGCGCACAGCTCATTCCTGCGCGGTGCGGCCAGGGTGTTTGTCGTCGACTTCGAGCCCGAGCGTCTGCAACTGGCGCAGCGGTTCGGTGCCACGCCGATCAACGTGGGCAGCGCGAGCGCCAGCGACCAGATCTTGGACGCCACCGACGGCATCGGTGCCGATTGCGGGGTCGAGGCGGTCGGCTACCAGGCCCATGACCCCGACGGCAAGGAACACCCCGCGCTGGTCATGGACGAGCTGGTCAAGACGGTTCGTACCACCGGCGGCATCGGCGTCGTGGGCGTGTACCTCCCGGCCGACCCCCAGGCGGCGACCGAAGGTGCCAAGGAAGGACGGATCGGCTTCGATTTCGGCACGCTCTTCCAGAAGGGCCAGCGCCTCGGCACCGGGCAGTGCCCGGTCAAGCGGTACAACGAGCTGCTGCGGGACCTCATCATCGCCGGCAAGGCCACGCCATCGCTGATCGTCTCGCATGAGCTGCCGCTCACCGCCGCCCCAGCGGCTTATGACAAGTTCGACCGCCGGATCGACGGCTACACCAAGGTGCTGCTGCACCCGTAACGGAAGGGGAGAGCCATGGCTACCAAGCGGCAGAAGGACGCTGCTAAGAAGAACATCGCCAAGGCCAGGCAAGTGCAGAGCGCGCGCGCACACGGCAAGGACGTTCCGAAGCAGTCGCAGGGCCTGAGCACAGCGGAGAAGGACAAGCTGCCGAAGGACGACTTCGCTTTCCCGAAGGAGCGCAAGGAGCCGCTGACCGACGCGAAGCACGTCCGCAATGCGATCGCGCGGTTCGACCAGGTGGAGGAAGTGACCGACGCCGAGCGCGACCGGGCCTGGAAGCGAATCCTGGCCGCCGCCAAGCGCTACGACGTGGAGGTCAGCGAAAAGAGCTGGCGCGATCTAGCCAAGGGCGGCAAAGACCGCAGCTAGCGAAACCGCAGCATCCGGCGTGAACACTCGTAATAAGGCGTGGCGCCGGCTGCCCTGAAGACTGGCCGGCGCGCGGCGATCGCGACGTTCGGCGACGACCAAGCAGCTGGATACGGCTCTGGCGCTGGCGACCGAATTCGTGGCTAGTCGGCGGGAATCGCTGCGTGGCACGTCGGGCAAGCCGTCGGCGGGTCCTCGTCGGCGACCGAGCCGCATCGCTGGCAGACGCGTCGCAGCAGGCAGACCGGGTCGCCGGGCAGGTCGTCGTCGGCTGGCTGGTACGGCTGGTCTTTCCAGATCTGGCTCACCGGCACCTCAGGATCCGCTGGGCGCGCACGGTCCGCGCCCGAATCATCGACTCTCCCTGCTCCCAGCATACGAAGCCGACCTGCATTCGCCGATCTCGATTGAACCGGACCGGGCTGGGATTCGTGACCCATAGGAGTGGGCTTAGACGGTTCCGCGTCGATCCCAGCTCAGTGGTTGGTGGTTAGCGGGCAGCCGTGGGCCCGTTAACCACTACCGCTGATTCGATGCGGAAGGAGCAGCAGATGCGATTGCGTCGCTTCGCCCTAGCCGCGGCCGGTACGGCCGCACTCGCGGGGGCGGGACTGACGGCAACGACGCCGGCCCTAGCCTCACCGCACGGCAATCAGACCTTTATCGGGGGTCTCCACCACACCAGGCTGGTCTCCTCGACCGTGCCGAGCAACGGGGACGTCAACCCCTACGGCGTCGCCGTGGTCAGGCACAGTCAGGGCATGCTGCACAAGGGCAGCGTGCTCATCGGCAATTTCAACAACAAGAAGAACCTGCAGGGCACCGGCTCGACGATCGTCCAGGTCAGCCGGAGCGGCCACCGGACCGTGTTCGCGAAGATCTCCAAGCACGGCCTGCCTGGGGCCTGCCCTGGCGGCATCGGCCTAACCACGGCGCTGGTCATCGTCCATAACTGGGTGATCGTCGGCAGCCTGCCGTCGGCCAACGGCATGGCCGCCACCGCGAAGGCCGGATGCCTGCTCGTGCTCGACAGCCACGGCCGGGTCCGCGAGACGTTTAGCGGCCACGGCATCAACGGGCCGTAGGACGCGACCGCCGTCACCCACGGGCGGCAGGCGTCGCTGTTCGTCACGAACGTGCTGAACGGCACGGTCGCGGCGAAGGGCAAGGTCGTGCACCGGGGCACCGTGCTGCGGCTCGGGCTCGGGTTCCGGCCCGGCAAGCTGCCCAGCCTGCTGCGGGTGACGAAGGTCGGGTCCGGCTTCTCTGAGCGGACCGACCCGTCCGCGTTCGTGGTCGCGCCGACCGGGCTCGGCATCGGCCACAACGGCGATCTGTTCGTGGCCGATACCGGCAGGAACCGGATCACCGTGATCGAGAACGCGATCACCAGGACGAACTCGGCCGGCACCGGTCGCGTCATCACCTCTGGCGGCTTCCTGAACGCGCCGCTCGGACTGGCCGTGGCGAGCAATCGAGACGTGCTCACCGTCAACGGTGGCAACGGCCGGATCGTCGAAACCGACCCGGACAACGGCAAGCAAGTCGCGAGCCGGTTCCTTGACCGCTCCGGCAAGCCAGCAGGCAGCGGCGCGCTGTTCGGCCTCGCGGTCACGCCGAACCGTCACGGCGTCTACTACGTCGACGATGCCGCGAACACCCTGCGGCTCTTCTTCTGACGCCTAGCTAGTAAGCGAAGGGCCGGATGCCACGCGGTATCCGGCCCTCCGTCCTCTCCGGGTGCCGGTCTTCTCCGGGTGCCGGTCGGGTCCGGGTGCCGGCCGGGTCCGGGAGCAGGTCGGGCCAAGCGCGTCCCCGGCGTCGGGCAAGCAACTGAGGGCCGCAAGCCACCGCACCGCTTAGCCAACGCCACTTGAGTCCCGTCATTCTCAACCGCAACACCGGCCCCGAACCTGTTCGCCACGACCCACAAGCTCAGCAGATGAATATGCGCATTCATCATGATTCTAGAGGATGAATATGCGCATTCATCTGCCACCAACATTCGCCGCCCAGCCACACGATTAACGTCAATCCCATTTGACAACAGCAATCACATTGAGGCACGTGACGCTCGGGTTCGGGGTGCCGGGCTGGGGGTGGTGCCGGGCTGGGGGTGGTGCCGGGCTGGGGCGGCGGGTGGCGGCAGGGGATTTCGGTGGTGGTCGGGTGACGGCGCTTGCTGGGCAGGCGGCGCCTGACGGCCGGTCGTTCGGCGGCTTCCTGGGCGCGAGTCGGGCGGAGATAAGCCGCCAGGTCATGTCAATCGCCATCTCCGGCGCGACTCGCCCCGTCTGCGATTCACGACTGGGCGTAGCTGTTCGTGACAGGGTGTAGCGGGTTCACGGCGGACGCCTCCGGCCTCGGAACGGTCGAGCCAGAACGCCGAGCCGTAGGCCGAGCCCAAAGCGCCGGTCAACGGGTCGCTGGGAGTCCGCCAATCAAGATCGGCTGATTAGATGTGAGGGAGCACACAATTATGCGATTTAGTCGCGGCTTTGCCCTGGCGGCGGTCGGCGCGACCGCGCTCGCCGGGGCCGGACTAACCGCGGGGCCAGCGCTGGCCTCGTCGCACGCGCCTCCGACGTTCCTGGGGCATTTGCACTTCACCAAGAAGATTGCCTCGACGGTGCCGGGAAATGGTGACGTCAATCCGTACGGCGTAGCAGTCGTTGGCCAAAGTCAAGGACGGTTGCACCGGGGCAATATTCTCGTCAGCAACTTCAATAACTCTGCTAACCAGCAGGGGACCGGATCCACGATCGTCCAGATCACGCCGCGCGGCAGGGTAAGCCTGTTCGCCCAGATCTCAAGCCGCGGACTGCCGGGGATCTGCCCCGGCGGGATCGGGCTGTCGACGGCGCTGGTGATCATCAACGGCTGGGTCATTGCCGGCAGCACGCCGTCGCGGGGCGGTGACCCGGCCACGGCCAATGCTGGCTGCCTGCTCGTGCTCGACAGCCAGGGCCGGGTCAGGGAGACGTTCTTCGGTCACGGCATCAACGGGCCGTGGGACGCCACCGCGGTCAGCCAGGGCTCGACCGCCTCGCTGTTCGTCACCAACGTGCTGAACAGCACGGTTCCCGCGAACGGCAACGTCGTGAACCAGGGCACCGTGCTGCGGATCGCGCTCAGGTTCTTCTCTGATCCCAACCACCTGCCGCAGATGACCGGCTTCACGGTCGTCGGGTCCGGTTTCGCGGAGAAGACCGACCCGGACGCGTTCGTGGTCGGGCCGACCGGGGTGGGGATCAGCCGCACTGGCAAGCTGTACGTGGCCGACACCGTGAACAACCGGATCATGGTCATCCAAAACGCTCTGACCAGGGTAACTTCGAGCGGCATCGGCACGGACGTGACGTCGGGCGGGCTGCTGAACGGGCCGCTGGGCCTGGTCATCGCACCGAACGGCAACGTCATCACCGCCAATGGCGGGGACGGCCGGGTCGTGGAGACTACTCCGTTCGGCATCCAGGCCGCGAGCAAGTTCATCGACACGTCGGGCAGTCCGCCCGGTGCCGGGGCGCTGTTCGGCCTCGCGCTCACCCCGAGCGGGCGCAGCCTGTATTACGTGGACGACGCGAACAACACCCTGCGGCTGCTCTTCTGAGCCAGCCCGATCACCGGGCAGGAGCGTGCAGCCGGATGTCGGTCCAAAGGCGTCCGGCTGCACGAACCTCGGGGAAGGGCAAGGCAGCCGAAGAAGAGACTGGGACTCGGTGCCAGCCAGAATCAGAGCTCGTCGTCGGTCGAGTCTGGTGCGCCATCCAGCACGTAGGTGTCGTCGAGATCGTCGAACAAGTCGTCGCCGACGTCGGATTCGGTTACATCCCCAGTACCGTCATCTTGTCCTGCGGCGTCCTTAAAGATTCTTCCGCAGACAACCAGGTAAAGCTGCTCAGGATACGGAATATGGTCGATCCGGCGCAAAGCCTGGTCCTGTCCGGCCGACTCAACCACAAAATCGCCATACCCGAGCAAACGGCCGGCAAAAGACCGATGGAAGCTCATGTCGGTGACCTTGGACAGGGGCATCATTGCGACGCTTCTGGTGAACAGTCCAGAAGTCAGCAGGATTCGCACCGACGTAATGACGAAGTAATCGACCGCCCAGTTGACGGCCTTCCAAATCAAGTTGACCAGCAAAAAGCCCCAGCCGACCCACACGATCGCCGCGAATAGCGTATAGCCGCGCAACAGGGTCGCTGACAACACTGCGGCGACGAGCAGACCACCAACAGCCTGTGCGCTTGGGACCAAGAGCACGGCTGGGTGTCGTCTAACCGTCGCCACCCGAACTTCGCCTGGCAGCAAATACTTGTCAACGGCTGCCTGCTCGTTCCTCGTGGCTGCCACACGGCTCATGACTACAACCGTATGTGATTGAGGAATGACGACAGGGAGTTGCCCGCTGACTTCAGCCAGTCAATGGCGCCTGTGACTACGTTCGCCGCGCCCTGCGGCGACGTGGCGAGGTAGTAGATCACGAAGGCAACGGCGCCCCAGGTCAAGACCTTCTTCATCACGGCGTTCACCTCCCTTGCCAGGCTACTTCTCAAACCTACGGTCGCTGCGCACAGCATAACCCGGCGACTAATGAACACCAATGGCCGCCGACCGAACGAGCCAACCCTAACCGTCAGTGAGCACGGCCAGCCGGATCCACGCCGATTCTTGTCCGAAAAGCCGTTAGTGTTCATCTGCGGCGCGCGCACGCTCATGGGACGAGGGTGCTCGGCGACTGCTATTCGACGCAGCCGAGGACTCGGCGCCCGACCCGTGGAGTGACTATGACCGAGGTGTCAGGCAGTGACTTCTGCATAGCAGTCACCCGCGAGGACGAGGTCTGGGAAGCCGGGGCGCTGCCGGTCGCGGTCATTGAAAGCCTCGACAGCGTGATCGGAGCGCTTAAGCAACTGCCGAGCATGGGCGGGGTAATCGGACTGGTCGCCATCGGCGATGATTTCTTCGTGATCGTCAGGGTGACTGGCAGCCAGATCTCGCTGTTCGTCTCTGACCTCACCGCGTCGGTCGACTGGCCGCTGGCCGCGGAAGTCCTTGAGTACCTCGACATCGACGTGCCCTATGACGAGGACCTTGACCAGGTCCTGCCTGCCGGTGATCTGTCGATCCTGGCCGATCTCGGCGTGGACGAGATGGAACTGTGCGCGCTGTCGGGCGACCTGGACCTGTTCCCCGATGAGGTGCTCTCCAGCCTGGCCCGGCGGGTCGGCTTCGGGCCGGTCTTCGACCGGGCGCTGGATGCCGTCAGCGGGTCGTGACAGAGCCATCAGCGGGTCGTGACAGTGCCATCAGCGGGATGTAACAGAGCCGTCAGCGGGATATAGCGGAGCCGTCAGCGGGATATAGCGGAGTAGCGTTCGGCTCGATGACGTCGTACGAGCCAAGCATGCGGATCGCGATCGAGCTCGCGGCCGATCAGGGCGCCCACGAGCAGGGCGCGGACGTGCCGGTCGGCGCCCTCGTGCTCAGCCCCGGGGGCGAGATCATCGGGCGCGGCCGCAACCTCTGCCTGGCCACGAATGATCCGACCGCGCACGCCGAGATCGTAGCTATCAGGCAAGCGGCAGCGGCAACAAAGAACTGGCGCCTCGACGGCTGCACGCTGATCGCGACCCTGGAGCCGTGCACGATGTGCGCGGGAGCGGTCCACCTGGCGCGGATCGGCCGGGTCGTCTACGGCGCGATCGACGAGCGAGCCGGCGCGGCGGGCTCGATCTCGGACGCACTGTTCGACCGCAGGCTGGGCCCGGCCGTCGAAGTGATCAGCGGCGTCCTAGCCGACGACTGCGCCGACCTGCTCAAGGACTTCTTCAGGCGCCTGCGCAGCGAGTGATTCATGCGGGCGCGAGAGGCGCGGGAGCGGGTGCGGGGATGGCGGCGCCAACTAGGCTCCGGCTCCGGTAGGCTCGTCGGCGGTGGAGTCGCCTAGTGGCCGAGGGCGCACGCCTCGAAAGCGTGTGAAGGGGCAACCCTTCCGTGGGTTCAAATCCCACCTCCACCGCCACCGGGTACGAGCAGCCTGCGCACTTCGCCAGCGAGCGCTGCGGATGCCTCGATCTCGGTTTTGCGAATCGACACGCTCTCCACGCTGAACCCGAACGGCATGCCCAGCCGACGGCAGAACGTGATCAGTTCCCTGGCATTGGTCAGGCACTGGCCATAAGACTCGGCCAGCGTGTCGGTGGCGTAGCAGAGCTCGTTCTCCAGCCATCGCGGGACATCGACGCCGAGCCACTTCAGGAAGGCCAGGGTCTTCAGCGAACCGCACACTGAGAGCGTGAAGAGGACGGGACGCGGCGCGAGCCGTCGGTCCCGGCACGTGTAGTAGTAGTCCGAGATCATGCTCTTGGTCGCGTCGGTGTTGTAGATCACCTGCGAGATGAAGAACGCGCAGCCCCGCTCCTGCTTCGCGACCAGTCGCAGGTGCTCATCGCGTCTTTCGGCGATGGCGATTCCGCCGAGCATCAGGTCCGGGCAGATTTCCTGGCGAAGCGCGTGCGCGCGCGGCAAGGAGGTGCGCACCGCTTTGTGCCCGGAGGACGCGCCCACGAAGACGCTGAGAACCCGGAGGGGATCCACCGAGCCGAGCCACGTCCTCAGATCTTCCTCCGCGTACTTGCCGACGCACCGGTAGATGACCGCCGGCCGGTGCCAGTCATCGAGATATCCGGCATGGAACGCCGCTGGGTCGACTGTCGGCAGGTAAGGGAACGGCCGCTCCTGCGGATTCCGGTCGCCCTCGTCGTCGATGTCATACAGCGCAAGGCCATCGAGGTCCAGCGGAGCCAGTCGCGCCAGAGTGACGGCGGCAATCTCCCGCCTTTGCTCGGGTGAGGTGCTCTGCCGGGGCGGTGTGATGCCGGCCAGGAGCATCCCGCTGTAGGTGCCGGCCAGCATCGCCTGCAGTGGCGGCCGCTCCGGTGACCGGGCCTGCCGTACCTGTTCGGGCATGGCATCAGAACATACAGTTACATGCCCGCGACCTGAGGTGAACGGTTAGCCTCAGACCTCGAAAGCGTGTGGTGGGGCAACCCTTCCGTGGATTCAAATCCCGCCTCCACCGCCATCTGAATGACCCTGGCATCAACGGGGAGCCGGGTCGTATTCCTGGCGCCGGAACGGGTGGGCTGGCGCCACCACAGGAGCCTGCATGCCTGAGCCGCAGAGCACAGCTTTCTTTGTTCTGCTCATGGTGACCTTCGCCGCGCTGATCTGCTGGCTGGTGCTCACCAAGCACCTGGTGCTGCGAGTACTCGCCGCCTGCCTCGCGTTCATGCCGGCCGTCGCCTTCGGCGTCGCCGCCGTGAACAAGTACTACGACTACTACCAGAGCTGGAACGCCGCGATCACCGACGTGACCAGCCAGGACGTACCGGGCACCGGCCCCGTGCTGTCAACCGCGGGTCAAGCCAAGGACGCGGCCGCCGCCCCGGTCGGCCACGGCTTCACCACCTTGCTCGGCAACAACATCGACACCAGACTGGCCGCCCAAGACGGCTACACGCTTAACCTCACCGTGCACGGCCAGGCCAGCCACCTGACCAGGACCGTCTACGTCTACCTGCCGCCGCAGTACTTCCAGGCCGCCTACCGGCGCTACCGGTTCCCGGCCGTAGAGCTGATCCACGGCTACCCGGGCGCGCCCCAGGACTGGATCAGCGTGCTCGACATCACCACCACGCTGGCCGCCATGATCGACAAGGGCCAGGCCAAGCCGGCCGTGCTGGTCATGCCCGACGCCAATGGCTCGCGCGGCATCTCGCTGCAGTGCCTGAACGTCGCCGGCGGCCCGCAGGACGCCACGTTCATGGCCGAAGACGTGCAGGACTACCTCAGCCAGGTGCTGCGGATCTGGCCGCCGGGCCGGGCCTGGGCGATCGCCGGCTACTCGGAGGGCGGCTTCTGCGCCGCGAACCTCGGCCTGCAGTACGGCAGCCGGTTCGGCCTGGTCGGCGTGCTCAGCGGCTACTTCCGGCCGAGCGATGACCGGATGGGCGACCCGCCCCGCAACGTGAACCCCTTCGGCCACGACCGCCAGTTCCGGCTGGCGAACACCCCGGCGGCCGAACTGCTCAGGCTGCCGGCCGGGGCGAAGATCGGCAAGTTCTGGATCGGCTCTGGCACCGATCCCGGTGACATCAAGGCCGCCGAGGTGTTCAAGCAGTTGCTGCAGCTACGTCAGCCGCTGGTCCAGCTTCAGGTCGTCCAGGGCGGCCACAGCATGTTCACCTGGCGGGTGCTGATCAAGCCGATGCTGGAATGGATGACACCGCAGCTAGCGACCAACGTCAAGCTGGTCAGGGACCGGGATAGGCGGCTCGCGCACGCCGCCGGACCGCCGGCCGTGTCCCCGCCAGGCACGGGCCAACATCCCCTTCCGTTACAGGGGTTTCAGCGGGGTCCGGGGTCGCCCCCGGGGGCTAGCAGAGCGATTCACCCGCGCAGGGTGGTCCAGCCCCCCGGCCTCAGGGCCACGATACGTCGATGAGCATCCAGCACTGGCTGGCGCGGTTCTCGATCTTGCTTATGGCCGGCGCGCTGACGGTGCTGATCGAGTTCGCCGGCTGGCACAGTTTCGGGCTGATCGGCTTCACCCTGCTCGGCATCTGCGTCACGATCGCCGGCGTCTACTGGTTCCTCGCCCGCCGGGGGTTCCTGCGCTGGGCCGCGCTCGCGCTCGCGATCCTTGCCCCGGTCGGGGTCGCGGCGCTGTTCGCCTGGCGGGGTCACCTGTGGGTTGCCCTCGCCGTGATCGCCATCCTGCTCGCAGCGGCCGCCGTCGCCCGGACCGCCATGGGTCCGGTCACGCAGTCCACTCACACCGTCGACCGCAGGGCCCACCGCCCCAAGCGCGCCTTCCTGATCATGAACCCGCGCTCCGGCGGCGGCAAGGTCGCCAGGTTCGGCCTGGCCGACAAGGCCAAGGCGCTCGGCGCCACCGTGGCGCTGCTCGACGGCCCCGGCTACGTCGACGTGGCCCAGCTGGCCAGGCGCGCGGTCACCGACGGAGCCGACCTGCTCGGCGTGGCCGGCGGCGATGGCACCCAGGCCCTGGTCGCCGGCATCGCCGCGGACGCCGGCCTGCCGTTCCTTTGCATCTCAGCCGGCACCCGCAACCACTTCGCCATGGATCTCGGCCTCGACCGCGACGACCCGTCCACCTGTCTTGATGCCCTCACCGAGGGAATCGAGCGCAGAATCGACCTCGGCCGAATCGGTAGTCGTATTTTTGTGAATAACGCATCGTTCGGGGTCTACGCCGAGTTGGTAAGGAGTCCGGCGTACCGGGATGACAAGCGCGGCACAACGCTGGCCATGCTGCCTGACCTGCTCTCAGCGAACGGAACCCACAAGCTGATCGCCCGAGCTGAGACGACTGCCGTCGAAGGGCCCCAGGCCATCCTGGTGAGCAACAACCCGTACGAGACCAATGACATCGCGGGCCTCGGTCGCCGCGACCGGCTCGACACCGGGCGTCTGGGCATCATCGCCGTCAAGGTCGACAACGCCGCCCAGGCCCTCTCGCTCATGCGCGCGGACCGCGGAACTGGCCTGACCGTTCTCGAGAGTCGGGAAATCACGATTGACGCTCCGGCGGAGGAGATCCCGGTCGGCATTGACGGCGAGACCGTGCTGATGCCGACACCCGTGCACTGCTCGATCGAGCCGAGGGCGCTCAAAGTCGTGCTGCCCAGGCACCGGCCTGGCCGCCCGCCGGCGCACTCGGCTTTCGGCTGGCCTAAGCTCCTTCGGCTCGCGTTCTCGGTAGGCGAACCCCGCAGGGCGACTGTCTCTTAGCCGCCGAGCCTACGATGGGGAGATGCGCAGAGACTGGTGCCGGTGACTAGCCCGGCAGCACGAGCTCGCACGGCGATCCTGACCGTGGACGACGATCCTGGAGTCTCCCGCGCGGTAGCGAGAGACCTGCGGCGTCGGTACGGCGAGCAGTACCGGATCGTCCGGGCCGAGTCAGGCGCGGACGCGCTCGACGCGCTCCAGCAGATGAAGCTGCGCGGCGAGCAGGTCGCGATCATGCTGGCCGACTACCGGATGCCGGAGCTGAACGGCATCGAGTTCCTTGAGCGCGCGATGGATATCTACCCAGGCGCGCGTCGAGCCCTGCTGACGGCGTATGCGGACACCGGCGCCGCGATCGACGCGATCAACGTCGTCGACCTGGACTACTACCTGCTCAAGCCCTGGGACCCGCCAGAAGAGAAGCTCTATCCCGTCATCGACGCGCTGCTGGAAGCCTGGCTGTCTTCCGATCACCGGCCGGTTCCCGAACTCAAGGTCGTCGGGCATCGCTGGTCGGCGCGATCTTCGCAGACGCGCGAGTTCCTGGCCCGCAACCAGGTGCCGTACCGCTGGTTCCAGGCCGACGAGCCTGAGGGCCAGCGACTGCTCGAAGCGGCTGGCGTCGACGGGCTTGAGCTGCCGGTCGTGATCACGTCCGGGGGCGAGGTCCTGGTTGCCCCGGGCGAGACTGAGCTGGCGAACCGGGTCGGGCTGCCGACCAGGCCGTCGACCGGCTTCTACGACCTGGTCGTGATCGGCGGCGGCCCGGCTGGGCTCGGTGCGGCCGTCTACGGCGCTTCCGAGGGCCTGCGGACGCTGATGGTCGAACGCATCGCGACCGGCGGTCAGGCCGGCCAGAGCTCTCGGATCGAGAACTACCTGGGCTTCCCCGACGGGGTATCTGGGGCTCAGCTCACGGACCGGGCCCGGCGGCAGGCGGCCAAGTTCGGCGCCGAGATCCTGACCACCAGGGACGTGGTCGGCCTGGAGGCCAACGGCTCAGCCCGCACGGTCAGCTTCTCCGACGGCATGGCAATCGACGCGCACACCGTGATCCTGGCGACCGGGGTCAGCTACCGGCAGCTAACCGCGCCGGGCCTGGCTGAGCACACCGGCGCCGGGGTGTTCTACGGCTCGGCGCTGACCGAGGCCGTCGGATGCACCGATAACGATGTGTTCATCGTTGGCGGCGCCAACTCGGCTGGGCAGGCTGCCGTCTACCTGGCCAAGACCGCTCGGTCGGTGTCGATCTTGGTGCGCGGGCCTTCGCTGCGCAAGTCGATGTCGCATTACCTGGTCGAGCAGGTCGAGGCGGTTCCGAACATCACTGTCCGTACCTGCACCGAGGTCGTCGAAGGACATGGGGACGGTCACCTGGAGCGACTCACGCTACGGGACGCCAACACCGGCGGCACCGAACTGATCGACGCCCAGTACATGTTCGTGTTCATCGGCGCCGCGCCGCTGACGGACTGGCTCGACGGCACCGTCCAGCGGGACTCGCGCGGCTTCGTCCTGTCCGGCCCAGACCTGCCTGGGGCCGGCGGCCGCCCACCCGGCTGGCCGCTGGAGCGGGCGCCGTACCACCTGGAGACCAGCGTGCCCGGCGTGTTCGCGGCCGGCGACGTACGCGCCGAGTCGGCTAAGCGGGTCGCCTCGGCCGTCGGCGAGGGCGCCATGGCAGTCATGCTGGTGCATAGGTACTTGGAGAAGCTATGACTGTTGCTGAGCCGGTTGAGCGGTGCAACGCGGACGAGCTGCGCGGGTTGTTCCTGTTCGAGAAACTCACGGACGACCAGTTGTGCTGGCTCTGCGATCGGGGCCGCGTCGAGCTTGTTGATCCGGGGCCTGTCTTCTCGGAGGGCGAGCCCGCCCGCTACCTATATGTGCTGCTCAGCGGCACTGTTGTGCTATCACGGAGAGTCGGAACCGACGATGTGGAGGTCGTGCGAACCTCCGATCCAGGCGTCTACGGAGGGGCATTCTTCGCCTACCTCGGCGATCGGGCCCCGCAGGTCTACAACAACTCGATGCGGGTGACCGAGCCGTCCCGGTTCTTCTTGCTCGACTCGGCCAGTTTCGCGAAGCTCATGCACGAGTGGTTCCCGATGGCCACCCACCTGCTCGAAGGACTGTTCTTCGGCACCAGGAACACCCAGGAGGCGATCGGCCAGCGCGAGCGGCTGCTCGCGCTCGGCTCGCTGTCGGCCGGGCTCACCCACGAACTGAACAACCCGGCCTCGGCGGCGGTCCGTGCCACCGAGACGCTGCGCGGCCGGGTCGCCGCAATGCGGGGCAAGCTCGGCCAGATCGCCGCCGGACCGTCGGAGCGGGCGGCGCTCGTCAGCCTGATCGGATTCCAGGAGAAGGCCGTCGACCTGGTGTGCAAGGCGACGAAGTTGAGCCCGCTCGAAGCCTCCGACCGCGAGGACGAGATCACCGACTGGCTCGACGATCATGGCGTCGAGGGCGGCTGGGAGCTGGCCGGCACCTTCACCCAGGCCGGGGCCGACACCGCCTGGCTCGACAATGTCGCCATCGCGGTCGGGCACAACACGTCGTCTGGTAGCACCGCGGGGGGTTCCGGGGGGTCGCCCCCCCGGGCTAGCGGAGCGCTGAACCGGGCCGTGCACTGGCTCGCGTACACGATGGAGACCGAGTTGCTGATGAACGAGATCACAGACTCGGTCACCAGGATCTCCTCACTGGTCGGCGCGGCCAAGCAGTATTCGCAGCTAGACCGGGCGCCGTATCAGGTCACTGACGTGCGCGAGCTGATCGACAGCACGCTGATGATGCTGTCCGGCAAGATCGGGCCGGACATCACCGTAGTCAAGGCCTACAATCCCGTACCGCCGATCCCGGTCTACGCCAGCGAGCTCAATCAGGTCTGGACGAACCTGATCGATAACGCGGCGGCCGCCATGAACGGCTCAGGGACGCTGACCGTGCGGATCTCGCAGGACTCCGATTCGGTGGTGGTGGAGTTCGGCGACACCGGGTCTGGCATTCCGGCGGAGATCAAGGACCGGATCTTCGAGCCGTTCTTCACCACCAAGCCGGTTGGCCAGGGGACCGGGCTCGGGCTCGACATTTCCTGGCGGATCGTGGTCAACCGGCACCACGGCGACCTGCGGGTCGAATCTGAGCCGGGTAACACGCGTTTCTTCGTGCGGCTGCCGATCGCGCCGCGCGGGGATGATGAGGAGGGCTGATGACGACGGCGATACCGGGGATCGACCCGAGCGTGCCGCCTAGCGGCACCGGGTGCGTCGAGTGCGACGCGGCCGGCGGATGGTGGGTGCATCTGCGGCGGTGTACTCAGTGCGGGCACATCGGGTGCTGTGACACGTCGCCTGAGCAGCACGGCAGCAAGCACGCGGCCGCGACCGGGCATCCGATCATCGCGAGCTACGAGCCGGGCGAGGACTGGTTGTGGAGCTTCCAGGCCAACGAGTTCTACGAGGGCGGGCCTGAGCTGGCGCCGCCGACGAGTCATCCGGACGCACAGACCGTGCCCGGGCCGGCCGACCGGGTGCCGCGCGACTGGCAATCCCACGTGCATTGACCGGCCTCTGGAAGCTACGAAGCGAACCCGCGCAAAATTTTCTACCTGAGGGTTGAGATCTTTTCGACCGTTAGGCCGGTCAGGTTGTCCAGGACCAGGGTGGCCTGGGCCAGGGCGGCGGGGTCGGGCGGGTAACTGGGGTGCGGCACGGCGACGACGGCCAGGCCAGCGGCCGCGGCTGACTTCAGGCCATTGGTCGAGTCCTCGATCGCGGCGCAGTCGGCCGGGCGCTGGCCCAGTTGCCCGGTGACGGCCAGGTAGATGTCGGGAGCTGGCTTGCCGGACGGGACCTGTTCTGTGGACATGACGACCGCGAAATCGTCGCGCAGGCCGGCGGTGACCAGGACCGTCTGGATCAGCATGGCCGGGGCTGAGCTGCCGAGGCCGAGCGGCAAGCGGGAGGCAAGCCGACGGACAGCGTCGACCGCGCCGGGCATGAGCGGCAAATGCTCGGCGTACCTGGCTGCCATCTGGCTGATCACCAGGTCGGCGACCTCGGCGGGGGTGAGGCTGACGCCGAGTTCTTCGCTCAGGTACCTGGCCCATTCGCCGGTGCTCATGCCCATCAGGCGGCGCTGGGAGTCCGGGGCCCACCGGCCGCCGTGATCGGCGACGACTTGCCTGCGCACCTCTTCCCATACCGGCTCTGAGTCGATCAGGACACCGTCAAGGTCGAAGACCACTGCGTTGATCACGGGCCTACCTTAAATCTCTGGCCAAATTCAGCATGGCCGCGTGAAGCCTGGGAAGCCAACCACTGTCATGGATGGAAGTGGCGTGATAACCGGGAGCGGGACTGGTGTCACGGGACGGCCAGAGGAACACCGCGTGAAATCTGCCTTCAGCGGCGGATTCAGCCATACCGCGCTGTTGTACCGGGATCGAAAAGAGTATCTCAGCGGGTTGGCGAGGTTCGCCGAAGCCGCCGTAGAGATCGGTGCGCCGCTCCAGGCGGTGCTGCCGGGTAGTGGCTTGGGTACCGCCTTGGCCAGCCTGCCGTCGTGCGCGACGCTCGAGGACATGACCGATCTGGGCCTGAATCCGGCCCGGTTGATCGCGTCCGGGCAGGCCTTCGCCGATTCCCATCCAGGCCGGCGTGTGTGCTGCCTGTGGGAGCCGGTCTGGCCCGGGCGGTCTTCAGCCGAGTTGTGCGAGGTCGCCAGGCATGAGGCGCTCGCCAATCTGGCGTTTGCCGGCCAGACCCTGACTCTGGTCTGCCTGTACGACGCCAGCGCGCTGAGCGCTGAATTGCTCCGCGACGTCGAGTTGACCCATCCGGCGGTGATCTTGGGCCGGCAACGGCTGACCAGTGCGGGCTACCTGGGACCTGGGCGCGTGCCGCCCCGGTGCGATGCTCCGCTGCCGCCGCCGCCGGCCGATGCCGAGACGCTGGCCTTCACCGAGAATCTCGGCGAGGTTCGCGAGCTGGCGATACGGCACGGCGAGGCGGCCGGACTGAGCCGGGCGCGGGTCAATGACCTGCGGCTCGCGGTTAGCGAGGTCGCCGCGAACGCGCTCGGCTACGCCAGGGGCGGCGTGCTGAGGGTGTGGCACCGGGTCGGCGAGGTGGTGTGCCAGGTCGAGGACGGCGGCTACATCTCCGACTTGCTGGCCGGACGGCGGCGACGGCCGGCCGATCAGCAGGGCGGACACGGCCTTTGGCTGGTCAACCTGGTGTG
The DNA here is from genome assembly GCA_036501205.1 of Streptosporangiaceae bacterium. Taxonomy (GTDB): domain Bacteria; phylum Actinomycetota; class Actinomycetes; order Streptosporangiales; family Streptosporangiaceae; genus Chersky-822. The sequence continues at coordinate 5,496 of DASYAT010000271.1, read as the reverse complement.
TGATCTGGTCGAGCGGCGGACGGGTCCGACTGGGACGATGACTCGCCTTCACATGCGGGCGGCGCACTGACCGCTGGCCCCGCTCGACGGGCCCGGTGCCCGATGATGGCTATCGTGATCCAGCCGACCGCGATGCCGAGCCAGAAGCTGAGGATGCGGTAGACCAGCGCGGCGGAGAGGGCGGAGACCCGGCCGGCGCCGTACTCGATCAGGATCACCGCCAGGCTGGATTCGATGATGCCGATACCGCCGGGGATGAACGGGAGCGAACCGACCACCTGGGCCACGCCGTAAGCCAGCAGTACGCCGTAGACCGGGACGGTCGCGTGCACCGCGCCGAAGCTCGCGACCAGGCAGCCGAAGTCGGTCAGCCAGACAATGGTCGCGATCGCCACGACCTCGATGGTGGCGGTGGTGCTCAGCGGAATCTGACGCATCCGGTCGAGCGTCGCTTCCAGGTGCTCGGTGGCCTGCGTCAGGCGCGCGTGCCGGTCGCCGGCGGCGCGGCGCAGGATTCTGGGCAGCTTCGCGGCCAGGCGCAGGATCAGGTCGCGGCGGACCAGGACCGCCCCGGCGCCGATCACGACGACGAGGCCGGTGATCGTGATCGCGGTGTTCCTGGCGTGGGCGTTTCCCAGCAGGGCGACGAGCACCCCGAATAGGAGTATGAGCGACATGCCGATCGCCTGGGCGATCAGGATCGTGAAGATCGTCCAGCCGGAGCTGGCGTTGCTCGCGCCGTGGCGCCGGTAGTAGCGGTACCGGTAGGCGCTGGATACCACTGGCTCACCGGGGATCGTGTTGGCGATCGCGTCGTTGGCCAGGCTGAGCGCGGTCATCGCGCGGAACGTGACCTTGGTGCCGCTCAGCTTCAGCGCACGACGCTGGATGTGCGCGAAGGCCAGGACCGAGCCGGCCTCGGCGACGGCGGCGACCAGGACCCAGGTGGGGTCGGCTCTGGAGATTTGATGGAAGGCCGCGAAGAGTTCTCCCCGCTTGCCGAAAAGCAGCAGGAGAACCACAAGGCCGAGGCAGACGCCGAGCGCGTAGCGGATTGCTCCCTTGCGTCCCTGTCGTGGGACCGCTAGATCGTCCGCCACGACTCAAAGTTAGCGGTCCCGGCCTCAAGCAACCTGACGGTGGGTCTTGGTGGTGGCAGCCGAAGACCGTCTACGTGGCTCACTTCGGCTCCGGCACGGTCACGCCGCCAGCGGGGTTGACGAGGAGATCACGGTTCTGCTGAAGTCGGTCGATGGGACGGATCGGGCGAGATTGGCGGGATTCTGAGCCGTGGTGGCCGCCGACGGTGCGGCCGCCACCCGGCGCTCCCAACGTGGTTTTGGTCGTGCTGGATGATGTCGGTTTCGCTCAGCTCGGCTGCTACGGGTCCGATATTGAGACGCCGGTACTGGACGGGCTGGCCGCCAGCGGAGTCAGGCTGGCGAACTTCCATACGACGGCGCTGTGCTCGCCAACCCGAGCCTGTCTGCTCACCGGGCGCAACCATCACCGCAACGCCATGGGCCGGATAGCTGACCTGGCCGTGGGGTTTCCTGGGTATTGGGGCTCGCCGCCTCGGGAGAACGGGTTCCTGTCGGAGATGCTGCGGGCGGCGGGTTATGCCACTTATGCGGTTGGCAAGTGGCATCTGACGCCCGAGGACGAGACGAACATGGCGGCGTCCCGGTCGACCTGGCCGCTCGGGCGCGGCTTCGACCGCTGGTACGGCTTCCACGGCGGCGAAACCCACCAGTTCCGGCCGGCGTTGTACTGCGACAACCACGCCGTGCGGCCGCCGTCTCTTCCGGACGACGCTGCGGAGTATCACCTGACCGAGGATCTGGCCGATCGGGCGATCGAGTTCGTCGGCGACTTGCGGGCGGTTGACGCCGACAAGCCGTTCTTCCTGTACTTCGCGACGGGGGCGTGTCATTCGCCGCACCAGCCGCCGTCCCGATGGCTGGACCGGTACCGCGGCCAGTTCGACCTGGGCTGGGATGCCTGGCGGGATCAGATCTATGCGCGGCAGTTGTCGTCTGGGCTGCTGTCGTCGGGACTGCTGTCGTCTGGGCTGCTGTCGTCTGGGCTGCCGTGGTCGGGACTGCTGCCGGCATCGACCGGCTTGTCGCCTCGGCCTGGCTGGGTGCCGGCCTGGTCTGACCTGGACGATCGGGAGCGCGCGGTCGCGGCGCGGTTCATGGAGTGCTTCGCCGGATTCTTGTCCCACGCCGACGAGCAGCTTGGGCGGGTCCTCGACTTTCTGGGTGAGATCGGTGATGCGGACAACACGATCGTAATCGTGGCCTCTGACAACGGGGCGAGCTCGGAAGGCGGGGCGACCGGGTCAATCAACGATGTCCGGCTGGTCAACCTCGACCCGGCGACCAGCGATGAGATGTTCGACCGGATCGACGAGATCGGCGGACCGTCCACCCACAACAACTATCCGTGGGGCTGGACGATGGCGGGCAACACCCCGTTCCGCCGCTGGAAACGCGAAGTCCACGAGGGCGGGATCGCGGACCCGTGCATCGTGTCGTGGCCGCGCGGAGTGCGGGACGGGCTGATCGAGGCCGGCGGGATCCGGCATCAGTTCACCCACGCGATCGATGTACTGCCCACGGTGGTCGAGCTGACCGGCCTTGGTGACGGCTTGCCGGCCGAGATCGACGGAGTGGCCCAGAGCTCGATCGACGGGGTGAGCTTCGGGTATCTGCTGCCCGCCGATGGAACTGACCTAGCCGAGAGGCACGAGACGCAGTACTTCGAGATGTTCGGCTCGCGGGCGATCTACCACCGGGGCTGGAAGGCGGTCGCGTTCCACCCGGTCGGCCCGCTCTACGATGACCAGGACCCGAATGCGTCCTTCGACGACGACGTGTGGGAGCTGTACCACGTCGCCGAGGACCTATCGGAGTGCCACGACCTGGCGGCCGAGCGTCCAGAACTGCTGGCCGAACTGGTCGGGCTGTGGTGGCAGGAGGCCCGACGCAACCAGGTGCTGCCACTCGACAACCGGGCGTTGTGGGCACTGGTGAACCCGAAACCCGATCATCGGCGGCCCCGCGAGGTCTACCGGTACTTCCCCGGCGGAGCCCCGGTCCCCGAGTCAGTCGCGGTTCAGATCAGAAACCGGTCACATGCTCTGGTGGTCGACGTGACCATCGCCGAGGCCGGTCAGTGCGACGGAGCGCTGCTGGCGCTCGGGTCGGCGCTCGGCGGCTGGTCGCTGCACGTGCTCGACGGGCAGATCCGGTACGTGCACAACCTGTACGGCAAGGAGCGCCACGTCGTGGCCTCCTCCGGACGGCTGACTACTGGTGATCACCGCATCGAGTACGTCTTCGAGAAGGATGCGGGTCTGGGCGGGGTTGGAGTCCTGCGGTGCGATGATGCTGAGATCGGGCGAGCCGAGATCCCCCGATTCACGCCGTCCGGCTTCAACGCCGTCGGCGTCGGCCTGACCTGCGGCTACGAGTGGGGACCGGCGGTCGGCACTGGTTACGAGGCGCCCTTCCCGTTCGCCGGGGTGATCCGGCGGGCGGTAGTTGAGGCCAGGGGACCGGTGGTCCGCGATCCGCTGGCCGAACTGGAGGCAATTCTGGCCCAGCAGTAAGTGGGGGTTCGGTAGGCTAGCCGACGGAGGATTCGCCTAGTGGCCTAGGGCGCACGCTTGGAAAGCGTGTTGGGGGCAACCCCTCAGGAGTTCGAATCTCCTATCCTCCGCCAACCCGACCAGCCAGGATGCCGAGCCGGTCGTGTGCGCTGGCCGGCCCAAGATCCGGTCTAGCCTCATTCAGGGTCGGCGTGCCCTACGTCGTCGGCCTGGTCGCCGCTGTCCGGAGCATCGTTGAGCCTCGGCGACGCATGTTCGGCAGATCCACCGCATACCTGTCGGCAGGTCCACCACAAGTCGTCCGGCAGATCCACCACGACGATATCGGCAAACCCGCCACTGGGCTGGTAGCGTACTGAGGCATGGAGCAGGTCGAGGGGCTCTTCCGCCGCCATGCTCGACAAGCTGTCACCGAGGCACTGGCTGATACCCGAGTTGTGGTAATCAACGGTGCGAGACAAACGGGCAAGAGCACCCTAGCGCGGCTTGTGATGTCGGAGCATCCCGGATCCGAACTGCGTTACCTCGATGAGTTGCCGCTCAGGGAGGCAGCCCAGGCTGATCCTGGCCTTTTTGTGCGGCACGACGGCTTGCTGGTCATAGACGAGGTGCAGCGAGTACCCGAACTATTCCTCGCTATCAAACACGAGGTAGACATTGACCCGCGGCCCGGGCGATTCCTGCTGACCGGATCGGCCAGGCTGGTTGGTCTGCGTGATATTCCTGACCTCCTGCCTGGCAGATCGGAAACCGTCGAATTGTCACCGCTGTCGCAAGGTGAAATCGATGAGGGTCCCGACGGATTCGTCGACGCGATCTTCCGGCACGGAGTCGAAGTCAGCGTCCGGCCATCGGATCTGCGACGAGAGGATTACCTCGAACGAGCCATGCGTGGCGGATACCCAGAAGCGGTTCGCCGCATCGATGCTGGCCGTCGCGGCCGGTTTTTTGAGGCGTATATCTCCGACGTTATTAATCGCGACGTCCGGCAACTCGCCGATATCGAGCGAACCGGTGATATGCGGCGTCTCGTAAATCTCATAGCAGCATCCACGAGCACACTTGCGAACCCCGGGACCATGGCTAACCGCCTGCAGGTCCCAGCCACCACGGTCAAGCGTTATCTGGACCTGCTGGACCTGGTGTTCATCACCCGGCGTGTTCCGGCATGGTCGAGCAACCTTGTCACCAGGGCCGTGGCGACGCCGAAGTTGCTGCTTAACGATTCCGGGCTGGCTGCCCATCTCACCGGCTTGAGTCTCAAGAGAACTCGGCACCCGACGGCGCCAGTCGGCCCTTTGCTTGAGACGTTTGTTCTTGGCGAGTTGTCCAGACAGCTGACCTTCGCGAGCCAGCCGGTAAGGCTGTACCACTACCGGGACCGGGATCAGTATGAGGTGGATGCCATCTTGGAATCCGCTGCAGGAGAGATAGTCGCTTGCGAGGTTAAAGCCGCAGAAACGGTGCGGTCGCAGGACTTTCGCGGTATCGAGCGACTACGGCGCCAGCTCGGTGACCAGCTAGTCGCTGGCATCGTCCTCTACGCCGGGTCGGCTCCCTTGTCCTTCGGTGATCGGCTCCGTGCCTGGCCGATCTCAACCTTGTGGACGATGTCGCAGGTGTCTTGAAGGCTGATTCAGCCAGCGCTGCGGATAGAGTCCAGCGGGCGGGTCGCTCGCTCCATCAGACGTTGGCAGGCGGCCGCTGGTGTCGGCCGTCGCCATGGATGCCGCGGTGACTGGTTCGGTTATTCGGCACGCAGGGCGGTGGTGGTCCTGGATACGGCGGCCCAGGTGGCGGGCCCGAGGGCGCCGATGACGGCGATGACCAGTCCGGCCAGGGCGAGCAGGGCCAGGCCGCCGGCTGTGTAGACGTGGACG
>DASYAT010000270.1:0-2064 GCA_036501205.1 Streptosporangiaceae bacterium | reverse complement strand
AGCTGGTACCCGATCTTGACGACCTGGCCGGCTACCTGGTTGACGAGCTTGAGCTGCTCGTGAAGGCAGCAGGCGAGGTGCCTCCGCCCAGCTCGCCTCCGCCCGGCTCGCCGCCAGCCGGCTCGCCGCCAGCCGGTTAGGGCTTGGGACTGCCGTCCCCGGCCAGCGGTGATGGCGAGTGGCAGTGGAACCAGCATCGCCGGCCGGGGACGACTCTCGGCCAAGCCGGGGGGACCTAGAAGGGGAACCCGTGGGCCTGGTCGCGCACCGTGACCCAGCGCCAGTGGGTGAACTCGTCCCAGCTGGACTGCGACCCGAACCTGGCGCCGTTGCCTGAGGCCCGGGTGCCGCCGAACGGCGCGTAGGCGCCGCTGGTCGCCTCAGCGGTCAACGGCGACGTGCGGGCAACCGGTGCCTCCGACGTGCTCATGGGTCACGCGAGCCTGGACCTGCTGCGCGCCGCGCTCGCGGCCGAGCGACTGCCCGAGCGGCCCGACGCGGTCATGCTGGCGATCGACGCCTACATCCGGCGGCACCTGGCCGACGCCGAACTCAGTCATGCCGCCGTGGCCGCCGCGCACCATATGTCGGAGCGAACGCTGCACCGGCTGTTCGAGGCCTCGGGACAGTCCGTGACCGAATTGATCCGCGCCTACCGGCTCGACGGGATCCTGGCCGACCTTCGATCCGCCTCGTCTGGCTCCGACACCATCCACCAGGTCGCCGCCCGCTGGGGCCTGCACGACATGCCCCACCTGACCCGCGCCTTCCGAGCCCGCTTCGGCATGACCCCATCCCAGGCCCGGGCAGCGGTGAGCCCTGACACCTGAGTGACCTAAATGCCGAAATTTCGGCGAAGACTTCTCGTTTCACGAAGAGTTAGCCGCGCAAAATCGCCAAAATCCGCGGCAAATTCTTCGTCAAAGTGAGCGCCGACTCGGAATCGGCGAGGTTGGACCAGATGAATATGCAGATTCACACCCTGGAATCCGGATGAAGGTGCATATTCATCTGGCTGGCCCGGCGACGAAGACGCCATTTCAGCAGGGCCGGCGGTGGTTTGGGTCGGGGGATGCGGGATTACCAGGCGTAGGCTTCGGGAGCGGCGCCGCCTGGGCCTGGGAAGATCTCGTCGAGGCGGCCTAGGGCCTTCTCATCGAGTTTGATCCCCGACGCCCGGATCGCGCTGTCGAGTTGGTCCATCGTGCGCGGGCCTACGATCGGGGCGGTGACAGCCGGCTGGTGCAAGAGCCAGGCCAGGGCGACCTCGCCGGCTGGCTCACCTAGCTCGGCACAGAACGATTCGTACGCCGCGACCTGGTCCCGCTTGCCTTCGAGCATCTGGGCGGCTCGCCCGCCGCCGCTGCGCCCGCCCTCGTCGGACTCCTTAGCCAGAATCCCGCCCAGCAGGCCGCCGTGCAGCGGGCTCCACGGGATCACGCCGAGGCCGTAGCCCTGGCAGGCCGGCAGCACTTCAAGCTCGACCGTGCGGGCCGCGAGGTTGTACAGCGACTGCTCGGCGACCAGGCCGAACGCACCATGCCGCCGCGCCGCCTCCTGAGCCTGCGCAATGTGCCAGCCGGCGAAGTTCGACGAGCCGAAGTAGATCACCTTGCCCTGCTGGCGCAGAACCGAGAACGCCTCCCAGATCTCCTCCCACGGCGTGTTCCGGTCCACGTGGTGCATCTGGTACAGGTCGATCCTGTCCGTCTGCAGTCGCCGCAGCGACGCCTCGCAGGCCTGCCGGATGTTCACCGCCGACAGGTACCGGTCGTTCGGCCACTCGCCCATGCCGCCGTACAGCTTGGTCGCCAGGACCACCCGGTCCCTGCGACTGCTCCCAGCGGAGAACCAGTCGCCGAGGATCGATTCTGTGACCCCCTCGGCGCGCGGCCGGCCGTAGGTGTTAGCGGTGTCGAAGAAGTTAACGCCCTGGTCAAGAGCATGATCCATGATCGCGAACGCGTCGGGCGGCTCGGTGTACGCGCCGAAGTTCATCGTGCCCAGGCAGATCCGGCTGACCGAGACGCCGCTGCGGCCAAGGTGGGTGTAGTCCATGCCGTC
>DASYAT010000269.1:0-19264 GCA_036501205.1 Streptosporangiaceae bacterium | reverse complement strand
CACGCGCAAACTCGGCCAACCCTGGACGCCATCTCACAACAGGCACTCGGTCAACGCGCCCAAGTGACCCCAGACGCACCCGGCCACCCAGCCGATCCGGATGACCACGCCGACGTCCAGGACGGCCCAGACGAGTCCCGGGGAGCGCCGGAAGCGATGCTATGGGTCGCGCTCTGCATGGCACCCGACGACGGGATCACCGTTCCCGACCTGATGGCCGAAACCGGCATGAGCCGGCCATGGGTCTACCAGCGGCTGCACGAACTCACCCAGCGCGGCCAGGTGACCCTGATCGCCAGAGGCCGATGGCGCGCACTGTGACAGTCACTCGCCATTGTCTACGTCTACGGTTCCCGCGCGTCTGCACGTTAAGGCGCACAGACATAGACGTAGACAAAGACAAAGACAAACACCAACCGGCCAGGCCAACGACACAGACGAAAGGAGCCGCCCGCGAACGAACCCCGGAGAGGAAGGTGATCGCCACGAACGACAGTCAGCACAACGCGACGATTCAAGTTGGTGACGCACTAGAAATTCTCGCTGCGATGCCCGATGCGGCCGCCGACTGTATCGTGACGAGCCCGCCGTACTGGGCCAAACGTGACTACGGCGTCACCGGCCAGTACGGCCACGAACTAGACCCAGCCGGCTACATCGCCACGATGGTCGCCGTGTTCAGCCAAGCCCGCCGCGTCCTGGCCGATGACGGCACCTGCTGGCTCAACCTCGGCGACTCCTACTCAGCCGGCAGCGGCACACCGCACGGCATCCATTCCTACGTCGGTGCCGCGCTGACCGGACGGCAGACCCATGGCCTTGGCACCAAAAACTTGCTCGGCCTGCCCTGGCGAGTCGCCCTCGCACTGCAAGACGACGGCTGGATCATCCGCAACGCGATCGTCTGGCACAAGCCCAACGCCATGCCCGAATCGGTCACCGACCGGCTCAACTGCCGCTACGAACTCGTCTTCCTGCTCGTCAAGTCACGCCATTACTGGTTCGACTTGGACTCGATCCGAGTTTCGCACGCGACCGCAACTGGCATGACAAGCCGCCGACCAGCCGATCGGCAACGGCTCGGCAGCCGTCCGGCAAAGTACGGCACTCACGCCCGGCAGGTCATTGCCGCACGCCGGTACGGCGACCGCAACCATCGCCGCTACCACCCCAACGGCCGGAACCCCGGAGATGTCTGGCCGATCCACACCCGGCCGTACCGAGGTCCGCACTACGCGGCTTTCCCGGCAGAGCTGCCAGCCAGGTGCATCCGCGCCGGATGCAGGCCGGGCGGCATGGTCCTCGATCCGTTCTGCGGTATCGGCACGACCGGCATTGCCGCTCTAGCTCTTGGCCGCCGGTTCACCGGCATTGACCTCAACCCCGAATTTGCCGCGCTTGCCGCCGAACGGCTGCGGCAAGCCGAAGCAGAGCCGGGCGGCAACGACAACGGCACGAATGGCGGCAATCAATGAGCGGCATGCCGCCCCGGCATTGTGCCGCTGCGGCAAGAAAGCCCTGCTCAGGCCCTCCCAAACGACGCCCGGCGGCGTACGATCGCAGGCCCGGAGCAGCGCCAACCCGGGCGGCCAGGTGCACAAGCCAGAGCACCGACGACGCCAAGAAGGTGCGGGTGATCCTGCCGGATGAGCCGCCGAGGCTCACCCCGGCAGCCGCCCGCGCGCTGCTGCGAATCCTGGTCCGCGCAGCGGACCCAGACCGAAGGGAGAACCGATGACCGCTCAGACGAAAGCATTAGCGTTCTGGGGCCGCGTATCCACCGAAGACAACCAGGATCCCGAGTCGTCCCGAGGATGGCAGCTCACCCGAGCCCGCAACCTGATCGAGCCGCACGGCGGCCAGATCGTCACGGAATTCTTCGACATCGACAAGTCCCGCTCGATCCCGCCCCAGCGTCGGCCGGAAGCAAGCCGACTCTTGGAAGCACTAGCCGACCCGAACCGTGGCTTTGAAGCAGTGGTTGTCGGCGAGCCGCAGCGGGCGTTCTACGGCAACCAGTTCGGCAACACCTTCCCGCTGTTCGCCCACTACGGCGTGCAGCTGTGGGTGCCCGAGGTTGGAGGCCCTATCGACCCGGACAACGAAGCGCACGACCTGATCATGTCCGTCTTCGGCGGCGTCTCCAAAGGCGAACGCAATCGCATCAAGATCCGGGTCCGCACCGCGATGGCAGCTCAGACTCAGATCGAGGGCCGTTTCCTGGGCGGACGCCCGCCGTACGGCTACAAGCTTGTTGACGTCGGCCCGCATCCGAACCCGGCCAAGGCCGCTGACGGCAAGCGACTGCATGCTCTAGCGCTCGATCAGCCAGCCGCCGAGGTAGTGGCCGAGATCTTCTACTACTTCCTGGCCGGCTACGGCATCTTCGCAATCGCCGAGATGCTGACCGAGCGTGGCATCCTTAGCCCGTCAGCTCATGACCCTGCGCGCAACCCGCACCGCAGCGGCCAGGCCTGGTCCAAGAGCGCGATCCGCGCCATCCTCGGCAACCCGCGCTACACCGGCCGGCAGGTCTGGAACAAGCAGCGCAAAGACGAAGTCCTGATCGACGTTCACGACGTCGCGCTCGGTCACACGACCAAGCAGCGGTGGAACGACGCGGGCCAGTGGATCTACTCAGATCAGGAAGTCCACCCCCAGATCGTCGGGCCCGACACCTTCGCCCGCGCCCAGGCCCTGCTAGCGGCCAAAGGCACGCGCGAGGTTACCAAGCGGCCCCGCACAAGTCCGCGCAGCTACCCGCTGCGCGGACTGCTCTACTGCGGAATCTGCACCCGCCGCATGCAAGGCAGCTGGAACAACGACCAGACCTACTACCGCTGCACCTACCCCAGCCAGTACGCAACCGCCAACCACGTCAAACACCCGAGAGCGGTCTACCTCCGCGAAGCCGACATCCTCCCAAAGCTCGACGCGTGGCTAGCCAAGACCCTCGACCCAGCGCATCTACCGACGACCCTGGACGACCTAGCCAGCGCCCAGCAGCACCAGGAAGCACCGGAGGCCGACTCGCTTCGCGTTCAGGTTCGCGACTGCATCCACCAACTCGCCCAGTACCGAGCCGCACTCGACGCCGAAGGCGACCCCGCAGTCGTCGGCCCGTGGATCACCGAAACCCAGGCGCGCAAGCTGGCGGCCGAATCCCGCCTGCGCTCACTCGACAACACCCAGACATCACGGCGTATGACCAGAGAGGAAATCAGCGCACTCATAGACGCGGTAACCGACGTTCTAACCGTCCTGCGCGATGCGGAACCGCAAAACAAAGCCGAACTCTACGGCCAGCTAGGTCTGAAGCTCACCTACAACCCAGGCTGTCCCAGAACGGTCACAGCGCGCGCAAGGCTGGGCGATACATGTACGAAAGGGTCGTGTCCGAGGGGGGACTTGAACCCCCATGCCCTTTTGGGGCACTAGCACCTCAAGCTAGCGCGTCTGCCTATTCCGCCACCCGGACTCAAAGCTGGCTGCTGGTCGGGTAGGCCAACTCACCGTCCCAGCCGCATCACGATAGCAAACCTGCCCGCCTCCGTGCGACACACGCACACAGACCCAAGTCCCCACCAGGCCCATCGACCCAGAAGCCAAGGACCTGCACCAAACCGGACACCGGCCGCCCGCACCGCCTCCGGCCAGCCCCCTACCGGGACGCGCCGTGCCCCCGATGGCACTATGGCCAGATGACGACGATCACAGCCCAGCAGGAGGTCGCAGGCCTGGCGAGCGACCTGATCAGGATCGACAGCACGAACGCCGGGGACAATGCGGGCCCTGGCGAGCGCGCCGCCGCCGAGCACGTCGCCGGCCTCCTGGCTGAGGTGGGCCTGGAGCCAACGCTGCTCGAATCCAGCCAGAACCGCACCAGCCTCATCACCAGGATCGAAGGCGAAGACCCATCCAGGCCCGGCCTGCTGATCCACGGCCACCTCGACGTCGTCCCGGCCGACCCGGCCGACTGGCAGGTCCATCCGCTGTCCGGCGAGCTCAGGGACGACTGCGTCTGGGGGCGCGGGGCGGTGGACATGAAGGACATGGACGCGATGATGCTGGCGGTGGTCAGGCAGCGGCTGCGGGAGGGACGCAAGCCGCCGCGGGACATCGTGCTGGCGTTCCTCGCCGATGAGGAGGCGGGCGGCGACTACGGCGCGGGCTGGATAGTCGACAACCACCCTGAGCATTTCGAAGGGGTCTCCGAGGCGATCGGCGAGGTCGGCGGCTTCAGCGCCACGATCGGGGGCCAGCGCCTCTATCTATTGCAGACGGCCGAGAAGGGCATCGCCTGGATGCGCCTGATCGCGCGCGGCACCGCCGGCCACGGCTCGATGCTCCAGCCCGACAACGCGGTCACTGAGCTAGCCGAGGCGGTAGCGCGAATCGGGCGGCACGAGTGGCCGGTACGCCTCACCCCGTCGGTCGAGGCCTTCTTGGAATCCGCCTGCGAGGCACTCGGGATTAATTTTCAGCAGAAAGCTACCTACGAGGTACTTGCCAAGATAGGCCCGATCGCTCGCATGGTTGGTGCGACGTTGACCAACACGGCCAATCCTTCGGTCCTGACTGCGGGCTACAAGGTGAACGTCGTGCCGCAGACCGCCACCGGCCAGATCGACGGCCGGTTCCTGCCGGGCTTCGAGGACGAGTTCTTCGCCGAGTTCGATGAGCTACTCGGATCTGGGGTTCGGCGCGAGTTCGTGAACCACAAGATCGCGCTGGAGACGACGTTCGACGGTGCTCTTTGCGATGCCATGACCGCCGCGCTGCTTGAGCAGGATCCCGATGGCAAGGTCGTGCCTTACTGCCTGTCCGGCGGCACCGACGCGAAGTCGTTCAGCCGGCTGGGGATCCGCTGCTTCGGGTTCACCCCGCTGCGGCTGCCGCCTGAGCTCGACTTCGCCGGACTGTTCCACGGGGTCGATGAGCGGGTGCCGGTCAGCGCGCTGGACTTCGGCACCAGGGTGCTTGACCGGTTCATCGATCTGTGCTGAGGCGCGCCAAACGGAGTTTCCGCAGCTAGCTGAGTTATAGCCCAGCGCTGAGCGCAAGCTGATCACTGAGCATTAGTCGGGACCCGCCGTAGCTTTCCAGCGTTTGCCCGTGTGCGAACCCTGTGTAGTGCTACGGTTACTCATCGTGCGGGGTTGACCTGGGGGCGCACCCCTTCCAATGCGTCTTCCGTCAACGGTCTCGTACTTGGCCGGTTACTGAACGAGGAGGGTTGGCTGTGCGTCGGCCTGGCAGGTCGGCTGCTTGATCCTTGTTCCCGGCAGCGGGAAGTATTCCGCTCCGGCGGCCACGGCGAGCTGGTAACTGCCGCTGGTCGTGGCCGCCGTAACCGGAACCTCACGAGCGCGCGGATTTACGCACGGGGTCCAGTGCGCCATCAGGCGGCTACGCAACGTAGCCGCGCAGATACAAGATCGGCTCGGGGGATGAACTAGGAGCAGCGGATGGACACCTGGGCGATTCAGACGGCCGCGCACGTGGCGCTGACCTCGGGTCTTAACCCGGCCCCGATCCCGGTGATCGGCGCTGAGTCGACGAATAGCTATGCGTTCGGCGCTGGCCTGACAGTGCTGGCGTTCGCCGCGGCGAGGGTCTCGCGGCAGTTTGACCAGCCGTGGCGGATCGGCGGCGATGCCCCAGCGGGGAAGACCAAGCTCAGGAAGCGAGCCAAATTGAAACCTTCGCGGGTGCTCGCTGATCGGGCCGATGAACAGAAACTGACGAACGAGCCTGTGCAGGAGCGCGGCGCGGACGAAATTTTCTGGCCGCCGAAGCGGTCGGCCGATAGCCCGGCCGGCGGATACCAGAGCAAGCACCGACTGCCTGGACCGGCCAGGCAATCGCATCGGGAGCGGCCGGCGCCCCGGCACGCCGCGCCGTCCGCTCGGTTCCTGGCTCGCTGATCTCGGCCAAGGGTTCCTGGGGGCGTCCCCCGGCTCTAGCACGGTCCGGACCGGGTAATTCCGCCTACTCGGTCCGGACCGGTTCCATCAGGTAAATCCGCAGGTCAGGCGCTACGGTTAGCTGAATCCGGTGGACAGCGGACCTAGCTCGACCGGCCTGGACTGCCTGATAATGCGGCGCCGCAGCGTCGCGGTGCGGCTGCCGTCAGCGAAGCGGTGCAGCCGGGCCAGCTCCCAGTCGCCGTACTCCGCATGATCGGTGAGGATCTGCCGCGCGGCGTCGCGTGACGTTCCTCGCGGCAGGGTGATCACGAGATAGGAGTACTCGGCCATCACCTTTATTGTGCTCGCCGGCAGCGATGATTCAATCAGCGTTGGGGAATCTGCTACCACGTAGATGCGTTCGGTGCCACCGATGAGTGATCTGATCGGACTCGCGAAGTCAGTCGGCCGCCTACGGTAGCCTCCTGGCGTCTGCGAGATGTGAGGTAGAGAAAGCGTGGCAGCAAAGACCAGTCCGACGCCGCGGCGCGGTAACGCGCGTGGCAAGGCAGGCGCTGGAGCCGATTCGTCGGCGAACGGCGCGCGGCGACTCGTCATCGTGGAGTCGCCAACCAAGGCCAGGACCATCGGCGGTTACCTGGGCAAGGACTACGTCGTCGAGTCGAGCATCGGCCACATCAGGGACATGCCGGGCAGTGCCGCCGACATCCCTGACAAGCTGAAGAAAGAGCCCTGGGCCAGGCTCGGGGTGAACGTCGATGCTGACTTCGAGCCGCTCTACGTCGTGAACGCGGACAAACGCCAGCAAGTCAGCAAGCTCAAGCAGTTGCTCAAGGACGCCGACGAACTTCTGCTCGCCACTGATGAAGACCGCGAGGGCGAGGCCATCGCCTGGCACCTGATCGAAGAGCTCAAGCCCAAGGTGCCGACGAAGCGGATGGTGTTCCACGAGATCACGCCGGAGGCGATCGCGGCCGCTGTCGCCAGTCCGCGCGACATCGACAACGGCCGGGTCGAGGCTTACCAGACCCGCCGGGTGCTTGACCGGCTCTACGGGTACGAGGTCTCGCCCGTGCTGTGGAAGAAGGTCATGCCGCAGCTCTCGGCCGGCCGGGTGCAGTCGGTCGCCGTGCGCCTGGTCGTGGACCGGGAGCGGGAGCGGATCGCGTTCCGGCCGGCCAGGTACTGGGATCTCGAAGCCGACTTCGCGACGGTCCCCAAGCCAGAGGCGAAGCCGGACGAGAACGATGCCGGCTCGTTCACCGCGACGCTCGTCGCCCTCGACGGACGCCGCATCGCCCAGGGCCGCGACTTCAGCTCGATCGGCGAGCTCAAGACCGCCAAGGCGGGCGAGGCAACGGCCCTGCATCTGGACGAGGCCGCTGCCGCTGGCCTAGCCGACCGGCTGCAAACCGCCTCTTTCTCCGTCAAATCGGTTGAAAGGAAGCCATACCGCCGGTCGCCGTACGCGCCGTTCCGTACGACCACGTTGCAGCAAGAGGCGTCGCGAAAGCTGGGCTTCTCCGCTAAGTACTCGATGCAGGTGGCTCAGCGCCTGTACGAGAACGGCCATATCACCTATATGCGGACCGACTCGGTGACGCTCTCGCAAACCGCGATCTCAGCGGCCCGCAAGCAAGCCAAAGAGCTGTACGGCGACGACTACGTGCCCGACAAGCCGCGGGTGTACAGCAGCAAGGTCAAGACCGCCCAGGAGGCCCACGAGGCGATCAGGCCAGCCGGTGACAGCTTCAGGACCCCGCCGCAGTCCGGCCTCAAGGGCGATGAGTTCCGGCTCTACGAGCTGATCTGGAAGCGCACAGTCGCATCCCAGATGAAGGACGCGGTCGGCGAGTCGGTCTCGGTCCGGGTTTCTGGCCGGTCAAGCACCGGCGAAGAGGCCGAGTTCGGCGCCTCGGGCAAGATCATCACGTTCTACGGATTCCTCAAGGCATACGTCGAGGACGTTGAGGAGGCCGACGGGACTGACCGGGACGACCGCGAGCGACGCCTGCCGCCGCTGGCCGAGACCGACCCGCTGAACGTTCTGCGGCTGGCCGCGGCCGATCACTCGACCAGGCCGCCCGCGCGGTACACCGAGGCGTCGCTGATCAAGGAACTCGAAGACCGGGACATCGGCCGGCCGTCGACGTACGCGACGATCATCGGGACGATCCTGGATCGCGGCTACGTATTCAAGAAGGGCACCGCGCTGGTACCGTCGTTCATCGCGTTCGCGGTGATCACGCTGCTCGAGCGGCACTTCACCCACCTGGTCGACTACGAGTTCACCGCCCGGATGGAGGACGCGCTCGACCAGATCGCGGCCGGGGAGGCCGGGCGAGTGCCGTGGCTGCGCCGGTTCTACTTCGGCACCGAAGGCGAAGAGGGCCTCAAGTCGCTGGTGAGCGACCTCGGGGAAATCGATGCCAGGGACGTGAGCTCGTTCCCGCTGGCGGGCACTGACATCGTGATCAGGGTCGGCCGGTACGGGCCTTACCTGGAGCACGACGGCCAGCGGGTCAACGTGCCCGAGGACACCGCGCCGGACGAGCTGACGGCTGAGTACGCCGAGGAACTGCTCAGCCGGCCGACCGGGGACAAG
Organism: Streptosporangiaceae bacterium; assembly: GCA_036501205.1. Classification (GTDB taxonomy): domain Bacteria; phylum Actinomycetota; class Actinomycetes; order Streptosporangiales; family Streptosporangiaceae; genus Chersky-822. The sequence continues at coordinate 10,729 of DASYAT010000269.1, read as the reverse complement.
ATCCTGGGATCTGACCCGTCGACCGGGCTGACCGTGGTCGCCAAGGCGGGGCGGTTCGGGCCTTACGTGACCGAGGTGCTCCCGGAGGACGCTCCGTCCACGACCAAGCCGAGGACCGCGTCGCTGCTCAAGGCGATGGACCTGGACAGCGTCACGCTCGACGACGCGCTGCGGCTGCTGACGCTGCCGCGCACGGTCGGCGAAATCGACGGCGAGCCGGTCACCGTCCAGAACGGCCGGTACGGTCCTTACGCCAAGAAGGGGACCGACAGCCGGTCGCTCGAGTCGGACGACCAGTTGTTCACCTTCACGCTTGACCAGGCCAAGGAACTGTTCGCCCAGCCCAAGCAGCGCGGCCGGGCGGCACGGGGAGCGGCCGTACCGCCGCTGCGCGAGATCGGCGATGACACCGCCAGCGGCAAGCCGATCGTGCTCCGCGAGGGCCGGTTCGGGCCGTACGTGACCGACGGCGAGACCAACGCCTCCCTGCGCAAGGGCGACGATCCCGAGGCGATAACGCTCCAGCGCTCGATCGAGTTGCTCGCCGAACGCCGCGCCGCGGGCCCGTCGACCAAGCGCCGGACGACCAGCACCCGATCGACTGCCGCCAAGAAGCCAGCAGCGAAGTCGAGCACGGCGAAGTCCACCGCGAGCAAGACGACCGCGAGCAAGACGACCGGCACCAGGGCCAGGGGTTCGTCAGTAGCCAAAACACCCAGTTCAGAGGAATCATAGGAGCCGCGTTCGCGTTGCCGGACTTGGATAGACCCACCTTGTCGATAGCCTTGCGTAATGAGCCTTAGGTCCCAATTGGGGCAGCACTACGAAGGTGTGCTGTCCATCAAGCCATTCAGGCGGATCTGGATAGCGACGTCGCTGTCCAGCCTGGGGGACTGGCTGAGCCTGCTCGCGCTGTCGGCGCTGGCTTATGCGCTGACCGGCAGCAACCCTGCGCACAGCAGCGTTTTTACTGCTGGGAACACCACGACAGGAAGCGTCGCGGTCGGCGGTGTCTGGATCACCTCGCTGCTGCCTTACCTGCTGTTCGGCCCGCTGGCGGGCGCCATGGCCGACCGGCTCGACCGGCGGATCAACCTGATCGTCGGCGACGTCGTCAGGGCCGTGCTTTACCTGTCAATCCCGCTCAACTTGGTAATCGGGTTCGCGCCCAGGCTGACCTGGATCTACATCGCCCAGTTCCTGGCCTGCTGTGCCTCGCTGTTCTGGACTCCGGCCAAGGACGCCTCGATCCCCAACCTGGTGCCGCCCGACAAGCTAGAAGAGGCCAACGGACTCAGCCTGCTGACCACCTACGGGACGGCGCCGATCGCGGCGCTGCTCTTCGTCTTGCTCCAGGTGATCAGCCAGTTCCTCGGCCGGGAGTTCAGCTACTTCCACAACGTGAACCAGGGGCAGGTCGCGCTGTCGCTCTACTTCAACGTGGCGACCTTCGTGATCTCGGCGCTGACCGTGTACTCGCTGCACGAACTGCCCCGCCGACGCAACGGCGGCGACGGTATCTCGGTCCCCTCGGTGGCGAAGTCGATCTGGGAGGGCTGGAAGTTCGCCGGGCAGAACCGGATGGTCCGCGGCATCACGATCGGCATGCTCGGAGCGTTCGCGGCGGCCGGCGTGGTGGTCGGCCTCGGCTACGGCTATGTGAGCAGCACGCTGAACGGCGGGCCGACCGGCTGGGGCATCGTGTTCGCGGCGATCTTCCTTGGCCTGGCGGTCGGCATGTCGGCGGGCGTGAAGGTGTTCAGCGACTTCAGCAAGCGCCGCCTGTTCGGCGTGGCGATCGCGGCCGCCGGAGTCCCGCTCGCGCTGATCGCGCTGATCCCGAACCTGCCGGTCGTCGTCGTGCTGGTGATCGTGCTCGGAATCAGCGCGGGAATCGCGTACACCACTGGTTACACGATCATCGGCCGCGAGGTCGACGACGAGACCAGAGGCCGCACGTTCGCGTTCCTGCAGTCGGCGCTTCGCGTCGTGATGTTCGCCGTGATCGCCTGTTCTGGCCTGCTCGCGGCCGGGTTCACCGCGGTGATCAAGGCGGCCACCGGCTCAGCCCAGATCAAGTTCGGGCACGTCGCCTACGCCTCGGTCGGGCTTAACTTCGTGCTGTTGCTCGCGGCCGCCATCGCGATCCTGCTCGGCTGGACATCGTTCCGGCAGATGGATGACCGGAAGGGCGTGCCACTGCTGCCCGACCTGTACGGCGCGCTACGCGGCCGGCCGCTGCCCGGCCCGCCCCAGCCGGCAGCGACGAAGCAGTTCCGGGCCGATCCTGGCCAAGACGGCGAGGCCGATGCTCACCTGGCCGGTCGAGGCCTGCTGCTGGCCTTCGAGGGCGGCGAGGGCGCGGGCAAGTCCACCCAGGCGCGGCTGCTGGCGATCTGGCTGCGCGAGAACGGGTATGACGTGCTGTCGACCCATGAGCCGGGCGCCACCAAGATCGGCATGCGGTTGCGGGCTCTGCTGCTCGACACCGCGCATACCGGGCTGTCTCCTTGGGCTGAGGCGATGATGTACGCGGCGGACCGGGCCGAGCACGTGGAGTCGGTCATCCGTCCGGCGCTGGCGCGCGGCACGATCGTGGTCACGGACCGGTACGTCGACTCCTCGCTGGCATATCAGGGCGGCGGGCGGCAGTTGCCGGTCGCGGCGCTGAAGGAGATCAATGAGCTGGCCACCAACGGGCTGGTGCCGGACCTGACGTTCCTGCTTGACCTGCCGCCGTCCGACGGGCTGGTTCGACGGACCTCGTCGGCGGACCGGCTTGAGGCAGAGTTGCTGCCTTTCCATGACCGGGTGCGCAGTGAGTTCCTTTCGCTGGCGGAGGCCGACCCTGAGCGCTACCTTGTGCTCGATGCCAGCCTTGACCCCTCCCAGCTCAGCCGGGCCATTCACGGCGCCGTGCGGGAGCGGCTGCCCGACCCGGTGCCTGAGCGGGCCGAGGAGATCACGGGATCGATCCCGGTGATCCGCGAATGACGGCTGGAGCCGTATTCGCCTCGCTGGCCGGGCAGGACGAGATCGTCGACCAGCTCAGATCGGCCGTGGCCGATGTCTCCAGCCTCACCCACGCCTGGCTGCTGACCGGCCCGCCCGGCTCTGGCCGCTCGGTCGCCGCCCGGGCGTTCGCGGCGGCGCTGCTCTGCGGCGAGGACGGTTGCGGGCATTGCCCGTCCTGCCGCCAGGTCGCCGCCGGATCTCATCCCGACTTGCTGTTCATCCGCCCGGACGGCCTGTCCTACGGCGTGAAGCAGACCAGGGACCTGGTGCTCAAGGCGGCCGCCTCGCCGGTGTACGGCGGCTGGCGGATCGTGCTGTTCGAGGACGCCGACCGAGCAACCGAGCAGGCGGCCAACGCGCTGCTCAAGGCCATAGAAGAGCCGCCGCCGCGCACCATCTGGCTGCTCTGCGCCCCGTCCGCCGCTGACCTGCCGGTGACGATCAGGTCCCGCTGCCGGCTCGTCGTCTTGCGCACTCCGCCGACCGAGGCGGTCGCGGAGATCCTGCGCGGCGAGGGCGTGAGCGACGACGTCGCGCTGGACGCGGCGAGGGCGTCGCTCGGGCACATCGGCCGGGCCCGGCGGCTCGCGACCGACGCCGAGACGGCCAGGCGGCGCCGTGAGGTGCTCACCGTGCCGCTGCGGGTGAACAGCGTCGGCGAGGCTTTGAGCGCGGCGGCCGCGCTAGTCCAGGCCGCCGAGGCCGAGGCCACCGCGACGACTGAGGAGCTGGACGTGCCAGAGCGGGAAGCGCTCCGGCGCGCCTTCGGCGAAGGTTCCACCGGCAAGGGCGTCGCGACCGCGATCAGGGGAGCGGCCGGAGCGCTTAGGGAGCTTGAGGACCGGCAGAAGTCCCGGGCGACCAGGACAAAGCGAGACGTGCTCGACCTGGCGCTGCTGGATCTGGCGGCGTTCTACCGGGACGTGCTCGCCGTTCAGGTCGGCGCCGACATTGAGCTGGCCAACGCCAGCCGCGAGCTGGACCTGCGCAAGATCGCCGAGTCCAGCACCCCGAACGTCACCGTCCGCCGAATCGAGGCGATCATGACGTGCCGTGAGCGCCTGGCCATCAACGTCGCCCCCCTGCTAGCCGTCGAAGAGCTAACCCTGGCCCTCTCAGGCCGCTCCGCCCCCGTTTAGGCCGCTGCCAGGGCGGAGCCGACGGCCGAGGACGTCTTCCAGGACGTCTTTGCCAGGAAGCTGTGCTCTAAGCGCGCGTTCAGTCCGGGCTGCCGGCGAGCGCGCAGCCGGCGAGATGCCATCTCGGCCATGGTTAGCCCAGCGGGGACTTGAACCACCAGATCTGTCCCTCAAGGTCCTCCGCCCCGTATTCGCGGATCCCGTATGGCCGGTCGACAGGTTCGCAGACGATCTTCGCTCCGGCGGCCGCAGTTCGGGCATAGTGGGCGTCGACCGTCGCCTGACCTCCAGATCTGCCCGGAGGCCAGGCCGAATACCCGCACGATGTAATCGTGCGCGGCGTCGACGTCGTCATACATCAAGAACCCGGTGGTGCCGTGGACAGTGCTGTCCATGATGATCATCTCCTCGACGGTTGCGAACATCTGCTCGGGCGACGGGGCGTCGTGCTGCGCCAGGTCCGCTGCCAGCGCGGCGAGCCTGGCGCAGAGCCGGCTGGCCATGGCCACCCGGTGCCTGGTCTCGGCGAGATGGCGTTCGATGGCGGGAGCGAGCTGCCATTCTGGTTCGGCCAGCACCTCAACGACCTGACCGAGCGGGAAGCCGAGCTGGCGCAGGCGGATGATCCGGTACAGCCTGGCGACATCGACGGCATTGTAGAGCCGGTGCCCGCCCGGCAATCGTGCCGAAGGTCGCAGCAATCCGATCTGATCGTAGTAATGCAGCGTCCTGACAGTCAGCCCGGTGACTCTGGCCAGCGCGCCGACCTTCCAGGACCTTCCAGCGCAGTCCGGCTGCTCGTCCCTGATCACGTTTCCGACGCTAGAGCCTCACGCCACGTCAGGTACAAGAAGGCACGAGGGCTGAGCTCGCAGGGGGGGCCAGGGCGTCGCTCTTCGCCGATCCCACAGGCAGCTATCTGCTGGTCAACGTGAATCGGCGGACGTTCTACGGCTGGGTGCACTGGCGAGGGACTTGACGGGGCGGTTGCGCGCGAAGGTCGAGTTGCGTCAGGTCGGGCCGCGTGAGGAAGCTAAGTTGCAGGGCGGCATCGGGCCGTTGGGGACGGGATTTGTGCTGCACCACGTTCCTGCGCGAGTTCGAGCCGGTCTCGATCAGGATGGCCAAGGACCAGGACCTGCCGGTCAACCCGATGCCGGTCGCCGGTGCGTGCGGGCGACTGATGTGCAGCCTGAAGTACGAGCACCCGCAGTACGTTCGGTTCAAGGACGAGGCGCCCAGGTTGGCGTGGCGGTGGACTCGCCTGCCGGGGCTGGAACCGCCGTTGGGTACAGCGTTCTGGCTGATCAGGTGATTGTGAAGGTCGCCGAGACGGGCCAGCGCTGCGCGTGTCCGAAGGCCAGCGTGTGCGGATGGCGGCAGGAATATGAGGCAATGCACGGTCGCGCGCGCGGAGGTCGGCCGGACCGGTAGACTCTCTCCGCTGCCGTCCTTCGCGGGCGGTGCGCCGCCTTAGCTCAGTCGGCAGAGCGGTTCACTCGTAATGAACAGGTCGTCGGTTCGATTCCGACAGGCGGCTCCAGGTCGTAGATGATTTTTCGAAAGTACTGCCGTTCCGGCTTGCCGTTTCGTGGACCGACTCAGCGAACAGGTCGAGTGCTCAGGATGCACACGCTCCACTTTCGGGCGGTCGCTCACCGTGACTGAAATAGCTCGATGTGGGTCAGGTCGCGCCAAGTCGACTGGCGAACTCGCGCAGGCCGCTAAGGGCCGGGCTGGTTGGTGCCGCGAGCAACTTGTGGGCCAGGCCACGGACCTTGGGTTGTGAGCGTACCTCCTCAGGCGCGGCGGTTTCGGCAATGCGTAGCGCTTTATAGCAGTCGGTCGGCTTACCCCACTGGTCGAAGGCGCGGGCCACGTCGACCCAGTACCTGGCCTGGCGTTCAGGTAGCCGGATCGTGCCGGTGCGGATCTTGCGCGCATAGCTTATGGCGGTGCCCGCATCACCGAGTCGCCAAGCGGCCGAGATTCGGTGCAGCAGCACTTCGGTGGGGCCGAACGCGGTCCAGTGCTCGTTGCGATCTCCGCCCAGCCGGGCTGCCGCGGCGTCAGCCTCGTCGAGCAGTTCGGCACACCGGGAACGGTCGCCGGCCTGGGCGGCGGCGTAACCGGCGTTGCAGAGCAACATCCCGTAAAGCGACAGATGCTCAGCGGTGATGACCGACCCGGTCAGCGGCAGCCGGTCGGCGGCCTGTAGCGCGAGTTGCTGGGCAGTGTCGTAGCGCCCTGCGCCGCGCAGTAGGGAGACGACGTTGCGCGTGACATTCGCGTTCACCGCTGCGTCGTCCGAGAGGCGGGCTGCAGCGAGCGCGCGATCGGCGGCTAGCCAGTCCAGGCCAGTGGCCTTGAGCTTGATGCAGACGTGCACGGCGGTGTTGTAAAGCTCGGCCGCCAACGCTGGCTCGACCGCGCCGCCGTCAACGCTGGCTAGGAGGCCGGGCAGGCGGGCAGCCAGCGCGCGGTACCGGCTGGACTGGAAATCTGCGCGGACGCCTGCTAGTCCGGCCCGTAGCTCCGCTGGACCGATCGACTGCGCCGTGCCAGCTCCGTACAGGAGGACCCGCTCAAGACCGGCGACCAGGTCGCTGGCCGGATCAGAGGCTGCGGAGGCGTCGGTCGGGCCTGCGGGAAGCACAGGCACCATGATGGCCAGGCCGGCAAGCCCGCTCAGCAGCTCACGGCGTCGCACCGGATCGTCACCGCCCTCCTGCAGCCGATCACGCGGTTGTCCCGTCGGCACTTTATCTGCGGTACCGGCCAATCGGTCGGCTACCACGCCAATACTGGTCAGCCCGAACAGCCGGAGCGGGATACCGAGTTCAGTTGCCAATTGGCGCAACACGATCACATTGGTCAGCGGTCGCTGGCCGGATTCCATTCGTGACAAGGTGGACGCCGAGTATCCGACCCGGCGACCAGCGGCCTCCAAGGTCAGGCCCGCTGCAGTTCGGGCCAGTCGCAACAGCACAGCGTATTGCCCAGCCTCTGCGGCTTTCACCGCTCCGGCTAATCGGGTCCAACTCGGCTCGGTGTTCATACGGTGACCTCTCCGGCCATTCAGGATATCCGCGCCTTCCGGCGTAACCGGGAGTTTGCGTAACACGCAAACCACTTGCGAACGCCGCCCGGTCTTCTCGTCTCGCCTGGTTGTCACCGCTTTGCTAGAAGCAGTCGGCCCCGTATCAGCCGGGACTGCTGTCTTCTCTTTCGCGCCTTCTGGAGGCCGTCATGATTCGCCCGTCCGCCACTACGCCGCCCGCGCCGGTCACGGCCGCAGACCTGGCCCGCGCGGGTCTGCTGGAGACCGGGCCAGGTTGCCATATCAGCCCGCACGCAGTCTTCGTCCCGGCCGACATGCTCGGCACTCTCCGCCCGATCGTCGTTGGCGCTGGCTGCACTATCAGTACCGGTGCTGTCCTGCATGGCGGCACCCACCTCGCTCCCGGCGTGCGCGTCGAGGAGCAGGTGGTGATCGGCTGCCCGGAATACGGTTACGCACTGCGCAACACCTACCCTGGCGCCGGCGAACCCACCGTCGTCGGGGACGACGTCGTCTTGCGCTCCGGTGCGATTGTCTACGCCGGCGTCGTGATCGGCGCCGCGGTCACGGTCGGCCACCACACTCTGCTGCGCAGCCAGGTGACAGTCGGTGCTGCCAGCCAGCTCGGTCATCACCTGACTATCGAGCGCGAGTGCCGGATCAGCGACGGGGTGCGCATGTCGCCGGGCACGCACCTGACTGCGGCGACCGAAGTCGCCACAGGCGCATTCCTTGGAGCCGGGATACGAACCATCAACGACAAGCACCTCATCTGGCGCGACCCTGACCGCGAGACCGAGCTCAACCCACCGAGATTCTGCGAGGGCTGCAAAGTCGGATCCGGATCGACAATCCTGGCCGGCGTCACCATTGGCGCCCGCTCCCTGATCGGTGCGGGTTCGGTTGTCACTTGCGATGTTCCGCCGCATGCCACCGCCTACGGCGTACCTGCCCGAATCCATGCCGCCGGAGACTCACAGTGAACGCGGTGGAATGGCTGCAACTGCTGCGTCCGCTCCTCCCGGAGCTGACCACGCACGACTGGGCGGCGATAGACGGGCTCGACACCCAGCTCGGCCAGCTCACCGCCAGGCGCCTAGCCGATGATCCAGAGGCCTCCGGATCGTTCTTGCTGGACGTCCGCAGGCGGCTGGCGTCCGCCGGGTACGCGAGGCTGACCTTGCCCGCCGCTCACGGCGGAAACGGCCGGCCGGCGGTACTCCAGGTCCTCGCGCAGTTCGTGTGCGGCTGGCATGACCTGGATCTTCGCGACGCCACTGGCCTTGGACACGGCGCCCTGCTGCTTCGCGCCGATCGTGCGATTCGGGACCGGTGGCTATCAAGGGTGGCCGCCGGAGATCTCGTGGGTATCGCCGCGACAGAACGTCACGGCGGCAGCCGCATTCAGGAGATCACCACTCGCGCCATGCTTACGGCGGGCGGCCGTTGGCTCATCTCCGGAGAAAAGGTGTGGGTATCTCGGCTGGTCGAGGCACACGGGACGGTGGTGTTCTTCCGCGATCCCGACGGTCGGATCAGCGCCGCGATCCTGGGCGCCGCTGCGCCGGGTCTGAGCCGGGAACCGGTCACGCCGGCCGGGCTCGCGGGCTGGAGTTGGGGTGTGCTGCGGCTGCACCAGGTACCTATCGACCCGTCCAGCGACCTTATCGGCGCGCCCGGCACGGGGCTGGCCGTGTTCCGCGAGCATTTCGCGCGCTTCCGGCCTCTGGTCACGGCGACCGCGCTAGGCGCCGCGGTTAGCGTGCATACTGCAGTAACCGAAGTGCTGGCCGCCCGCGTCCGGGCCGGCGTGCTGAGGCGAGTACGGGACAATGCGTTGATCACCATCGGCCGTACCCACGCCGACCTGACCGCTGCACTCCTCAGCACTCTCGCCACAGTGCGGCTAGGCGACGCAGGCTGCGCCCAGGCCGACCTGTGGGCGCGCATAGGCAAAGCCCACGGCGTCGATACCGCGCTGGCCGCTGCCAGCGAACTGACGCTGCTCCTCGGTGCCGTCGGGTTCACCGCGTCCAGCCCGCTTGCCAAAGCCCGCGCTGACCTCGCTGCCCTCCAGTACGCAGACGGCATCCACGACAGTCTGTACCGTTCGGGAGGCAAGACCCTCCTGGACACCCACAGGTCATCCACTGGCAAGGTGACCACACTGTCCGCGCCCGCTGAACCGCGGGCGTTGCCTGCCAGCGCCTGACCTCTCGCCTCAGCCGACCAGGTAGCCGTTCTCCAGGTACACGGACTGGCCCGCCGACCGCGCCGCGACGCACGCCGCCACGCGACGAGCCAGCAACGGCGATAGCCGGTGCCCGGCCTCCTGGCCAGTGCAGAACGCGAATCCCCGCAACTCATCCGGTGGCACGCTGATTGCTGCGGCGGAATGCGCGGTCAAAAGCCCGCCGTCGAATACCACCATCAGCCCTTCGGTTCGATCCGGCATCGGCGGTACCCAGTCGATGGCCAGCAATCCGCCGACCGCGCACGACAGTCCCAGTTCCTCTTTGAGCTCCCTGACCACAGCATCATGAGGCGACTCCCCGGCCTCCACCGCACCACCGGGGATCTCCCAATATGGCTTGTACGTCGGCTCCACCAGCAGCACCCGGTCGGCGGCGTCAAAGAACAGCACTCCCGCGGCCATTCGCTTACGCGGCAAGGTCGCTGTGTAGTCGGCCGCACCTGACCCGTCGTTCAGTTCATTCACAGCGGTCACCCGGCGCACGTTACCCGCCGTGGGAACCGCGCACCGGAACTCTCCCCTAGTTGACCCTGAGTCACTGGTTACTGAGAGTTAGGGAGTGTGTTCGAACTTCTGGGAGTCCGTGGAACGGGTCGTGGACCGGGGTGCCGCGTTCATCTGGTGCATCCTGTGCGTTCTGTGCGTCCGGCCGCGCTATCTGTGCAGCTAGAACGTCTGGTGCTGGTGCTGGTGCTGGTGGTCGTGTTTCTCGTAATGAACAGGTCGTCAGTTCGATTCCGACAGGCGGCTCCCAGAGGTATTCACGTTTCACCGGGCACAGGTTCACGTTTGGGCTTGGCGCCGGGCTGCTGGCCACGAGCGCGGCCTCGTCCTGCTGCAAGCGCGAATCAGTCCATAACGCCGTGGGCGCCGCTCGCTTAACCTGTAGGCGGTTCGGCGGGCAGCGCCCGTTACCGCAGGTCAAGACCAAACGTGAACACCTCTCCCAGGCAGTGGCTTATTTTTAGAAAATGCTTGCGTTCCGGTTTGTCGTTTTCGTGGAATCGTTTTAGCGAACGGTTCGGGTGTTCAGGTGGAACGCTCGCTACTCCGGTCGGTCGCTCACTGTGACTTAGGACGGTCAGGATGGCGGCGACCGGCAGTGTGGTGTTTGAATCGTCTGGTGGCTGGGTTATCGAGTGGCGCGGCCCGATGACCGGTGATCACGTGACCGAGCGTGCTGAGCCGCTGTCCGTATGCGGTGCGGGGAGTGTAGGCGAGGCGTCCGGCTCTGCTGCTCGGTCACGGCGGGAGCAGGGT
>DASYAT010000268.1:0-6431 GCA_036501205.1 Streptosporangiaceae bacterium | reverse complement strand
TACTTTGCGATGCTGTTCGCGGCAACCTGACCGCTAGCGCGCTATTCCGGCGAAACTATCAGAAAGCTATGAGCCGCCGGGGCGGGGTCGTGACGGGTGGAGCGCCTGGGGCGGCGAAGTTTCGTCAGGTATCGGTGGCCGTGACGATGGAATCGTTACCTTGCGTGTTCAGTAACCTTCGTGCTGTTTTGAGTATGTGGGCGCTAGTGCTTGGCTAGGGTGTTCGTCTGACACGGACGGGCGCGAAAGGCGAGCAGATGAACATCGAGACGGCTCTCAAGGAAGCGATGACGATCGACGGCGCTCTTGGCGTCGCGCTGGTCGACTGGGGCAGCGGCATGTCGCTCGGTACGCAGGGCGGCGGCAAGTACCTTGACCTCGAGGTGGCTTCTGCCGGGAACACCGAGGTGGTCCGGTCCAAGATGCGGACCATGGAAGCGCTTCGCCTGGACGACACGATCGAGGACATCCTGATCACGCTGGCCAAGCAGTACCACATCATCCGGCTGCTGCGGCGGACCGACAACAGCCAGGGTCTGTTCCTGTACCTGGTGCTCGACCGCGCCAAGGCGAACCTGGCCCTGGCCCGCCACAACCTCAAGCGGATCGACGGCGAACTGATCGTCTGAGCAAGTACCTCGATTGGCTAGCACCTAGCGGGCGGCGGCGCCGCTGGCGACCGTCGCCAGCAGCGCACCGCCAAGCAGGTAGGGACCAAAGCTGATTCGCGAGTGCCGGGTGATCCGCCTAGTGATCAGGAGCCCGGCGCTGACCAGCGCCGCCAGGAAGAATCCGGCGAACGCGCCGGCGATCAGCGTATGCCAGCCGAGCCAGCCCAGCACCAGGCCGGTCAGTCCGGCCAGCTTGATATCCCCGCCACCGACCTGGCCCCGGCTCAGCACCGCGAGCGCGAGATAGCCCGCAGCGGTGGCCAGGCCGCCGAGCAGCGCCCGTCCGAACCCTGACCAGTCACCGGTGATAGCGGCGGCGACGGCGAGCAGCAGGATCAGCGCTGGGTAAGCCGGTAACGTCAGGCGATCAGGCAATCGCTGGACCGCGCTGTCGACCTGGCTGAGCGCCACGCCCACGATCGCCAGGTAGCCGAAGGCCGCGACCGCCGGCTGGCCGCCGAACCTGGCCAGCAGCAATGCGATGACCGACGCGGTCAGCAGCTCGATCGCCAGCGGCGGGCCGAGCCACTGCCCGCAGTGCCCGCAGCGAGGCGCGGGCCGGTGCGGCAGGGGAGTGGCGCACCGGCCACACGAGGTCTCCTCAGGCTCACCGGCAGGTACCGACAGCCTCGCAACCTCGCCGCGCAGCGCTAAGCCCGCGGCGAGTCCGGAAGCCGCTCCGATTGCGAGCCAGATCGGGTTCAAGTTCTGCCTGGTCTGATGATGCCTATGCCCACTGAGCTGATGCCCACCGAGCCGCTGCCCGCCCAGTCTGTCATGCGGCATGATCTGGATCGTGTCCTATTCGAACTTCTTCGTCGGCAGCCTCACGGTGGCCGGCGCCCTGACCGGCCTGCTGTTCGTAGCGCTCTCGGTGGCGCAGGAAAACTCCGACGTGAGCCAGTCGCTTGAACGCCAGGCCGTTGCGTCCACCGCGTTCACCGCGCTGGTCGACGCGCTCTGGGTCAGCTTGGTCGCGCTGCTTCCTGGCGGGGCGCAGGGCGATGGCCTGTCCGCCGCCAGCCTGATCCTCGGGCTGCTCGGCGCGACCAGCACCGTGAGCCTGGCGGTCAGGTTGTGGCGGGCGCGGGCAGGGGGCCGCAAGTTCAGCCGCCGCTGGCCGGTCGTGCTGCCCGCGATCGCGTTCATGTACGGCGCCCAGGCCGTCACCTCGATCACGTCGAGTACCGCGCACGCAACGCTGAACAACGGCGCCACGTTCGTGATGATCTTCTTCGCGGTCGGGATAGCCCGGTCCTGGGAGTTGCTCGGCCTGCGCGGCGGCGGCGTGCTCGACCTGCTGGGGGGCCGGCAGGCCGGGCACCTGCCAGCCTCGCCGCCCGCCGCCGCCGAGGACGACCGCGATGCCCAGGCCGAAGAGGGCGCCAGGCCGCCGCCCAGTTGAGGTTTCGCGCAGCGATTCAGCTAACACAAATTTTTATGCAGAAAATTTTGCGTTGGTTTTGGACGTCGCCTCCGGAGGCCGGTCGGTTCGAAAGCTGGTCCTGGGACCCGAGTTAGGATAATTTAGTGCGCCCCAGCCGGGCGGATACGGTGTTTCCGTTAAGCGGAAGCCTTTGAGGTGCTATTTGACGCTTTCTCTTCCCGTTAATTGTCGGGCCCGGTGAGCGATGCTGGTGCGGGCCGCGACCGTGAGAGCGGTTCCGGCACCGTCGGTCATCAGCCGGTGTTGAAGCGGCGCATGCCGACGGCGTAGTCGCAGCCGGCCCCGAGCCCGACGTAGCCGGCCATGTCCCGCAGGAACTGGTCAGGGTCGAAGTCACGGCCAAGACCGTCGATGTAGGCCTGGTGCTCGCGGAGCGAGGCGACGCCGAGTTCGATCGTCTCGGTGACGTCGACAAAGTGCGTCGGCTCGCCGCTCGCGATCACGTAGGCGGAGCCGATCGGCGGGCACGCCGGCCCGGCGTCAGCGAATATCCACCCGTTCGCTGCGTCCCGGCAGGCGTCGAGCACGGCCAGCCCGACCGCGCGGTGGTCGGAATGATTGACCGGGCCTTCCTCGCCCCAGGTCAAGTCGAAGCTCATCGTGATCACCACGTCGGGACGGAGCCTGCGAAATGCGGCCGCGAGCTCCCGCCGCAGCGCGATGCCGTACTCGACGAGGCCGTCGGCGAAGTCGAGGAACTGGACGTCGGTCACCCCGACGACCGCCGCGCTGGCCTGCTCCTCGGCCACTCGCAAGGGTCCGACCTGGGCGGGCGCCATCCCGGCGATGCCTGCTTCACCCCTGGTGGCGAGCAGGTAGCTCACCTTCTTGCCTTGCCTGGTCCACCGCGCGACGGCCGATGCCGCCCCGTACTCCAGGTCGTCGGGATGGGCGACGACGGCGACGGCCGATTCCCAGTCCTCCGGCATTGGTAGCAAGAGGTCCCCTCCTCGCGCTGATCGGTATTTGCCTACCTAGGCTATGAGCACGGCGTGAGCGCCAGGTTGCCGCCGCCGGCCTTGTACAGCGCGGCCAGATGGCCCTGGTTTCCCTGCTTCGACATCTTGGCGGCTTGTTTGGCTTCACCGAGGACGTAACGGTCGAAGAAGGCGAGCGTGACCCGAACGGTGATCTTCTCGTAGCGGTTGATACCCCAGTACGGCTCGGTGTGAGTCGCACCGAGCAAGTCGAGGTAGAACCGAGCCTTGCTCCGGTCATCTCGCCACATCTGGACGCTGCATCCCGGCGGGTTGATGACGTCCGCGCTGCCCTGGGTAAACAGGATCGGCCCGGGCTCGCGGGAGAACCACTTGCCAGGCACCGGCGGCCATTCGGCACCGGACTGAACTGCCACGGCCTTGACCCGGCCGTCGGAGCAGCAGGTATCGCCAGCGATGAAGGCAACCGTGTCACCGCCATCGGACTGGCCCGAGATCCCGATCTTGCGCGGGTCGAGCAGCCCGGCGAACAGGCCGTGCTTCGACCGGCTCATCGCCAGCAGCTTGGTGATCGCGTACGACACGTCATGCGGCTGGTTGATCATGTCCGACTCGGTGGCCGCGTCGCCGACCTTGCAGTCCGACTTCGGGAAATCCACCACCGCGACCACGTAGCCCGCGCTCGCCCAGTACTTCAGCATGTCGTCGTAGTGCAGGCCGCACTGCATGAACCCGGGCGCGAACATGATCAACGGAAATGCCCCGTGCGCGGGCTGCTTGGTCTTCGATGGCCGCCCGGCCAGCGGATACCTGACCTCCATGAGCAGTTGCCGGGTCGGAATGGCCGTGCCGGCGGGGTTAATGTGCGCGGGTTCGGCAATCGTGAAATCCGTCAAGCCGACCCAGAAACTGCGCGCGACTCCTACGGACCCGCCGTTGTGCCCGACTGGCAGCAAGTTTCGCGACGCTGACGGCGTGGCTTTTGGATGGCTCACCGTCGTCGGCTTCGGCGTCGGCGCGTGCGAGGCCGAATGCGAGCCGACCGAGGCACAACCGGCGATCAGCAGCCCGGCCACCGCCGTCAAGCTGATCGAGACTAGCTGGCCACGACTACGAAACGTCATGAAGCCAGTCTGCCTGGTTAATCTGCCCAGTATGGTCAGCCTGCCAAGATGTCGGCCAGGTTGAAGCTCACCGGTTCCTCGAGTTGCTCGAATCCGCACGAGGCTGGCTCCCGGTCTGGGCGCCAGCGCGCGAACTGTGCGGTATGCCGGAACCTGGTCCCTTCCATGTGGTCGTACCTGACTTCGACGACCCGCTCGGGACGCAGCGGCACGAACGACAGGTCTTTGCCCGCATTCCACCGGCTGTGCTCGGACGCACGCGGATTGCGAGCCTTCTGCTCCGTCTCCGCCGCCCAATTCCACGGATGGCCCTCGAAGGTGGTTACCAAAGGCTGGAGTTCTACGAATAGCTCTTTTCTTTTCTGCATGGGGAAAGCTCCGATGACGCCGATGCTGGCGAGCTTGCCATCGGCGTTGTACAAGCCGAGCAAAAGCGAGCCGATCGCATCCTCGGCGGCTTTGTGTACCCGGTACCCGGCGACCACGCAGTCCGCCGTCCGCTCATGCTTGATCTTGAACATCGAGCGCTTGTCGGGTTCGTAGATTCCCTCCAGCGGCTTAGCGATGATCCCGTCCAGGCCGGCCCCTTCGAACTGGCTGAACCAGACCTCGGCGAGCCCGGAGTCGGTAGTCGCCGAGGTCAGGTAGACCGGCGGCTTGGCCTTGGCCAGTGCCTGCTCCAGCGCGGGCCTGCGCTCGGCGAACGGTCGCTCGGTGTAGTCGTCGTCGCCAAGCGCGAGCAGGTCGAAGCCGACGAACGCTGCCGGGGTCTGCTCGGCCAGCAGCCGGACCCGGCTATCGGCCGGGTGAATCCGCTGCAGCAGCGCCTCGAAATCCAGCTTCCGGCCCTCGGAATCCGGGATGACGATCTCGCCGTCGATCACGCACCGCTCGGGCAGGCTCTCCAGCACGGCGGCGACGATCTCAGGGAAGTATCTGGTCATCGGCCGCTCGTTCCGGCTGCCGATCTCAACCTCGGCGCCATCGCGGAAGATGATCGACCTGAAGCCGTCCCACTTGGGCTCATAGCTCATCGCGCCGCCCGGGATCTTAGCCACTGACTTGGCCAGCATCGGACCGACGGGCGGCATCACAGGTAGCTGCATTGGTCTATCTTCCACCAAGGTGCGTTCACCCACTTGACTACGGGCTGTGCTGGCGCGTAGGACAGGGCAGAAAGAGGGAGGTGCTTGGTGACGATCCCCCTGATGCGCGGACGGCCGTGGCTGGCTGGGGCCGGCGCGCTGCTGGCGCTGGCTGTGCTGCTGCCTCCGGTGGGGGCGGAGGCCAGGCATTATGTGTTCGCCCAGGCGGTGCAGTACGCCATACTCGCCGCGGTCGTGCCCGCGCTGGTAGTGCTCGGTGCCCCGTGGCGGAAGGCCGGCCGGGCGTCGGCCAAGCTTGCTGGTCAGCCGGGCGCAGTGTCGACGAGCGCAGGCACGATGAGGTTGGTCGACCGCCTCGCTGCCACCCGATCGCATAGCCGGCCAGGCACGGTCCGGTGCCTCACGATCCTCGTCGGCTTCATCGCGCTGGCCGTCTTCTGGCGGTTGCCGCTGGCGGTCAACGCCATGGTGACCAGCCCCGTGCTGACCGTCGTCGAGGCCGTGACGCTGCTGGCGGCCGGCATTGCCCTCTGGCTTGAGCTGGTCGAGTCGCCGCCGTTGCTGCCGCGCATCGCCAGGCCGCTGCGGGCGGCGTTCGCCGCGGTGCCGATGTGGACGATCTGGGCGACCGCTTACATCATGGGATTCAGCCACGCGGTCTGGTTTGACGCGATCGGGCACCGGCCCAAGAACGGGCTCGGGATAATCGCCGATCAGGAGCTTGCCGCGATCGTGCTGTGGGCCGTCCCGGGCATATGTTTCATCCCGGTCGTGTATTTCTCGCTGATCACCTGGCTGCGCGACACCGCCGACCCCGACGACGAACTCCGGGACGTGCCGACCGCATCCGGCGAGGCCAAGCTGCGGCCGCCCCGCCCGCCCCGCGGCTGGCGCCTTCCGCCGGTTTGACTGCCGAGAATGACCCTCGGCATTCGCGCAGCCCGGATCGGACGACATTGCTGACCCGGGCGCGCACCTCCAGCAACGCGTGCGGGCCGACAATGCTGTAGACCGCGCGCGCTCACGACATTGCTGACCCGTGCGCGTCGTAGTCCCCTCGGCCCGGCGGCATTGCTGACCCGCGCGCGCACCATTCCGCAACAGCCCGCCCAGCAACGTCGGCGGGCCGACGACCGTTACGGGTC
>DASYAT010000267.1:0-7580 GCA_036501205.1 Streptosporangiaceae bacterium | reverse complement strand
AGCTCGGCGCTCGCGTCCAGATCACCTACTGGAGCGCCGCGACCGCCGCGACCGCCTTCGCCGCTATAAGTGCCGCCCTTAACCCGAGTGAACTAATTACCGGCTAAGCCCGCCGAACGGCCTGCGCCCGCCGAGCCCCTGGCAATTAACGGGAAGAGAAAGCGTCAAATAACACCTCAAAGGCTTCCGCTTGACCGAAAGCACGCCCGACATGGCATCCGCCGTCACTACATCAGCCAGACCCGCTACACAGCGAAACAGCCGCGCCGGGCGGGCCGGAGTCACCCAGCTGGGGGACACTAAATTGTCTTAACTCGGGACTCGGTTCGCGTCCGTCGGATGATCACGAAGACTTGGCCGCGGAAAATCGCCGAAATGCGCGGCAAACTCTTCGGGAAACGAGAAGTCTTCGCGGAAAATCGGGCAAAGGTAGCAGGTTTCATGATCGCGAAGACTTTCTGACGCTGGCGCGGTCAACTCTTCGCCTAATGCAGAGATATGGGGGGGTGGCTATCAATCGGCCGAAGACTGACGACCGGCGCGATTGGTGCGAGCCTTCAGTGGGGCGGGCGGCGGAGTTCGGCGCGCCAGCGGCGGGGCCAGGGCATCTGCGGGTCGTTGAGGTCTTCGATCTTGACTGGCTCCAGGCCGGTCTGGGTGAGGGCGTCGATCTCGGGCCGGCTGAGGGCCCAGGGCGGCCCGTCGACCTTTTGCTCCGGTTCGCGGGCGCGGGCGATGACGATCAGGGTTCCGTCCGGTGCGACCAGGTTGCCGAGCTTGGCTATTGCCTCCCGCCTCGGCGGGTCGGGGAGTGCCTGCAGGATCAGGCTTTCCACCACCAGGTCGAACGCCAGGAGCCAGGCCGACGGCGGGTCCAGCAAGTCCGCGGCCTGGTAACGCACCGGCGAATCGGGGAACCGGCTCCGGGCCGTGGTGATCGCGGTGGGCGAGATATCGAAAGCGGTGGTCTGGAAGCCGAGGCCGGCGATGAACTCCGCGTCATCGCCGAGGCCGCAGCCGACGATCACCGCATTGCGGCCCGCGCCGGTCACGCCGCGGCCGGTAGCCCACTGGGTGAGATAACGGCTCGGCTCGCCCCGGTCCCAGGGCACCGCCGTCTGGCCGGCTGCCGCGGCGGCGTACAGCGGCTCGAACCAGCCGGTCGGATCTCCGGCCGCGATTGCCTCTGCCGCCATCCGGCCGGCGACTTCCTCAGCTTCGCCTGGCTGCGTCACAGCTCGATGGTATGCGTCACGCCGTGAGCGGCCAGCTAGGCGCTGATCTGGTCGGCCGCGGCGAGTATCGCCCCAGGTAGTGAGATGCAGCGCCGTCGCGTGGTGGCAGGCGGGCATCATGGGCAACGTTGGTACCATGTCTATGTAGATCGTATCTATATAGATTGAGGCTACATGGCGGCCGGGTTCGTGGGCAGAGAGTCGGAACTTGCTCTTTTGCGCAAGCGGCTTGACTTGGTGACCGCGAGCGGCACCGGTACGGCGCTCGTCATCAGGGGCAGGCGACAGGTCGGAAAGTCGCGCCTCGCGCAGGAGTTCTGCGACCGGGCCGGGGTGCCGTACCTGTTTTTCGCCGCGACCAAGGGAGCATCCTCGCTTGGAGCCATAGCCGCCTTCTTGGATGAGTTGGGTCGTTCGACCGTGCCGCGCGAGCCCGGCCTAGTGCCTGCGGCGCCGACCGCGAGTTGGCCGGACGCGTTTCGCGCGTTGGCTGCAGTGCTTCCGGACTCCCCGGTTGTCGTGGTGCTAGACGAACTGCCATGGCTGGCTGAGCAGGACGAGGTCTTCGACGGTGCGCTGCAGACGGCCTGGGACCGGCTGCTGTCCAGGCGGTCGGTGCTTTTGTTGCTGCTCGGCAGCGACCTGCACATGATGGAGCGGCTAACGGCCTACGATCGGCCATTCTTCGGCCGGGCCGACAGCCTTTTGCTTGGTCCCCTCAACCCCGCCGAGGTGGGCAGTGCGCTGGGCCTGCCAGCAGCGGATGCGATCGACGCCTACCTCCTGTCGGGCGGGTTGCCAGGCATTTTGCGGGCATGGCCAGACGGCGTTCCGGCTCTGGAGTTCGCTGAACGTGAATGCGCAGATCCGGCCTCACCGCTATTCGGCGTGCCTGAGGCAGCGCTGCTGGCTGAGTTTCCGGTGCCGGACGTGACGCGAAGGGTGATCGAGGCAGTAGGCGGTGCCAGCCGAACGCACGCCAATATCGCGGCCGAGGCCGGCCGCCGGGGCGGCCCGGTCCCCTCAGGAACGCTCACCCCGGTGCTGCGCAGGCTGGTCGAGGACAAGCATGTACTTGCCTTGGATGAGCCGTTGTCGGCTCGCCCGACCAGGCCGGCGCTCTACCGAGTCGCTGACACCAGCCTGCAGTTCTACCTGGCGATCGGCCGGGCAGCTCACGAACTGAGCAGGCGTAACCGGGCGGTTGCGGCGGCAGAGTTGATCGGCCGCAGATGGGCGTCCTGGCGTGGCCTGGGGGTGGAACCAATCATCCGAGAGGCGCTGGCGCTGGCGGCTGCTGATCTTCCCTGGCCTGACGCGACTGTGGTCGGCGGGTGGTGGAGCAGGACGTTCGATCCGGAAATCGATCTGGTCGGTGCCGACCGTGCGCCGGTGGCTCGGAGGCTTTGGTACGCGGGGTCGATCAAATGGCTGGAGCATCCTTTCGGGAGCCGGGATCTCGCGGATCTGCAACGGGGCGCGCCGCAAGTCCCCGGCTTCGACCCAGGCGTGACCGCGTTGATTGGCGTGTCCCGCGCTGGGTTCGCCGATGCCGCGGTCACAGACCTCGCGCTTGGATGGCGGCCTGAAGATGTCGTCGGGGCTTTCGCCTAGTTCCCGGCCTTCTACCGCGACTAACTAGCTGTCGCCCCAGGTGTTGGTGTGCAGGGCGGTGTTGTCGTGGCAGCCGGGTTTCGGTGCTGGCTTGAGCGTTGATTTCGGGCACGGGTCCAGGATCAGCGGCGGGCGCGGTTTCCGGCCGAAGTTGAAATCGCGGGCCAGGTCGCCGAGCAGCGGCGAGTTCTCGCGCACGTCTGGACGCGAGTCAGGGCGGCCGTCGGTGACGGGGTTCAGCCGGCCTCCGCTGAGGAAGTCGTCTTCGATGAACTTCAGGTAGGCATCGAAGGACAGCGTCTGGTGATCGACGAAACCCTTCCTGGCGTACGGGCTGATGACAATGCCAGGAACCCGGATGCCGTAGCCTAGCGCGTCGGCCTTGGGCGGCACGACGTTGTCGTAGAAGCCGCCCCAGTCATCCCAGGTCAGGAAGATCGCGCTGGAATCCCAGTCCTTGCTGTGCATGACGGCGTTGATGACCCGGGTCACGAACGCCTCGCCGGTGCTGATCAGCGCCGGGGCGTGCTCGCTGTCCCTGGCGTCGGGCTGGATCCAGGACACCGCGGGCAGCTTGCCGGCCCGGGCCCGGGCCGTGAAGGCGCGCAGCGGCTGGATGTTGCCCAACTGCCTGTCCGAGTGCACGTCGACAAAGCCGGGCAGCGTATTCCAGTAGTCCGCCACTCCGCCCTCGTTCGACGCCGACTTGGCGCCGTGGTCCAGGTAGAACCCCCAGCTCACGTGCTCTTTGTGCAGCAGGTAGGTGATGTCGGTCCAGGCGTAAGGGGTCGTGTGCTTCGCGGTCGCCAGGGCCGGGTAGAACTCGCTCCTGCAGCTCATCGGATCCCTCGGCACGCTGCAAGTCGCCGACCACGCCGAAATCTCAGACAGGTGGGCCGGCCCGCTCCAGGACTCGATGGACTCGAACATGTGGTCGTTGAGCACGAAATCCTTCGCATAGTCCCAGAAGTTGGGGATGTCGCTGCCGGTGTGATAGCCCATCACGTCTTCGTTGCACGGCTTCTTGGGATGGCACTGGTTCTTTACCGCCTGGATGACGAAGCCGTTCATCCTCCCGCCGTCGACGTCGCCCTTGCTGCCGCCCTCACCGTGCGGCTCGTTCATGTTCTTGTCTTTGTGATCGACGAACGGCTGGACGCAGTGGCCGCGACGCGGGTTGGGCAGGCAGACTTTCTTATTGAGGCGGACTGCGCCGGGATATGTGCCGAAGAGGTTATCGAACGACCGGTTCTCCTCCATGATCACGATGACGTGCTTGATCTTGTGAATCCCGGCGTCCGCGGCCGGCACGGCCGGGCGCGGCGTGAACGGCTTCGCTTGCACGACGGCGTCCGCTGCCAAGCTGACAGCCGCGGTCAGCATCGTGGCGATCGCCAAAACCCAATAGCGTCTCAACTCAACCTCGATCCCAAACATGTCATCGTTCGCTTCGTTCCGTTTAGGAACGACGTAGTACTAAGACGTTGGGAAACCCCGTAGCGTTGACAGACTATGCGCGAATTGCGATTCCATCGCGCCGGCTAACTACCTCCCCAGGTATTTGTGTGCAGGTTGACGGTGTCTGTGCAGCCGGGAGTCGGCGGCGGTACCAGTGTCGACGCCGGGCACGGGTCCAGGATCAGCGGTGCGCGGGGCTGCTGATTAAAGTCGAAGTCACTGACCAGATCGCCGAGCAACGGCGAGTTCTCGCGCACGTCGGGTCGGGAGTCCGGGCGGCCGTCGGTGACCGGGTTCAGCCGGCCGCCCTTCAGGAAGTCGTCCTCGATGAACTTGAGGTAGGCGTCGAAGGACAACGTCTGGTGGTCGACGAAGCCCTTCTTCGCGTAGGGACTGATGACAATCGCCGGTACCCGGATGCCGTAGCCCAGCGCGTCGGCTTTGGGCGGTACGACGTTGTCGTAGAAGCCGCCCCAGTCGTCCCAGGTCAAGAAGATCGCGCTGGAGTCCCAGTCCTTGCTGTTCATGACGGTGTTGATCACCCGGGTCACGAACGCCTCGCCGGTGCTGATCAGGCCGGGAGCGTGATTGCTGTCCCGGGCGTCGGGCTGGATCCAGGACACCGCGGGCAGTTTGTCCGCGCGCGCCGCCGCGCTGAAGGCGCGGTACGGCTTGATATTGCCGAGCTGCTTGTCGGTGTGCACGTCAACGAATCCGGGCAAGTCGTCCCAGTAGTTCGCCACTCCGTCCGGGTTCGACGCCGACCTAGCGCCGTCGTCCAGGTAGAACCCCCAGCTCACGTGTTCCTTGTGCAGCAGGTAGGTGATGTCGGTCCAGGCGTAAGGCGTCGCGTGGGTGGCAGTCGTCAGCGACGGATAGAAAATGCTCTTGCAGCTCATCGGGTCTCTCGGGACCTTGCACAGGGCCGACCAAGCCGAGATCTCGTACAGGTGCGCCGGCCCGCTCCAGGACTCGATGGACTCGAACATGTGATCGTTGAGGACGAAGTTTTGCGCGTAGGCCCAGTAGTTCGGGATGTCGCTGCCGACGTGGTAACCCATCGCGTCCTGGCTGCACTTCCCCCCTGGTTTCTTACAGTGTTCCTTGATGGCCTGCTCGACGAACCCGTCCATCTTGCCGCCGTCGACATCAGCTTTGCTGCCGCCTTCGCCGTGCGGCTCGTCCTTTTGCTGGTTGAGATGATCGACGAACGGCTTCGCGCACTTGCTGCGCGGGTCGGGCAGGCAGACGCTCGCCGGGATGCCGTCGGCACCAGGATAGGTGCCGAAGAACTCGTCGAACGACCGGTTCTCCATCATGATCACGATCACGTGCTTGATCTTGTGGATGCCGGCGTCGGCGGCCGGAACCGCGGGGCGCGGCTTGTACGACCCCGCTTGCACGTGCGTTTGCAAGACGACGTTAGTTATTACCCCGGCGGTCACGAGCACCATCGTGCCGATCCCCAGTGCCCAGATTCGTCTCGACCTAAGTCGCCTCAACCTAACCAAACCTCATCTCAGAAGGCGTGACCGCAGCAGCACACCGGGTGAACATTACTGCCGAAGTGTTTAGACATGGTAAAAATTCAGAGGGTTTAGACCGTCAGATGCTGACACCCGACGGTCGGTCACGGTTAGCCGCTGGCTACGCTCAACGTCCATGACGTTGTCGATCGAGGACCTCTTCTCCGTCGCCGGCAAGACCGTGCTGGTCACCGGCGGCTCCCGCGGGATCGGCGAGATGATCGCCGCGGGCTTTCTCGCCAACGGCGCGAAGGTCTACATCAGCTCGCGCAAGGCCCAGGTCTGCGACGCGACCGCCGCCCGGCTCAGCGAGACCTCGGGCGGGACCTGCGTGTCGATCCCCGCTGACCTGGCGACGGTCGACGGCGTCACCGCGCTCGCCGCCGCGCTCGCCGATCGCGAGGATCACCTCGACGTGCTGGTGAACAACGCCGGCGCCTCCTGGGGCGCGCCGCTCGATGAGTTCCCCGAGAACGGCTGGGACAAGGTCATGGACACGAATGTGAAGGGCGTGTTCTTCCTCACCCAGCGCCTGCTGCCGCTGCTCGAGGCGGCCGCGACGGCCGACTCTCCGTCCCGGGTGATCAACATCGGCTCGATCGACGGAATCAGGCCGTCGATCTTCGACGCGTTCTCCTACGGGCCGTCCAAGGCCGCGGTGCACCATCTCACCCGGCAGCTGGCCGCGCCGCTAGCCCGGCGCCACATCCTGATCAACGCGATCGCACCGGGCCCGTTCCCGACCTGGATGCTCAGCACCGGCGTCGGCGGCGGCGGGAACGTCGAGACCACGGACTGGGCCGCGGTAGCCGAGCGCAACCCCACCGGACGGATCGGGACGCCGGAGGACGTCGCGGGGACGGCCTTGTTCCTCGCCTCAAGGGCCGGCGCGTTCATCGTCGGCGAGACCATCGTCTGCGACGGCGGCTCTGCGGTCAGTTAACGGCGGCTAGGGCTTGCGCGCGACGCCGGCGTACAGCCAGCGCGATCCCTCGGAGTCGGCGAGCACCGGATCCTCGCAGCCCCACAGCCCGACCCAGGCGACGTCCGGCTCCGCTCCCTCGTACGGCGCGACCAGCTCGAGTCCGTCGAACAGCGCGCGGATCTCGGCCTTCGACCGGTAATAGCTGCCGCCCGCGGCGTTCGCCCCGACCTCGGCCAGCGTCTGCAGCGCCATCGGCGGCTTGTGATCGGTCGTGCGGTGCGACAGCGCGAGATAGCTGCCAGAACCGACCGCCGACAGGTACCTCGCGATCAGCGCCTTCGGGTCCGCCTCGTCGGAGACGAAATGCAGCACCGCCGTCATCATCAGGCCGACCGGCGCGCTGAAGTCGATCAGGCCGCATCGCTCGACACCCGCGAGCAGCTCGTCCGGCTCGCGGATGTCGGCCAGGATCATCGCGGCCGCCTGATCATCGCCGATCAGCTCGCCGCTGTAGGCGAGCACCACCGGGTCGTTGTCGGCATAGACGACGCGCGCCTGCGGATTCACCCGCATGATGATGTCATGGGTGTTCCCGAGCGCCGGCAGCCCGGGCCCGATGTCGATGAACTGCGCGACGCCCTGCTCAGCGATCCATTTGCCGGCCCGCTGGTGAAACCCCCTGTTCGCCCACGCGGTGTCGGCTACCTCCGGCATCTGCGCCTTGAGCCGCTGCGCCGCCATGCGGTCGGACTCGAAGCTGTGGTCGCCGCCGAGCAGGTAATCGTAGATCCGCGCCGAGCTCGGCCGGGCCGGGTCGACGCC
>DASYAT010000266.1:0-18376 GCA_036501205.1 Streptosporangiaceae bacterium | reverse complement strand
TCGGCTGCGGACCGCCGAAGTGGTCGAGAGCGGGCGGCAACGGGAAGCCAAGGAGGAGCAGTCGCGCGCCGCGTTCGCCAGCGGTGAGCTCAGCATCGACCGGTACGACCTGCGCCCCCAGCTGGACCGGCTCGGTGTTCGCTATGTGCGGGTCGACTCCGGCGAGACCGGCTCGGACGCTGCGGAGCAGACGCTGGGGAGTATTGAGCGTGGCCGATGAGGCTGCCGTTCTCGGCGAGCTGCGGGACGCGATCCTGGCCGGGGAGTTCGTCGCCGGCCAGCGGCTCGTCGAAGTGGACCTGTGCGAGCGGTTCGGGTGCAGCCGGTTCGCGGTCAGGGCCGCGATCCCGGTGCTGGCCAGTGAGGGCCTGGTCGATGTCCAGCGGCACCGGGGCGCTCGGGTTCGCGTGATCCCGCTCGATGAGGCGATCGAGATCACCGAAGTGCGGGGCATGCTCGAAGGCCTCGCGGCGGCCAGGGCCGCCCAGCGCGCGACGAGCGCTGACATCGACGAGCTGCGGGACATCATCAGGCAGATGCGCGAGGCGGTCGCGGCGGCCGAACTGGTCCGCTACAGCGACGCGAACGCCAGGCTGCATGCGCTCATCCGGCGGATCGCGGCTCATGAGACGGCCACCGGCATCATCGAGCGGCTGCGCGCGCAGATGGTGCGGCACCAGTTCATGCTGTCGCTGGTACCTGGCCGGCCGGCCGTCTCGCTCGCCCAGCATGAGCGCATCGTCGCCGCGATCGCCGCGCGGGACTCCGCTCAGGCTGAGACCGCCATGCGCGACCACATCACCAGCGTGATCGAATCCCTCGCCACGCTCCCCTCGGGATCTCGCAAAGACTTAACAGCCAGGAGGTAGCCGCAGATGTCAGTGGAACGAAGCCGCGACATCGCTCATGTGTCGGCGGTTCAGCTACGGACCCAGGTGCCCGAGCAGACCGTCGACTTCTTCGTCCGCCTGCTGGGCCTGTCCGAGCTCGCCCGCGAGGACGGCATCACCTACGTGCGCACCTGGGATGACTACGAGCGCTTCACGGTCGCCGTGGTCGAAGCCGATCAGCCCGGCATCGGCATCACCTGGCTGCGCGCCGCCGGGCCGGAGGCACTGGCCCGCCGGGTCAAGATCATCGAAGCGAGCGGCTACGGAATCGGCTGGACCGACGGCCCGCAGGGCATCGGCCCTACCTATATGTTCCGCGATCCCGACGGCCACGAGCTCGGGATCTACTGGGAGAGCGAGTGGTACGAGCCGCCCGAGGGCGGGCGGCCGGCGCTGAAGAACCAGGCGGCGCCGTTCCCCGGCCGGGGCGCCAACGTCCGGAGGCTCGATCACGTCAACTATCTCGCGGCGGACATCGGCGCCATCGCCCGGTTCATGCCCGAAGTGGTCGGCGCCAGGCTCACCGAGCAGATCGTCCTCGACGACGGCAGCCCGTCCGCGGTCTGGTATCACGTCCGCGACAAGAGCTACGCCCTCGTCTACACCGGCGACTGGACCGGCAGCAACGGCCGCCTGCATCACCTCGCGCTGGCGACGGACACCCGAGAGGACATCCTGCGGGCCGCCGACGTCATGCTGGAAGCCGGCATCCACATCGAGACCGGGCCGCACAAGCACGCGATCCAGCAGACCTTCTTCTTGTACATCTGGGAGCCGGGCGGTAACCGGATCGAACTCTGCAATGCCGGCGCCCGGCTGGTCCTGGCTCCGGACTGGAAGCCGATCTCGTGGACGGCCGCCGAACGGGCCAAGGGCCAGGCCTGGGGGCTGAAGACGATCGACAGCTTCCACACCCACGGCACTCCTCCGGTCAGCGTGGACGGTCCCAAGTGAGCAACGCCCAGCCCAGCCAGCCCGGCCAGCCGGTCATCGCCGTGCTCGGCTTCGGCGAAGCGGGCTCACTGATCGCCACGGGCCTGGCGCAGGCCGGTGCGCGGGTGCGCGGATACGATCCGGTCGCGCCCGCGCCGCCCGGGGTCCAGGCCGTCGGCAGCGACGCCGACGCCTGCCGCGGCGCCGACCTGGTGCTGAGCCTGACCACGGCGGCGGCCGCCGACGAGGCCTTGCGCCAGTCACTGCCGGGGCTGATCGCCGAGGACGGCCGCGGCCCGGCCGTCTACGCGGACGCGAATACCGCGACCGCCGGCGCCAAAGTGCGGCTGGCCGCGGCCGCCGCGGCCGCCGAGGTGCCGTTCGCCGACATCGCGATCATGGCCCCGGTGCCTGGCGCCGGCCATCTTGTGCCGATGCTCGTTTCCGGAACCGGTGCGCAGCGGACCAGCGCAATGCTGGCCGAATGCGGAGCGGCCGCCGAGGTACTCCAAGGTCCGGCCGGAACCGCCGCGACCAGGAAGCTGCTTCGCAGCGTGTTCTACAAGGGAATGGCGGCCGCCGTGATCGAGGCGCTGCTGGCCGCTCGCTCGGCGGGCTGCGAAGATTGGCTGCGTGAGCACATCAGCGCCGAACTAGCGGCTTCCGATGCCAGCACGCTGGTCCGGATGGAGACCGGTAGCTACAAACACGCCATGCGCCGATCCCACGAAATGGCAGCCGCCGCCGATCTGCTCGGCGAACTAGGCGTACCGGCCAGAATCACCGAGGCCAGCCAGCTCTGGCTGGAACAGTTCGCCCGCCAGCCCTCCCCGGGTAAATAACGGCACATGATCACGAAGAGTTGCCCGCGGAAAATCGCGGAAAATCGCGGCTAACTCTTCGTCAAACGAAAAGTCTTCGCCGAAAATCGGAAATATCGGGCCGAATTTCATGATCGCGAAGGGTTTCCGGCGGTCGCGCGGCTAACTCTTCGCCATACGGAATCGCCAGCGATTCTCCTCGCCGTTAGGTCCACGGGAGGGCCCGGCATTGGGTAGCAGATCCCGTTGCTCGTGGTGCGGTGCTGAACGGGGTTGCCGTGACCTCGGCTCGCAACGCCTGGGCTGTAGGCGAGACCAGGTCGAAGACCGTGATCTTGCACTGGAACGGAACCCGGTGGCAGCGGTTGCCAAGTCCGAGTCCTGGCTCCGGTGCCGTCCTGTCCGGGGTCTCCGCTACCTCGACGGCGAATGCCTGGGCCGTCGGGCTCGTGGGTTCCAGGAGCCTGGCCGAGCGGTGGAACGAGAAGGCCTGAGCGCCACATCGAGTTCTCGTTTGCTCACGAACTGAGATAAATGTAGATCTGGAAGTTTCGCTCGCCTTGTCGAAGGCTTACCTGGGGGCGTGGTGGCGAACGGCGACGGTGAATTCGGCGAGTTGCTGCGGCGGCGGCGAAATGAACTCGGCCTGACGCAGGAAGATCTGGCCGAGAAGACCGGATTCAGCATCCGGGCGATCAGCGATCTTGAGCGAGGAAAGACCGCTAATCCACGTCGAAGTTCGGTGCGGTTGCTGGCCGAGGCGCTTCGCCTGTACCCGCTGGATCACGACGAGAACAAGAACCCTGACGAGCCGGAACCAGCGACAACCGGCGCTGCGCCGGATCTGGTCGTGCCGCGCCAGTTGCCGACGACGACGGCTCACTTCGTCGGTCGTCAAGCTGAGTTCGAAGGGTTGAGCAGAGTACTTGACGATCTGACCAGCGGCCAGAAAACGGCGGTGGTAGCCGCCATTAGCGGAACGGCGGGGGTCGGCAAGACGGCGCTGGCTGTGCACTGGGCCCACCAGATCGCCGACCGATTCAGCGACGGTCAGCTCTATACCGACCTGCGCGGCTTTGGCCCGGGCAATCCGGTCGCGCCCGCCGATGCTCTCTGCGGCTTTCTTGAGGCACTGGGGGTTCCGCCCGCCAAGATCCCTGTCCAGGTGCAGGCCAGGGCCGGCCTCTATCGGAGCCTGCTCGCTGAACGACAAGTGCTGGTTGTGCTCGACAACGCCAATGACGTTGACCACGTTCGGTCGCTGCTTCCGGCGGGCGCCGGCTGCCTGGCGCTGGTCACCAGCCGAAATCTGCTCACTGGACTAGCGGTGGCCGAGGGTGCTCACCTGGTGAACCTTGATGTGCTGAGTGACACCGAGGCCTATGACCTGCTCGCATTGCGGCTCGGTCGGGACCGGCTGGTCGGCGAGCCGGCCGCCGTCGGCGAACTAATCAAGCTGACCGCCGGGCTCCCGCTCGCGCTCAGTATCGCCGCGGCTCGGGTGACGGCACATCCAGGCCATCCGCTGGCTACTCTGGCGGCGGAATTTCGCGACAGTCACGGTCGGCTGGAGGCGCTGGTGGCGGGCGACCGGTCAGCCGATGTGAGGGCGGCGATCTCCTGGTCTTACTGCCGGCTGAGCAAGGCGGCGGCCCGCACGTTCCGGCTGCTGGGCCTGCACCCGGGTCCTGACCTGAGCATCGCGGCCGCCGTCAGCCTCTCCGGTGCCTCGCTGATCGCCACCCAGCGGGCGCTCGCCGAACTGGCGGCCGGCGGGCTGGTCAATGAGCACGCTCCGGGCCGGTTCGCCTGCCACGACTTGCTGCGTGCCTATGCCGCCGAGCAAAGCCGCGACAGCGACAGCCAGTTGAGCCAGCAGGAGGCTACCGGACGACTGCTCGACCACTACCTGTACACCGCCCACTCGGCCATGCTGCTCACGCTCCCGGTCTGCGAATCGCTTCCGCTGCCGCCGCGCCGACCGGGAGTTCAGCCCACTGCGCTGGAAGGCCAGGCGGAGGCTGCCGCTTGGTTCGCAGCCGAGCACGAGGTACTGCTGACGGCGGTCGCCATGGCGGCCCAGACTGGGTTCGACGATCACGCCTGGCTGCTGCCCCTCGTCATGGCCCCGCATTTGTACCGCAGCGGACATTGGCACGACTGGGCCTCCATCCATTACACGGCGCTGACGTCGGCCCAGCGCCAAGGCGACCTCTGGGCAGAGGCCAGCGTGCACCGCAGGCTCGCCCAGGCCCTGGTCTTCCTCGATGACCTTCCCGCCGCCGAAGCCAGTTTCCGGTTCTCGTTGCGTGTCTTCTGCCGGCTGGGCGACAAGGCCGGTCAGGCCTATACGCATGCGGGAATCGGCCTGCTGATGGAAAGACGCCAATGGGCGTCCGCGGCACTCCGGCACGCTCGCCGGGCTTGTGAACTCTTCCGCGCGACCGGCAACCGGCTGGGCGAAGCGCTCGCGCTCGGCGACATGGCCTGGGACTACAACTTGCTAGGGCAGGCCGACCAGGCGATCACCTGCTGCCTGCGCGCACTGGAGATCTTCCGCGAGACGGGGGAGAGCGGCCTCACGGCCTCAATCCTGGACAGCCTAGGCCTGGCTAACCTTCGACTCGGCCGGGCCGAGACCGCGATCGGCTGCTACCGGCAAGCCATCGGCGAATACCGCCAGGACGGCCATCTTGCCGGTGAGGGCAGGTGCCTGGACGAACTCGGCGACGCCTACTACCACGTGGGCAACCTCGCCGAGGCGGCCGCCGCCTGGGGCCAGGCCGTTGAGATCCTCGCCCGGCTGCGCCACGCGAGGACAGAAAGCGTCCGGGCGAAGCTGACCGATCCTGATCTCGCCGCCCCAAGCGCCTAACCGAGCAGGCGCATCAGTTCGGCCACGTCCGCCGCGGGCAGGCGGGTCGGGTCCGATCGCAGGCAGGCCAGGATCAGGGTGCGTACCCGGCGCTGGGTCTGGTCATCCCACGTTGGCTGGCGTCCCAGGTGGCCGACGCAGCGGTAGTACAAGCCGAGCAAGCCGTCGTTCCCTTCCAGAGTGCTCGACAGCCAGAGGCTGATCAGGTCATGGGCCGCGGAAGAGGAAGTGCCGTCCTCCCGCAGGAAGGTGGCAACCGTCGCGCCGATGTGATCAAGCACCGGCTCGAGCGCGTGCAGGATCACCGAGTCATTGGTCCCGCAGCAGATGTCCATCTTGTGGCTGATCTGGTCCCAGTAAGGCCTGGACCAGACGACGGTCTCAGCATCGGATTGGCTGGCCGGGCTTGCGTACAGCCAGTAAGGATCGATCGGCTCACGCGCTTCCGGCGGATCGGTGGCCAAAGTGATCTGCAGGTCACGGCGGACTCCGTGGCGCAGATGCCGGACGCTCAGCGCGAACGCGAGTTCGGTCCAGACCGGCTCGGTGAGCGCGGAGCGCCACAGGAGAGCCTTGCGGTGCCATGCCCCAGGCGGGTCGTCCGCGTCGGGAAACAGTTGGCTGGCCGTGACCTGCCCGGCCAGGCTGGCGATGAGCAAGACCAGGT
This sequence comes from Streptosporangiaceae bacterium, assembly GCA_036501205.1. GTDB lineage: Bacteria > Actinomycetota > Actinomycetes > Streptosporangiales > Streptosporangiaceae > Chersky-822. The sequence goes on along the minus strand of DASYAT010000266.1, from coordinate 12,190 downwards.
TCGCGCTGTAGATGCCGTGCCTGGCCGCGACCGCTATCGGTGCCGGCCGGTAGCTCGCGTACCGGTGCTCGGCCCGGTTGGCCGTGCTGGCATGCAACTCGATCAGAAGCTGGGCGAGCCGCGTGCGTGCCGGTTCATCGGTGATCAGGCGGGCGGCGGTTCCCCTGACGAAACGCAGGATCTGGCGGGACGACAAGGGCGCGAAGGACAGCAGGGCGAAGGCGAGGTCGTCGCCGATCACCGCCGGTCCGACCGCCAGTGCTGGCCGCTGATTCGGCAAGTCGGCGATGAGCTGGATGGCAAGCCTGGTAGCCAGGTACTCACCGAAGGTGGCGTGCAGGAATTCGAAGGTCTGCAGCCTGCTGCCGTCGCGAACGGCCTGAGCCCGCTGGATGAAGAAGAACCGGCCGAGCGCGACCCCGGCGTGCGTAATCGGAGTCCTGAAGTGGCTCGTCGATGCCGAAGCGGGCCCGAGCAGTGCAGTCAGATCGGCATCTAGCTCGGCCTCGGTCACCCACTGGCGGTGCCGGTTGATCGCGGCGAAAGCCACCAGCGAGAGTCGCTGCAGCTCCTCCTCTACCCGGCGGGCGACCTCATCGGGTGGCAGGCCGAATCCGTCCTTGGCTACCTCCCGCGCTGCGAACGAGGTCAGCAGGGCCTCATAGAGGGCCGACTCATCTAGGGCGCCGGGCTGACCGCTGGCGTCGGCGCGCTGCAGCGAATTCGCGTCGGCGTCATAGAGAGCGAGCATCATCAGCAGCAGCGGCTGGCAGGCCAGCGCCTGATGCCGGACGACGGTTTCCGGCGGCAGCGGAGCCAGCCCCCGATCGGCCAGGTAATCGGCATTGAGCCGGTTCCAGCGATCCACCCAGCCCGTGATCTGGGCCGACCGGAATGGCTCCAGCCGGGTGACCAGCGCTCCACGCGGATACCGGGCCCGGTCCGCGACAGCCGCGCGGCTGGTGACGAGCGCGACGAGCGGCCGGCCCTGATCGGCTTCCCGCTGCTGGAAGCGCGCCACCCTGGCGAGGTAGTCAGACTGACTCAGGCCAGTGGCCTGCAGCAGCTCATCGAAGCCGTCGAATAGCACCACCGGAATAGTCGGCCTCGCCTGGCGGACGGCCATGGGCCAGTTGACCGTCAGGCCAGTAGCGGCGCGGATCGCGTACTCGATCTGATCCTGGATTTCACCCTCGGCCGGGGTCTCCCGCAACACGACTCGCACCGGGACGAACTCATCCGGCGGCAGTCGCGCCGCCAGCACCTTGGTCAGGACCGACTTTCCCGCGCCCGGATGGCCGAGCACGACCACGGGAGCCGCGGTCGCCTCCGGCGTCCTGATAACCCCGGTCAGGTATCCGGTGAGATTCGACCGGACCCGAGCCTGCGACCACCACGCCTCATCCGACGGCCAGTCGTCGCCGACCACCTGCCGGACCCGGAAGTCCGGATCCTCATACCCTTCCTCCAGCGTCGGCAGTCGCATGCCAGCGGGTGCGTCGCCTTCGGCCAGGATCGATCGCGGCAGCGCGGCCTGATAGGCGTCAGAAAGCAGCACGGCCAGTTCGGAACCGCCCGCGGCGGCCCCGGCTTGCACGACCGGATCAATCGCCGCCCGCACCGCGGCGCGCCAGGCCAGGGAACGGTTAGCCGTTCCCCGGCCCGCGGCCACGACTTCGAACTCGCTCTTTTCCGCCTCGGTCAGGTTCAGCGCATCGGCCAGCAGCCGCGCGGTCTCCCTGCGGGCCGTCAGCGTAATGCCGCGCTCGAGATCACTCACCGATCGAGGGCTCACCTGAGCCGCGGTGGCGAGTTCTTCCTGCGTCAGCCCCGCGTCCATCCGCAGCTGCCTGAGCAGCTGGGCGAAATTGATCTGGAGTTGGTCGGCCAATCCTCCTCGCTTAGGACGGCGGACGGCTGATGCGGGTCTCGGTGTCGGTGTAGCGCTTGCCTTGGTGCAGGACCAGCATGTGCGGAGTGCAGCGATAGGTAAACGTGAAGGTGCCGCTCCTGGGCAAGGTCCCGGCGTACTTGTGCCCGCGGTAGGTGTACGTGTTCTTGCTGTGCGCGAGCCAGCCGCGCTCGATCCACCGGACCTTGCTGGTGTGCTTGACCGCCCGCAGCGTGAACTTGTTCGTGCCGCGGATGACCTCGTACAGCTTGTGGTGCTGGAAGGTGCCCTGTAGCGCCGCGGCCTTAGCGCCGAAGATGTCGCGGTCAGCGCCGTTCTTGAAGATGTGGTCGACATCGCCGCGGCCGCCGTGCATGGTCACCAGGTGACCTCGGAAGTTGGTGGCCGTCGTTCCGCCGTCGTTGCGCCAGGTCCCGACCAGGCAGGCCTGGCCGGTGAGCGCGGGCACCGAGACCTGCGCGGTTGCCGTCGGCGCGAAGGCCAGGCCGGTGAGTACCAGGCCGGCAGCGCCGGTGAGAGCGCTTAGCCATCGTGTTCGGGTTATACGCACTGTCATATATCGACCATAGCGGTACGGTGGGCCGGAAAACTTGGTTGCGCGAGGTAATGCCTGGCATGAGCGATGACGGCGAGGAGTTCGGGATCAGGCTGCGTGCCTGCAGGCGATCGACCGGCCTGTCCCAGCAGGAGCTGGCCCGCAAGTCTGGTCTGAGCATCCGGACGATCAGCGACCTGGAGCGCGGCCGGACCCGATGGCCTTACCGGGACTCGCTTTACCGACTGGCCGATGCACTTGAGCTAGCCGGTCAGGAGCGGGCGGAGTTCGTCGGTTCGGCCGGCCGCCGGGTAGCTCCAGCCGCCGCTGACCTCGATCCATCCGATGCTCAGAGCCGTGATGCCGGCCCTGGCCCTGGCCCGAGCCGGCCGCGCGGCCGGGTCGTGCCGCGTCAGCTTCCGATGCTCGTACCGGGATTCACCGGTCGGCGAGACCAGCTCGCGGTGCTGTCGGAGTTGCTCGAAGATCCTGGTGGCACGGCCGTGATCACGGCGATCGGCGGCACGGCCGGCGTCGGGAAGACTGCACTCGCTGTTCAGTGGGCGCATCAGGTGGCCGTCTTGTTTCCCGACGGCCAGCTCTACGTGAACCTGCGCGGGTTCGATCAGTCCGGTGCGCCGGTCACCACGGCGGAGGCGGTCAGGGTCTTCCTCGACGGGCTCGGCGTGGCGGCCGCCGAGTTGCCCGCCACGCAGGAGGGCCAACTCGGGCTGTACCGCAGCCTGATGGCGGGCAAGCGGATGCTCGTCGTGCTCGACAATGCCAGAGACGCCGCGCAGGTCCGGCCGCTCTTGCCAGGGTCCGTCACCAGCCGGGTGGTGGTCACCAGCCGCAATCAGCTCACCGGCCTGGCCGTTCGGGAGGCCGCCAGGCTGATGATGCTCGACGTCCTGTCCGGTGCCGAGGCCTTGCAGTTGCTGCGGAACCGGATCGGCGCGCAGCGGCTGGCGGCCGAACCCGACTCGGTAGCGCGGCTCATCGAGTCATGCGCCCGGCTCCCGCTCGCGTTGTGCGTGATCGCGGCCAGAGCCTCGATGACTCCTGACCTCCCGCTGGCCCGCATCGCCAGTGACGTGGCCGGCAAGAACAGGCTTGACGCCTTCGCCGACGAAGGTGACCTGGCCTCCGACGTCCGGGCCGCGCTGTCCTGGTCTTACGTCCGGCTGGAGCCGGCCGCAGCCCTGGCCTTCCGGCTGGCCGGGTTGCATCCGACCCCGCGCCTGGACCGGTTTTCTGTCGCGGCCCTGACCGGCACGGCCGCTGACCAGGCCGGCCACCAACTTGACGCGCTCGCGAGTGCCTTCCTCATGCAGCGGGTCGGTGAAGACCGGTATGAGATGCACGACCTGCTGCGCAGCTATGCGGCCGAACTCGCCGCTGACCTCGAGACCCCGCAGGCCCGGCAGGCGGCGCTGACCAGGTTGCTTGACTTCTACCTGCAGGCATCGGCGCTGGCGATGGACCTCGCCTATCCGGCCGAACGCCACCGGCGGCCGAAGCTGGCGCCATCCGCGAGCGAGCTCCCCGCCTTGGCTGGCGAGGCCGACGCGCTGGCGTGGCTCGATGCTGAACGGGCCAGCCTGGTGGCGATCGCGGTCTACGCCGCCGAGCAGAGCTGGCCGAGCCACGCGATCCGGTTCTCCGCCATGTTGCACCGCTACCTCGACACCGCGGCCCAGTTTGCCGACGGTATCGCCGTGTACGACGGCGCCCTCCGCGCCGCCCGTGCCTGCGGGGACGCGGCCGGTGAAGCGATGGCCCTTGTGAACCTGGGCGGCGTCGAGTTGAGGCAGGGCCGCTATCAATCGGGAACCAGCTACTACAGCCAGGCGCTGCCGCTGCTCAGGCAGGAGGGCAACCAGCCGGGCGAGGCCAGGGTCCTGGCAAATCTTGGCCTGGCCAGGCTGCTGCACGGCAGTCCCGAGCAGGCGGTCGAGGTCCTGAACCGATCGCTCGCGCTGTACTCCACCTTGGGCGACCGCGTCGGTGAGGCACGAGCGCTCGGCAATCTCGGTTTCGCCGCCTTGCGTCAGGGCCGCTATTCGCAAGCGTCGGACTACCTGCGGCGCTCGCTTGACCTGAGCCGTCAGACCGGCGATAAGGGCGGCGAGGTCCGGGCGCTCGCCAATCTCGGTGAGATCGAGCTGAACCGCGGCAACTACCGGCAGGCGGCCGGAAACTTCGGCGAGGTGCTCATCCTCTCGCGCCTGCTCGGTGACCGGATTTCAGAGGCGGACACCCTGGCGAGCCTGGGCCTGGCCGAACTCAGGCAGGAACGCTACATCGAAGCGGCCGACTACCTGCAGCAAGCGCTCGTGCTTTGCCGTAAGACCGGCGACATTGCCAGGCAAGCGCTCGCGCATAACGGACTCGGCGAGGTACACCTCGCCGCCGGCCGGCTGACGGACGCGCGCGGGCAGCATGCCGTCGCGCTCAGCTTGGCCAACCGGGCCGAGGAGAAATACGAGCAGGCCCGTGCTCACGACGGACTGGCCAGCGTCTACGCCGCCAGCGGCGCCGAAGCTCAAGCCCGTCGTCATTGGCAAGAAGCCCTGACCAGGTACTCCGAACTAGGTGCTCCGCAGGCCGAACAGGTCAGGGAACGGCTCGAGGCGGTGCGGGGCAACAAGGTTCGCGCCCAATTGACGACCGGCAATCTCATCGGCCGGCCTCGATGATCCGCCGCATCACCGGGCGATCTTGCTTGCGGCGGGCCACCACTGCAAAACCATGCCGGGCGAACGTCGAGGCGATCCCCGTATAGAGGTTGCCCGTGTGCCCGGGAACTGTGCTGTCGACCGGATACGCCTGAACCGCCGGTGCCCCGGCATCCGCCGCCACCTCGATCGCGGCCGGTATCAGCGCGTCCAGCACGCCCCGCCCGCGGTGCGTCCGTCGGGTATAGAAGCACGGAACCGACCAGACGGGCAGGTCATCGACCGGCTGCAGGTGCCGTGCGTGCGCCAGCCATTGCAGCTCAGCTCGCGGAGCCACCTCACACCACCCGACGGCCAGCGGCCCGTCGAAGGCCAGCAGCCCGGGCGACCGCCCGGAGCCGGCCAGGGCGCGCAGCTCGGCCTTGTTCTCCTCGCGCGGCCGGTCATGGTATTTGGGCCCGATCCGCCAGTACATGCACCAGCACCCGTTCGAGGCCCCGCCCCGCCCGAACAGGTCTTCCAGAGCCGGCCACGACTCGGCGTCGAGCGGCTTGATCTCAAAGTCCATTTACCAACGCTAAGTGACCTCGCCAGTGAGGTGCAGCTCGTCTAGCCTTACGCGCACACTGGCAGCGTTCGGGTGGCCGAGGTCATCGAGCGTCGACAGCGCGGATTGCCAGGCTTGCCCAGCCGAGGCCAGATCGCCAGCGGCCAGGCAGGAGTCGCCCAGGTGAGCCAGTACGTCGGCGGCCAGGTAACGCTCGCCGAGCTTGACGTACAGTTCGACCGCCCGTCCATAGCAGCCGATCGCCTCGGCGTGGTCGCCGAGGTTGTGATGCGCGAACCCGAGACTGTCGAGCGTCGCGGCCTGGCCGAACCGATTGCCAAGCTCGGCGTGCAAGTCAAGAGCTTGGCGGCAGTAGCCAAGAGTTTGCTGGTAGTCGCCGGTAAGCGCCTGGCACCAGCCGACATTGTTCAGTGCCCTGGCCTGCCCCGGGCGATGACCAAGCTCGCTGAACGTGACGAGCGCTCGTTGCGCATAACTGAGCGCGTCCGGGATCAGTCCGCGCTGCTCAAGCAGGTGGGCGAGCGCGAGTTCGGTGCCGGCCCGGCCGGCCCGATCTTCGATCTGGCTGAACAGCTCGATCGCCTGCCGTAGATGCGGTTCGGCATCGGTCAGCGAGCCAAACTGGAGGCAGATCTCGCCGAGACTCCGGTGTGCGTACGCCTGGCCCGGCCGGTCGCCGAGCCGCTCGGCACTCGCCAGCGCGATGCGCTGAGTCGCGGTCCAGTCGTGCCAATGGCCCTGGCGGCCGAGGAAGTCAGCGATGCTCCAGGCGATCTGCCAGGCCAGACCGTCCCAGCCGCGGTCGCAGGCGACCGAGAGCGCCCTGAGCAGCACCTGATGCTCGCTGGTGAACCAGGCCAGCGCCTCGGCGTCATCGGCGATTGGTTCCTGGACAGCGCCTGCTCGCGGCGCCGACAAGGTGATCGCGTCCCTGGCTGGGTTCATCGCCAGGCAGGCGCTGCCGGCAGTGTGCGCATAGTGATCGAGCGCGCGGAGCATCGCGGCCTCTCGGCTCAGGCTGTCATCGCCTGCGGCCGACAACTCGGCGGCGTATGCGCGCATCAGGTCATGGAACGCGAATCGGCCGGGAACTGGCTCCATGACCAGGTGCAGGTGCTCAAGTTCGGCGAGGAGGATCCGGGCTTCCTGATGGCTCACGCCGGCCAGGCTGGCCGCCGCTGGTATCGAGATATCCGGCCCAGGGTGGACGCCAAGCAGCCTGAACATCCGCGCTGCGGCAGGCGTAAGGCTCCAGTGGGACCACGAGAAGACGGCGCGGATGCTGGTCATCGGATCGTCGACGGCCAGCGCGTCTAGCCGGCGGCGGACGTCGGTCAAGTCGGCGACGACGGCGCCGATCGGCAGGGCGGGCTGGGTGGCCAGCCTGGCGGTCGCGACGCTCAGCGCCAAGGGGAGCCGGCCGCACAGCCGGACGAGCTCAGGCACGGCCTCCGGTTCGGCGCTGAGCCGTCCGGCGTCGAGCCGGCCGGCCACAAGTTCGTGCGCCTCATCGGTCGCGAGCAAGTCGAGGGTGAGCGGGTGAGCTCCCTCGGCGGCAACTAGGCCGATGAGCAGGCTCCTGCTGGTCACCACGACCATGGCTGACCGGCTGCCTGGTAGCAACGGGCGCACCTGCTGGTCGTCCCTGGCATTGTCGAGCACGACCAGGATCCGCCGGCCGGCCATCAAGCTGCGATACAGGGTCGCCTGGGCGTCGAGGCCGGCGGGAATCCGTGCGGCCGGGACACCCAGCGCGTCGAGAAATCCGCGCAATGCCTGGGTCGCGGTGATCGGCACCCCGTCGGGATCGAAGCCGCGCAGGTTCACGTACAGCTGCCCGTCAGGGAACAGGTCAGCGACCTGATGCGCCCAGTACAGCGCGAGGGTCGTCTTGCCGATCCCCGCCATCCCGCCGATCGCCGAAATCACGACCGTCCGCCCGCCAGCCGCGGAGGGTTCCTGGGGGTCGTCCCCCCGGGCCGGCAACGCGGCCTGGTCCAGCAACTCCGTCAAGGTCGCCAGCTCAGCCGACCGGCCGGCGAAGCCGCGGCCCGGAGTAGGGAGCTGGCGCGGGACTGGCTGCCCGGTTGCGGGTCTCTGGCCGTGCTTGCGTGCGGGCCGGCGCCGGTCCGAGTCATGAGCGGGCGGGCGCCGGAGTACCGTCCGGCGTGCGGTGCCAGGAACCGGATCTGGTTGCGCGAGGTCGGGATCGGCCCGCAGAATCCGCTGTTGGAGCTGCTGCAGCCCAGGACCAGGCTCAACTCCGAGTTCGTCGACGAGGATCTCACGGGTCTGCGTGAAGACGGCCAGGGCGTCTGCCTGGCGCCCGCACCTGTAGAGCGCGGTCATCAGCTGGGCCCGCAGCCGCTCCCGCAGCGGATGCTCCCGCACCAGGCTCGCCAGCTCGACCGCCGCTTCGGCGTGCTGACCGGCGGCCAGCAGCACGTCACCCCGTTCCTCGATCGCGGTCAAGCGCAGCTCGGTCAGCCTGATCCGCTCGGTCTGCGCCCACGGACCGGGAATACCGAGCAGCGGTACGGCTTGCCACAACGCCAGCGCGGAGTCGAGCGAGCGCACGGCCAATGGCAGGTCGCCCGCCACCTTCAGCCGGCTCGCCTGGCTGATCAGCTGTTCTGCGGCGACCGCGTCGAGTAGCTCAGGCTTGAGCCGCAGCAGGTAACCGCCGGTAACCGAGGTGAGGATCCCGTCGGCCGATCGGCGCGGCCGGTCGGGCTCCAGCACGCGGCGCAGTCCCTTGACGTACGTGTGCACGCCGTTGGCCGCGCTGGCGGGCGGCGAATGACCCCAGACCGCGTCGATGATCTCATCACGTGAGACGGGGCGGCCAGGACGGAAGGCGAGCAGTGCCAGCAGCGCCCGCTGGCGGGCCGGCCCGAGGCCAAGTGCTTGATCGCCAAGCCAGGCGGAGACCGGCCCGAGCACCTGAATCCTGAGCTCGCGGAATTCTGCGCACACCGCAGCCCCCGGCGTCGAGGATCCAGAAGGAATCCAGACATCATACACACGCGCCGCTGACGCTAACTCACAGATGGTCACCGGACATCCGTACTTACCGCCGTATGTCGGGGCGCCATTTTCCGCATTTCGTCGAGTGCCAGGAAAGGGACGCATCATGATGAGGTTCGGCGTAAGGATTGGCCGGCCGCTCGCGGCGGTCGGTGCCGCCGCCATTGCCCTGGCAATGGTCGGCACCGCCCAGGCGAGAACGACGACGGCGCCAGCCTTGGCTGGCCAGGCAAGCCCGGCGGCCAAGCCGCCCGCTCACCGGCAGATCTGCCCGGGGTCCTGCCGCACCAGCCATAGGGCCAAGCCAGTCAAGCTAGTCAAGCCAGTCAGGCCGGGCGCCGGGCACCGGCCTCGCCGGGGGGTCAACAAGCAGGCGTCGATCACCCCGCCGACCGGAAGCTGGGGATTCGACATGAACGGCCACGGTTGCAACGGCAGCTCGTGGGAGGCCGGTGCCTCTCCGGCCGGCATAGCCAACGCCGCTCACCTGGGCTTTGACGCCATCCAGCTCAACGGCTGGGGCTGGGCCGGACTGACTGACGACAACCCGTGCTATCAAGCTCAGGCTCAGTGGTACGCGCAGAACAATCCTGGACGGCCTCTTCAGCTGATCATGTTCCCGGTCCCTTACGACAACAACAATTGCAATTCTTACTCGACGTCGGCCTCCGACGGCCACACAGCCGGCTGGGACCAGGCCCAGATGATCTACCAGCAGGCCGCGGCCGGCGGGCTCGCCGTCAATGGCACCACCACGTGGTGGCTCGACGTGGAAGGCGCCCAGTGCAACGACTGGGATCCGAGCAAGCCCGCGATCAACCTGGGAGTAATCCAGGGTGCCGTCGACTACCTGCACAGCCAGGGCGTGACCGTCGGCATCTACTCAGACTCCTACGACTGGAACCGGATCACCGCTTCGAACACCACCCAGTTTGCGGGCATCCCGGCCTGGAACGCCGACCCCTACAACCCGTCCGGCGGCCCGTTCGTCACCGTCACCAACACCAGTTCGCAGACGCCGTATGACTGGTCATCGGTGCTGTCCTGGGCCCAGGGGCAGTGCGGAAACCGCGGCATCACCGGCGGCCCGCAGCAGGTGGTCCAGTACCTGTGGGGTGCCACCAACGCGAATGAGTACACCACGACCCAGTCACCGGCGATCCTTGGCCGCGACTTCGACTACGTATGCCGGGGACCGTCGGCCAGCTCGGCCCTGACCGACCTGTTCTTGTACAACCAGGCCAATGGCAGCAGCTACGTCGAACTCGCGAACGGTGCCGGCGGCTGGACTGCCGTGCCAGGTTCGAGCTTCTCGGCCGGGTGGAACGTGTACCCGGGTGACTTCAACGGCGACGGCCTGACCGACTACTTCCTGTACAACCCGACGAGCGGCGCGAGCTACGTCGAACTGGCGAACGGCTCGGGTGGCTGGACCGCCGTGAAGGGCCCGGCCTTCGCCGCCGGCTGGAACGTCTACCCCGGTGACCTCAACGGCGACGGCCGGGCCGACCTGTTCCTCTACAACCCGGCCAGCGGCGACAGCTACGTCGAGTTCGCGGACGGCGCGGGCGGCTGGACCGGCTCAGCCAAGGGACCGGTCTTCTCGGCCGGCTGGACCATCTACCCCGGCAACTTCAACAGCGATGGCCTGACCGACTTCTTCCTGTACAACCCGACGAGCGGCGCGAGCTATGTCGAGCTGGCCAACGGTTCTGGCGGCTGGACCGGCGTGAAGGGCCCGGCCTTCGCCGCCGGGTGGACCTTCTACCCAGGCAACCTCAACAGCGACGGCCTGACCGACATGTTCGCGTACAACCAGTCCACCGGCGACAGCTACGTCGAGTTCGCGAACGGCTCGGGCGGCTGGACCGGCGGCGTGCACGGCTCAGGGTTCTCGGCCGGCTGGAACATCTACCCGGGCAACTTCAACAGTGACGGCCTGACCGACTACTTCCTCTACAACCCGACCAGCGGCGCCAGCTACGTCGAGCTAGCCAACGGCTCGGGCGGCTGGACCAGCGTCAAGGGCCCGGCGTTCGCTACCGGCTGGACCTTCTACCCGGCCAACCTGAACGGCGACGGCGTGGCCGACCTGTTCGCGTACAACCAGAGCACCGGTGACAGCTACGTCGAGTTCGCCGACGGCTCAGGCAACTGGACCGGCGGCGTGCACGGCTCGGGCTTCTCGGCCGGCTGGAACGTCTATCCCGGCCAGCTCGGCTAGCCCAGGTTCTGCCCAGCAAGGTGGCGGCCGTGCGGATATTCGCGGCCGCCACCTTCGGCCTTGAATAAGGCACCTGCAAGCTCGCTAGAGTTAGTTAAATTACTTTACTTAGAAAGCTTTGCGCAGGTCTTGCGCGTGGGCTTCCCCAGGCCCGTCCCGCCACGGCGGGCCGCCTGCTCGACCGCAAGGAGAGGCCGTGCCCGCTATCGATCTGCTGGTGATCGGTGACATTAACCCGGACGTGATGGTGACGGCCGGCGAGCTAGGCGACGCCTTCGGCCAGCGCGAGCAGATCGTTGACCAGGGCCTGCTGGTGCTGGGCGGCTCGGCCACCATCACGGCGGTCGCCGCCAGCCGGCTCGGCGCCAAGGTCGCGCTGGCCGGCTGCGTCGGCGATGACTGGATCGGCCGGGCGCTGGTCGCCGAGCTGACCGCGATTGGCGTGGAGTGCCGCGTGAAGATGCTTCCTGAGGTGCCGACCTCGCTGACCGTCGTCGTCCAGCGCGGACGGGACCGGGCGATCCTGACCAGCCAGACCTCGCTGGGGCAACTCGACTGCTCGGTGGTGCCCGACGACCTGCTGCGGGTTTGCCGGCACGTGCACGTCGGCGGCTATTTCCTGCTGCCCGGCCTGTGGGACGGACTCCCCGAGCTATTCGGCCGGGCCCGCGCGGCCGGAGCAACGACCTCGATCGACCCGAACTGGGATCCGTCGGAACAGTGGCAGGGCAACCTGGCCAAGACGCTGCCGGTCACCGACGTGTTCCTGCCAAATCTCGGGGAGGCCAGGCTCATCAGCGGCCAGGACGAGCCAGTCGCCGCTGCCCGCCAGCTGGCTTCACGCAGCGGTGGCACGGTCGCGATCAAGCTCGGCGCGGACGGCGCCCTGGCCTGCCGGGGTGAGCGGATCGAGCAGGTCAGCGCACTCGCCCAGGTTCCCGTCGACTCGACCGGTGCGGGCGACAATTTCAACGCGGGCTTCCTGGTCGCCGCGCTGCGGGGCTGCAGCCTGCGCGAGTCGGTCGGCCTGGCGGCTGCCTGCGGCTCGCTGTCCACCCAGGGACACGGTGGCACCGGAGTACCGGTCAAGCTGACCGAAGCCCTAGCCGCAGCCGGCGAACTCAGCTATCACGTGGGTCGCTGACAGTGCGGGCGGTGTTAGCTAACTTAGTGCTCATCCGGGCGGCGAATACTCGCTGACGGGCAGTGCCGAGCGCTGCCGCTACCGCACCGAGCAGAACGGCGT
>DASYAT010000265.1:0-14749 GCA_036501205.1 Streptosporangiaceae bacterium | reverse complement strand
GCGCATATTCATCAGGAATCCGGGGTGTGAATGCGCATATTCATCCGGTCGGGTCGCCGGGGTGCGTTATCGCAACCACACCTTGCGTCCCAGTTGCAACACCACCCCCGCTGACCGCGGGGTGTCGGCGGTGCTGCTAGGGCTGGGGACTTAGCCAGTCGGGATTTGGACCATTCCGCAGGTGTAGGTGGCTTGCTCCAGGAGTTCGGGGGTTAGGCGGACGCCCGTCAGGCGTTCGGCTAGGGCCAGCGCGGCGGTGGTGCAGTCTTCGGTGTTGTCGCCGTCCTCGGTCAGGTCGAAGCCGACTGCCTGCATCAGGTCGGTGACCGCGTCTGGGGTGCTGCCCTCGCGGTAGGCCGGACCGAGGAGCGGGTCGAATTCCAGCCGGATAACGCCGTCTTCGATCCAGTAGAAGATGCTGTCCGCGTTGACGTTACTGAAATGGGAGACGATCATCGTGCCGGCCGAGACCGGAGCGACTAGCTCCGGGGTGACGCCCAGGTAGCCGTTGATCTCGACTCCCAGCGTCCACGGGCCGTTGTCGCCGGTCACGGTGGTGGCAGCCATTAGCGTTTCCGTGCCGCCGTTCTCATCCCAGGCATCCATGCTCGGCTCGTAGAGGGCGTCGAGCCCGGCCAGCGGCTCCAATGGCCTGGCGCCGATTCTGGTCAGGAATTCGCGCGGCTCGAGGCCGCGGGCGAGCGTCAGGCAGTAGGCCTGCGCGAAGTGGTCGAGCCTGGTCTCGAACCACGCGTAGTCGGCGGCGGTGGCGGTCATGGGACCAGCATCCACCAATCGGTTGATTCCGGGGACTGGTCGGCTGAGTTGCGAGGCGATCGCCAGCGCGGCTGTCGGGCACTGGCCGCCGGCGCTGCCGCTCGCCACCCCGGCGGGCTATGCGATTGTGCTCAGATTGGGCGCCGCCAAGTGGATCCGCTGGGAGTAAATTCACAATCGGAGGTCAGATGGGCGGTCTGATGAGCCCGGAGGCGGATTTCGTTTCCGGGCAGCCGGCGGGAGGGCTGCTGAGCCCGGCGTCGTCATCCGATCCCGGGCCGCCGGCGCGGGAGGCGCGCTGGCCGCCGCCAGGTGCGGTCTCGGTCTTGCCGTACTTCATGCTGACGTTCTGCGCGTTGCTGACCCTGGTCTTGCAGCAGGCGATCCCGGGCACCATGTTCATCAACCTGGGCCTGAGCGCGCTCGCCGGGGCCTGGATCCTCTGGATGTACACGCTGCATCCGTCCTGGCACGACCGGCCGGCAGCGATGGTCGTGTTCATGACCGGGCTCATCGTGATCATGATGGTCCTGGTCGTTCGAGCCTCCTGGTACGGGTTCTTCACGCTGACCGCGTACTACTACTCAATCAGGCTGCTGCCGTGGCCGGCCCGGCTGATCGGGGTCGGCCTGTCCTGCTTCATGTCAGCCATTTCGCAGACCTACGCGGTGGCCAAATCCAGTTCCGCCGGGGTGCTTATCTTCATCGCGGTCGCGGCGGTCAACATCGTGGGCGGGTGCGTCTTTACCTACTACAGCTGGAACAGCGGGCTGCAGACCGAGCGGCGCAAGCAGGCGGTCGAGGAACTGAGCGAGGCTAACCGCAAGCTGGAAACCGCGCTGGCGGAGAACAAGGGACTGCACAACCAGTTGCTGACGCAGGCGCGGGAGGCCGGGGTGCTCGACGAGCGGCATCGCATTGCCAGGGAGATCCACGACACGCTGGCGCAGGGACTGGCCGGGATCATCACCCAGTTGCAAGCCGCCGAGCTGGTTGACCGCCAGCACGCCGGATGGCGCAGGCACGTGCGGGTAGCGACCGACCTGGCCAGAGAGAGCCTGACCGAGGCCAGGCGCTCGGTCGACGCGTTGCGTCCCGAGTCGCTGGAGAAGGCCGGGCTCGGCGACGCGCTGGCCGCGGTCGGCGAACGCTGGTCGAGCTTGCACGGGATCCCTGTTCAGGTGACGACGACGGGGATCGCCCAGCCGTTGGCTCAGCAGGCGGAGTTCGTGCTGCTGCGTACGGCCCAGGAAGCACTGGCCAACGTGGCCAAGCATGCGCGCGCGAGCCGGGTCGGCCTGACGCTGTCCTACCTGCCGGGAGAGGTGGCCCTGGACGTCCGGGACGACGGCCGCGGATTCGACCCGACCGCGGCGCCGGACAGCGGTTTCGGACTGATCGCCATGCGGCAGCGGGTGCAGGAGCAGGCCGGCTTGCTGCTGATCGAGTCCGAGCCAGGTGCCGGCACCGCGATCTCGGCCCGCCTGCCAGCCGACCGCTCCGAGGTGAAAGCGTGAACCCGCCGATCAAGCTGATGATCGTCGATGACCATCCGGTGGTCAGGGACGGGCTCAGCGGGATGTTCAGCCCCGATCCTGAATTCGATGTAGTCGGTGAGGCCGGGGACGGCGCCGAGGCCGTCCGGCTGGCCCAGGTTCTCCAGCCGGATGTGATCTTGATGGATCTGCGAATGCCCGGCATGGACGGGGTGACCGCCATCGGGGAGCTGGCCAGGCAGCGGATCCCGGCCCGGGTGCTCGTGCTCACCACCTATGACACCGATTCCCTGGTCCAGTCGGCGATCGCGGCCGGGGCCACCGGCTACCTGCTGAAGGACGCACCGCGGGCCGAACTGCTGCGGGCGGTGCAGGCGGCGGCGCGAGGCCAGGCCGTATTGTCACCGTCGGTGGCGGCCCAGCTGATGAACCGCGTCCGCGTCCCTGAGCCCGAGACGCTCAGCCACCGAGAGGTCGAGGTTATCGAGCTGATCGCGGCCGGCAGCACCAACCGGGAGGCGGCCGCCAAGCTGTTCATCAGCGAGGCTACGGTCAAGACCCACCTGCTGCACATCTACGCCAAGCTCGGCGTGAGCGACCGGGCGGCCGCCGTCGCCGAGGCGTTCAACCGCGGCCTGCTTACCTTGCGCGGGTAGGCGGATAACGCGGCTAATCCGGGCAGGCGCCGAGAAGCCGCTGGCCGAGATCGCGCGCCGCCTGCTGGAGGTCGGGGCATGCCAGGATCCGGTAGGCCGCCGGAATCGCGGCGAGCTGCAGGGCGTACCAGCTGACGTTGCTGGTGCTGCCGGTGAGCCGAGTGGTCTGGCCGTCGATCGATTCGAGCTTGCCGGTAGTGCGCGGCAGGCAGCGCGCCACGATCTCGGCGGGGGCGTCGATGATCACCTCGATCACGTGATCCCAGCCGGCGCCGAGGTTTTCCTCGAGCGCGGCGACCGGGTCCAGGTCGGCCGGCGGGGTGAAGGTCGCGTCAAGTAGCTCTACCCGCTGGATCCGGTCGATCCGGTAGGTGCGCTTGGCGTCCGCGCCGACTGACCGGCACAGCAGGTACCACCGGCCGTGCCGCACCACGACGGCCCAGGGCTCGGCTTCGATGAGGAGCTCCGAGCCTTTCTCGGTGCGGTAGGCAAGGCGGACCAGGCGGTGCTGGGAGCAGGCCTGCACCAGATGCGTCGTCGTCTGCGGGTCCGGCCGGACGGCCGAGCGGTCGGGCGCGGGCGCAGTCGTGCGGCGGACGGCGTCCGCCTGGGCCGCGATGGAGGCCGGCAAGGCTCGCAGCATCTTGCCGAGCGCGCTGCCGACGGGGCCCTCGCTGGCGTCGTGATGCCCGTCGAGCACCGCCATCACCAGGCCGAGGGCCTCGGCCGCGGTGAACATCAGCGGCGCGAGCCGCAGGCCGCGGCCGACGTGGTAGCCGCCGTACGGCCCCCTGACCGACTCGATCGGGATGTCCGCCTCCCGCAGGATGCCGACATAGCGGCGAACGGCCCGGTCGGAGACGCCGAGCTTGTCGGCGATCCGGTCCGTGGTGATCCCTGGGCTGTTCTGGATCAGCTCCAAGGTCAGCAGCGCCCGGGCGGCCGGGCTCGAATCAGGATCCACGCCATCCAATCAGGAAGCAAACCGTCCGCAACCAGCCTAGTGCGCGCGCCTTCCTGGTGCCGTCGAGGATGCTGGTAACACCATCCGCTAAGCCGGCCGGTTTGCGGAGAAAAGGTGTCAACCGGTCGCGGGAATGGCGCGTCTAGTACGCGGGTAATGGTCGGCTCGCGAAGGGATGCGGTATGGGCAGGTCGGCGGTCGCGCGGCTGGGGCTGCGCTTGGGGACGGTCACCGCGCTGGTTTCGGCTACGGCCTTCGGAGTCGGCAGCCTGGTGGCCGGGGCCGCTGGGTTCGCGCCGGCCGGCCCAAGACGCGGTGCTCAGCGCGGTCACGTGCCTGTCCGCGGCAAGCTGCATCGCTATCGGCAACACCGAAATCGCCGGAAGCACGGGCGGCGTCGCCTTCGGCGACCAGTGGAATGGCACCACCTGGCGGGCAATGCCGGCCATGGCCGGGGCGACGTTCACGCATGCGCATGGTCTAACCTGCGTCACCGCCCGGTACTGCATCGCCGTCGGCGGCTCGGATCCGGCCGACCCCCGAACCAATGCGATCGCCGAGTTGTGGAACGGCACCTCATGGGCGGCGCTGACGCCGGTCCATCCGGCCGGAACGAACACGATCACCTTCAACGGCGTGTCGTGCTCGGGCCAGACGTATTGCCTGGCCGTCGGGAGTTACCGGGCCCACTCCCATGTGTTCGCCCTGGCCGAGACGTTCAACGGCAGCACCTGGACGCTGCAGGCGGTGCCGGACAACATCGCGGAATTCGCGGGGGTTACCTGCCCGAAGGCGAACCTGTGCCTGGCCACCGGCACCGGGCCGGGCGCGAAGATCTGGAATGGCAGTACGTGGCGAGACCTGATCCCGCCCCGCGGGGCGGCGAACTTCCGGCCGACCCTGACCGGGGTGTCGTGCGCTTCGGCGTCCAGTTGCATCCTGACGGGCGGGAACGGGCTTGAAACCGGTCCGATCGCGTATGCCTGGACCGGCGGCACCAGCCTTAAGAAGCTGTCCATCCCCGACAAGGCCGGCCAGCTTTCGCCGCTGTTCAGCGTCTCCTGTGCCCGCTCCGCCAGTTGCCTGGCCGTTGGGGCGCCGCTGGGCGATTTCACCTCTTTCGGGAACTCGGTCGCCGCGTGGGACGGCAGCAAATGGCAGGTTATCCAGGAGAACAAGTCCGACGTGCTGGCTGGTGTCTCCTGCGTGACCAGCGCGGACTGCCTGGCGGTCGGCGGCTATCTGAACTCCTCGGATGAGTCCGCCACGCTGGCGCAGTCGTGGCAAGGCAAGGCCTGGCGGCTGGTGAGCCCGCCGCGCCGGCTCGGCGACCTGGCGAGTGCTTCGTGCCCGAGCAAATCGTTCTGCCTGGCGGTCGGCTCCAAGGGCGCGCTCACCTGGAACGGCTCGACCTGGAAGGTGTCCGCGGGCGCCGGCAATCTCGGCGGAGGGCCGGTCGTGTCCTGCGGGAGTACCCGGTTCTGCGCCGCGACCGGCCCGGTGAGCGGGATTGACGTCTGGCAGGGCTCGAAATGGCGTCACCTGGCTGTATCGGTCCCCCACGGTGCCGCCACCTCGGACCTGGTCGCCGTGTCGTGCCCGAGCGCGTCGTTCTGCGTAGCGGTGGGCACCTACTCGAACTCCTTTGAGGGCGTTCCCGCCAAGACGTTCGTCAACGTCTGGAATGGTCATCGCTGGCAGCTTCATGCCGCGCCGGCGCCGGGAACTGACAGCATCCTGACCTCGATCTCCTGCGTCCGCCCGGGTGCGTGCATGGCGGTCGGGAACTACATCGACGCCAGCAAGGCCGGCCACAACCTGGCGCTCAGGCTCAGCGGCGGCAACTGGCGAGTCATCGCCATGCCCGGCGGGACTGGTCCCGAGGATCCGGAAGGCATCAACGGCCCAGCCTCGATATCGTGCTCCAGCGCCACCAGCTGCGTTGCCGTCGGCGACGATGAACCTGACCTGGGCAGCGAAGCCGCGCTGGTGTGGAACGGAAAGTCCTGGAAGCTCACCAAGCCCGCCCCTGACGCTAACGACCTGGCTTCGGTGTCGTGCGCGACGCCGGCGTTTTGCCTGGCCGTGGGGGCGGAAGCCAACGTGCAGCTGACCGAGCGCTGGAACGGCCGCACCTGGACGGTGCTCCGCGAAACTAACCCCTAGCGAGCGGTGAAGGTCAGCCGGCGGTAAAGGTCAGAATGGCGGCCGGGCCTGGCCGGTGCCGGAAGTTCTCACCGATGATCTGGGCCTGGTACTGGCGGCCGCGGGTCAGGCCAGCCAGCGTGACCGAGGCGGATCGGGCGGTGTGCACGAGGGCGAACCGCCCGCCGGGGGCGCGCAGGTAGACCTGGTAGCGCATGCCTGCGCCCAGCGAATGCCAGCGGATCAGGACGGAATGCGCCCGGTGCCGGACCGAGAATCCGCGCGGGGCTGACAGCGGCGGGCAGCCGCCGGGATAACTCCAGCTATCGAACCACAGCGGATCGGTCTTGCCCATCGAGTAGACCGGGGGTCCGGCGATCACCGTCTTGTTCAGGCCGGGCCCGGCCTGGAACGCCGACCGGGGAACGCCGATGAATCGCGGCTGGACCACTGCGTTGGTGTAGTCCGACAGCGGCACGCAGCCGGCCGTCACCGCCAGCGTGTTCACGTTGTAGCTGATCACGATCGTCTGCCTGGTGGACAGGGCCGGCTCGACGCGGGCCTCATACATGATCTGGTACCGGTCGGCCGCGGTGAGCCCGATGCCGGGCGCGTGGTAGAGCACGATGCCGCCGGCCGACTCGAACGGACCCCAGGGATGGCGGGCGGGGTAGGCGTCGATATCGGCGCTGCCGAGCGCGGCCGCGTGCTCGATCAGCCAGTACCGGCCCGCCGCCCTGATCACGCTGAACGCGGTGTCGATGCTCCCGCTCACGCCGGCGACGATCGGCCGCGCGCTGGCCTGGTTCGCCGCCCACCGGCCGTCGCCTGCGTAATACCGCCAGGCCGTGACGTCGGCGAGCCCCGAGACCGGCGCCTTGGCCAGGTAGCCATTGTGAACAGAAGAGTCCTTGCGCGGGCTCTGCCAGCCATAGATGTAGACGGTCCCGCCCCGCTGCAGCAGCGCGGCGCCCCAGACGATCGGCGTGCCGCCCGGCTGCGGAACGTAGTTCGGCAGGTAAGTGATGCGCGGCTGGAGCACCGCTCCGTAGCCCGGACCGCTTCCCGCGCTGGCCAGTTGCCCGATCGGGAAGTCGGCGATCACCGTGGAGACCGGGATAAAGGCGCCCGGCCGGTATCCGGTGTAGAAGTGCAGGACGTCGGCGCCGACCTGCAGTCCGTCGCCGCCCCAGTACCGCTCGTGCGGCCCGCCGCCGGCGTTCGCCGACGACACCACTGGGAGCGCGTGACTCGGCTGGTCAGGCTCGGTGCAGGCGCCGCCACCAGTTGCAGTGACCAGCCTGTTCTGGCCTCGGGTCATGGTCTGCATGACGACCAGGTTGTGCACGAAACCGCTCTCCTGCGACAGGCCGATGTCCGGGCCGGCCGGCCCGAGGGAGCTGTCGGAGAAGAACCAGGCGATCTGCGACGAGCTGAGCCTGACCGCCGAGACACCGTCGCCGCCGGCTCGGTCCGCGCAGGTAGAGCGGTCCGAGTAGCTCACCCACTGGTTGTCGAGCGCCGCGGGGCCGAGGAAAGCGGGCGTGCCGGGGTGAGTCTGGACCTGGCCCGTTCCGAGTTGCCCGGACTCGCTTGCCGCCTGATGCCTGACCACGGCCAGCGCCGACAGCGTGATGCCGAAAGACGCGGCGAAACCGCACAGGACAAGCGACAGCTCACGCTTGCGAAGCCGTAATGCCATCGGGCAGACTCCCAGCCGGCCAGGCCAACTAGGGCCTGTGAGATGCGCTATCGGTGGTATTGCGCTCCGGTTATTTCAAGCTGACCGTAGCAGACAACTCCGGCGTAGCAGGGCGTCCCGGGCGGATCGGTCCGGTGACGGCCCTGGCGCTCCCGCCCTTGATCTGCAGTCCGCCCGCGGTGTACATGGCCTCATTGAACGCTCGGCCGGCGGCGGCCGGCTTGCCGACGGCGAACAGCGCGAACGCCCGGCGGCCGGCGACGGAGCAGGAGATGTAGTCACCGACCATCCGGCCCTGGTCGGTGTTGGCGAGCTGAGTGACCTTCATCGGTCCGGCGACGGTGGTCGGCTTGCTCCAGGTCCGGCCGCCGTTGATGGAGGAGATGTAGCCCACCTCGAGCCTGCAGGTGGCAACCGTGCACTTGGCCTTCGGCAGGAAGTAGTAGTACACCGCCAGCCTGGCTGCCTTGCCCGAACTGGCGCCGTCGACGCCAATGCCCGGGATGAAGTGATCGACGCCGCTGGTGACCGGGTCGATCGGGATGCGCTTGACCTTGGACCAGGTCGTGCCGTTGGCCGAGGTGCTCAGGACGATGTCGTTGGCGGAACAATGCTTGCGGAAACGGCAGTCCTGCCAGACGACGTAGACCCGGCCCGAGGCATCCAGCTCGGCGGAGGGCAGGCCTTCGCCGTCGCGCATATCACCGGCCACAAAGTGGTTCCGGAGCACCGAGATCGTCGCCGACTTGCTCCAGGTGCGCCCGCCGTTGGCGGAGGAGAACGCTGCGATCGAGCCTCTGACCGACAGGTAAGGAACGATCACCTTGCCGTCCGGCTGAACCAGGGGCTGCCCGCCGAGCCCGAGTGTGCTTCCGGCCGGTGTCTTCTGGGCGGACCAGATGGCGCCGCCGTCACTGGAGGTGCTCATCACTACGGTGTCGGATTTCGAGTCGATATCGGCCTCGATGTAGCAGTTCCCGTAGTGCGGGCTGGCGGCGTGGTTGTCGCAGGTGATCCAGTCCTTGTCGTAGCTGTCCTTCGGAACCCCGATAGCCATGACCGGCTTGATCCAGTGCAGGCCATCGGCCGACCGGCTCACGGAAACACCGGCGCCGTTGGCGTTCTTGACCACATCCAGGCCGCTGATCATCCAGGTCCTGAACTTGGCGTCGACGACGACGCTCGGATCGGAGACGGTCAGGAACTTTCCGCCCTTCTGTTTCGTGATCCCGGGGAGCATGCCGTGCCGCCAGGTCGCGCCGTGGTCAGAAGAGGTGGCCCAGCCCAGATCGGAGGAGCCGGCGATCTTGGACCGGCCCGCCTGGTAGGCGCCGACGATCGTGCCGCCGAATGAGTAGATGTCCGGTTCGACTTCGGTGGCGTGCTGGGTGCTGGCGTTGGTGAACGGGTCGGTGCTCACCCGGGTGAGCGTGACCCCGGCGGCGGGCTGGGCGAATAGCAGGCCGGAGACGGCAAGCACGGCAGCGCCGAAGCTGGCGATAGGCAAGCAAATCCCCTTCGCGACACGGACTACGGATCCGGACTTAGATCGAAATTATCTGTCCTTTGGCCGCAAGTCCGGGTAAGTGCCCAGGAAGGTAAAAGACGTCCCGCGCTAGAGCCGGCGGTCCGTGACCTCGACTGGGTACTCGCCGGTGAAGCAGGCGAAGCAGAACCCCTCGCCGTCGGGGCGGCCCATGGCGCGGCGCAGGCCGGGCAGCGACAGGTAGTGCAGCGAGTCCGCTCCGACGATCTGCCCGATCTCGTCCTCGGTGTGGTGGGCCGCGATCAGCTCGCTTCTGGTGGCCATGTCGATGCCCATGAAACAGGGCCACATGATCGGCGGCGAAGCGATCCGCAGGTGGAGCTCGGCGGCCCCGGCCCGGCGCAGTTCCTCGACGATGCGGCGGGTCGTCGTGCCCCGCACGATCGAGTCGTCGACCAGCACGACCCGCTTGCCGGCCAGGACGTGCCGCATCGGGTTGAACTTGAGCCGGGTCCCGGACTCGCGCAGCCGCTGAGTCGGCTGGATGAACGTCCTGGTGATGTAGCGGGACTTGATCATGCCCTCGACGAACGGGATTCCGGCCGCCTCGGCGAAGCCGACGGCCGCGGGCGTTCCCGAGTCCGGGAGC
Source organism: Streptosporangiaceae bacterium (assembly GCA_036501205.1). Lineage (GTDB taxonomy): Bacteria > Actinomycetota > Actinomycetes > Streptosporangiales > Streptosporangiaceae > Chersky-822. The sequence continues at coordinate 4,874 of DASYAT010000265.1, read as the reverse complement.
GTGATCACGATGTCGCCGTCGGCGGGGGATTCGCGGGCGAGTTCGCGGCCCATCGCGCGGCGGGACTCATAGAGCGACTGGCCCATCAGCACCGAGTCTGGCCGGGCGAAGTAGATGAACTCAAACGAGCACATCGCCCGCTGCCCGGCCGGGCTGCTGAGATTGATGCTGGCTAGCCTGCTGCTGCGGACACCGCCGGCGTTGATCGAGACGATCTCGCCCGGCTCGATTTCCCTGACGAACTCCGCTCCGACGACGTCCAGCGCGCACGTCTCGCTGGCCAGGATGCTGCCGTCGCCGCCGGCCGTCTCATGGTCAGCGAGCCGTCCCAGGCACAGCGGGCGGATGCCGAGCGGATCACGGGCCGCGACCAGCTCGTCCCGGCTCATGAGGATCAGGCAATAAGCGCCGTCGACTTGGGGGAGCGCAGCGGCCAGCACGGCGTCGAGGGTCTCGCCCGGGGTCCTGATCAGCAACTGCCCGATGATCTCGGTGTCCGATGAAGACGCGAAGCTGACGCCGCCGGCCTCCAGCCGGTCGCGCACCGGCTCGATATTGGTGAGGTTGCCGTTGTGGGCAAGCAGGAACGAGCCCACCTGCGGGTGATCGAACCGCATCGGCTGGGCGTTGGGCAGCTTCGCGCCGCCGGTGGTCGAGTAGCGGGTATGCCCGAGCGCGATGTGCCCGTGCAGGTCGGCGAGCGAATCGGAGTCGAAGACCTGGGAAACCAGGCCCATGTCCTTGTGGTCGCTGATCCGCCGGCCGTCGCTCACCCCGATGCCGGCCGACTCCTGGCCGCGATGCTGCAGCGCGTACAGGCCGAAGTAGGTGAGGTTGGCGACATCCTCGCCGTCGGCGTAGACCCCGAAGACGCCGCACATTACAGCTCCAGCCCGCAGATGCGGCGGGCCGCTTCTGCGTAGCGATCGCTGGTCGCACCCGCGACGTCGGCCGGCAGCGGAGGCCCTGGCGCCGTCCGGTCCCAGGGCTGGCTGGCCAGCCAGTCCCGCACCGGCTGCTTGTCAAAAGACGGCATTGAACGCCCCTCGCGCCACTGGCTGGCGTCGGCGAATCTCGATGAATCCGGGGTCAGCGCCTCGTCGATCAGCGTGAGCCGGCCGCCTGAGAAGCCGAACTCGAACTTGGTGTCCACCAGGATCATCCCCGTGCGCTGGCAGTGGCCGGCGGCGAAGCCGAACAGGGCCAGCGAGGCGCGTTCCAGGTCAGCCGCCAGCTCAGAGCCGATCAGGTTCGCGAGCTGAGCCCGGCTGATGTTCTCGTCGTGGCCTGAGTCGTTCTTGACCGCCGGGGTGAACCTGGGCTCCGGCAGCCGCGCGGACTCCAGCAGGCCGGGCGGCAGCGGCTCATCGGCCAGCGTGCCCTTCGCCTTGTACTCGGCCCAGCCACTCCCGGCCAGGTAGCCGCGAACCACGCATTCCACATCGATCCGCTCGGCCCGCACCACGCGCATCGAGCGGGGTCCCAGTGCCGGCCAGTCCAGCCGGGCGGTGACCTCGGCACCGGGGTCGTCGAGCAAGTGATTCGGCACGAGATCGGCGGTCTGGGCGAACCACCATCGGGACATCTGGGTCAGCACCGCGCCCTTGCCGGGAATCGCGGTCGGCAGCACTACGTCGAACGCGGAGATGCGATCGCTGGCCACCATCAGCAGCGTGCCGTCCGGCAGCTCGAACGTGTCGCGAACTTTGCCCCGGCGGAACAACCGGAATCCGGGGGCTTCGATGGTCGTCAACGTCATGCTGCGCTCCTCGGCTCCCCTCGATACTTCCACATCACAGTTCAAGATCGATTTTGCCGTTGACGAGATCCCAGAGTACCTGAGGGTAAAGACGGCGCTCTTCGGCCTTGACCCGCTCCCACAGCGTGTCCACGTCGTCACCGGCCAGCACCGGCACGGTGGCTGATTGCGCGATGATGTGACGCTCGTCGTCGAGTACCTCGGTGGCGACGTGGATGGTCGGGCCGGTGACCGGGACCCCGGCGGCCAGGGTGTCCTGGACCGCATGCGCGCCTTTGAACGCCGGGAGGAGGGCCGGGTGCGTGTTGAGCATGCGGTTGGCGTAGCGCTCGAAGATCACTTCGTGAAAGATCGTGAAGAAGCCGGCCATCGCCACGAGGGTGATGCTGCGGGCGTCGAGGGCGTCGCTGACCGCGCAGGTGAAGCCGCGGCGATCCCAGGCTTCACCGATCCCGGCCCGGTAGCCGAAGTCGCGCCGGCAGATCGCGACAGCCGGGATGCTCGCTGCGGCGGCAACATCCAGGGCGGCGCAGGGCCGGTCGGTTACCACGAGGGCGACCGGCGGGCCGTGCTCGATGATCGACCCGAGGATCGACCCGGTGCCCGAGGCCAGCACGGCGATAGCCTGCGGCGCCGGCGAGGAAATCCCGCGCGAAGCTTTCTTCCTAGTCAAAGAATTTCTCGGTCTTCAAAGGATGCTGACTCGCACCAGTCGTAAGCATTTTGGAACATCCTCAGCCACGGGCTGGCCGGCAGGTCGCGCCAGTCGGGCGGCAGCCAGGGCCACTGCCAGAGCTGGTTCGCCATCCGCTCCGGGTGCGGCATCATCGCCAGGTGCCGGCCATCAGGCGAGGTCAGGGCGGTGGCGCCGCCGGGGCTGCCGTTCGGGTTGAACGGGTAGCGCTCCGTCGGCTTGCCGTCGGGATCGGCGAAGCGAAGCGGCACCAGGGCCGGGTCGACGGCGCCGTCGGGCAGGTGCAGGCGGCCTTCGCCGTGGGCGACCCAGACGCCGAGCCGGGACCCGGCCATGCCGCGCAGGAAGATCGACGGGCTCGGTGCGACCTCTACGGTGGCCAGCCGGCACTCGAACCGGCCTGAGCGATTGCGTATAAAGCGAGGCCGGCGAACGCCAGGGACGGCCGGGTCCGGGGCCCAGCCGAGCAGGGCCATCAGCTGGGCTCCGTTGCACACCCCGAGCGAGAACGTGTCGGGGCGGCGGTAGAACGCATGGAACTGGCCGGCCAGCTGGCCGCGGATGATCCCGGCCCAGCCCTTGCCGGCGTCGAGCACGTCGCCGTAGGAGAAGCCGCCGGGGAAGGCGAGGCCGCGGAAGTAATCGAGTGAGATCCGGTGCTCGAGCAGGTCGGTCATCGTCACGTCCCAGGCCTCGAAACCGGCCGCGTGGAAGGCGGCGGCTAGCTCGCGGTCGCCGTTGCTGCCCTGGTCGCGGAGTACGGCGACGCGGGGGCGGGCGGCCGGGCTCGGGTTCGGGTTCTGGGCGACCGGGCTGTACGTCAGCTGCCAGTCCGGCGCGGTGACCAGGTCACGGGTGGCTCGATGCTCCTCGTCGACGGACTCGGGGTCGGCCTGCAGCCGGTCGATCCTGGTGCTGGTGTCCTCCCAGACGGCGCGCAGGTCGGTCATCGGGCGGTCGATCACGACGTCGCCGCCCAGGCGCACGACGACCTGGCCGCCGGGGGCGCCGACCCGGCCGATCACTTTGGCCGGGACGCTGGCGGCGCGCAGGGCGGCGAGCGTCGCGGCGGCGTCTTCGGTTTCGAGTACGACCCCAAGCTCCTCGGCGAACAGCGCCGCCAGCGGGACCAGGCTCGGGTCGAGGTCCAGATCCAGCTCCAGGCCCGTGTTGCCGGCGAACGCCATCTCGGCGGCCGCAGTGATCAGGCCGCCGTCGCTGCGGTCGTGCACGGAAACTACTCGCCTCGTCGCGACGAGCTCTTGTATTACGGTGAAAGCTTGGCCCAGGGCTTCTGCGTCCTCGACATCGGGGGTCTGGTCACCGAGTTGCTGCCAGACCTGGGCCAGCGCCGAGCCGCCCAGCCGGGCCTGGCCACCGGACAGGTCGATCAGGATCAGTGCGTTCCCCGGCGTTTTGAGATCGGGGGTCACCTTGACCCGCACGTCCGGCATCGGCGCGTAGGCGGAGATGACGAGCTGGCCGGGTGCCTTGACGGTCTCGGTGCCGATCCCGGTCACCGCCATCGACAGTGAGTCCTTGCCGCCGTCGACCGCGATACCCAAGGTGATCATGAGCTCGCTCATTGCCAGCGCGGCTTGCCTGAGCCTGGCGCCTTCTCCCGGTAGCTTGGCGGCCCACATCCAGTTGGCCGAGCAGCGGATGTCGGGCAGTCTGGTGATCTTGGCGCCGGCCAGGTTCAGCAGTGCCTCGGCCACCGCCATCCTGGCCATCGCGGCCGGGTCGACCAGGCCCTTGATCGGCTGCTCGCCCAGGCTGAGCGCGACCCCCGAGTGGCCGAACAGGCTCTGGCCGTAAGCCGCGTAGTCCGACAGCGGAAGCTGGTTCGGCCCGACGCATTGCTGCTGGGCGACGTGCCCGGTGACGCAACGGTCGACCTTGCGCGTCAGGTAGCTCTTGGATGCGACCGAGGGCAGGCGCAGCACCCGTTCTAGGGTCTCGTCCAGCGTGATGCCGTCGAGGCTTAGGGGGGCCTGGACCTCGGGCACTGTTGACAGTTCGAGGTCCTTCGGCGCCACTTTGCCCAGGACCGGCTCCAATGGAAGATCCACCGGGGTGCTGCCGTCGGCGGAGTCGTGCAGGCTCAGCTGGCCGTCGCCGGTGACCTCGCCGACCACCGCCAGCGGGGTCTTCTCCCTGGCGGCGATCCGCTCGATCACGGCCACGTCGGCCGGCCTGATCAGGATCGCGTTGCGCTCCTGGGACTCGTTGCCCCAGATCTCCAGCACCGACAGGCTGGCGTCGCCGACCGGGATCGCGCGCAGCTCAATGCGGGCGCCAGCCGGGTAGACGATCTCCGGCAGCGCGTTGCAGTCGCCGCCGGCGCCGAGGTCGTGGGCCGAAACGATCGGGTTCTCGTCGCCGAGGTCGATGCAGGCCCGCAGCACCCGGTTGAGCCGC
>DASYAT010000264.1:0-7146 GCA_036501205.1 Streptosporangiaceae bacterium | reverse complement strand
GTCGGCGGTCGGCCCACCGTCTTCCGCCTGGTCACCCGCCGAGGCGCTTCCGGCAGCCCGGCAGCCCGCTCAGGACCTTCTTGGCTTGACACCGTCATGCCAGCCAGTGTAAAACAGTGTTCGAAAATAAATAACGAACATCGTTCGGAATGGAGATCAAAACGTTGATCAAGAACGCTGATCAGAACATAGATCAAGGAGCTGGAGCTCGTCATGGGACAACCGACCACCAGTCACCCCCGCAAGTGGGCGATCCTTGCCCTGGTGCTCGCGGCCGAGTGCATGGACCTGCTGGACGGAACGATCGTCAACGTCGCCGGGCCAACTATCAGGACCGAGTTGCGGGCCAGCACCACGGCGCTTGAGTGGATCATCGGCGGCTATGCCCTGGCCTTCGCGGTCGGCCTGATCACCGGCGCGCGGCTCGGTGACCGGTACGGCCGCAAGCGGATGTTCGTGGCCGGAGCGTTCGGTTTCGTTGTCACTTCGCTGCTGTCAGCGTTCGCGGTGAACCCGGCCATGCTGATCGGCAGCAGGCTCGCCCAGGGCCTCACCGCCGCCCTGCTGATCCCGCAAGGCCTCGGGATCGTCCGCGAGGTCTTCGCGCCCGAGGACCAGGGGAGCGCGTTTGGCGTGTTCGGCCCGGTAATCGGGCTGTCGGCGGTGCTCGGCCCGATCATCGGCGGCGCCCTGGTCGACCTGAACGCGTTTGGCTCTGGCTGGCGGCTCATCTTCTTCGTGAACCTGCCGCTCGGGCTGGCCGCAGCGATCGGCGCGATCCGGCTGATGCCTGAGTCCAAGGCGCCCGGCGCGGCCGGCGCGGACTGGACCGGCACGCTCCTGGCGGCGGCCGCGATGGGCCTGCTGATCTACCCGCTGATCCAGGGTCGGCAGGCTGGCTGGCCGGCCTGGACCTACGCGATGATGGCCGCCAGCGCGGTGGCGTTCGCTCTGCTGGTGATCTGGAGCCGCAGTCAGGGCCGCCGCGGCCGGCCGATGCTGATCGAGACCAGCGTCCTGCGGCACCGGGCGTTCAGCGCGGGGCTGGCCTGCATCACCGTGTTCTTCGCCGGCATGATCGGCACTCTGCTCGTGCTCACCCTGTTCCTGCAGTTCGGCGAGCACTTCTCGGCCATCCACGCCGGCCTCACGCTCGCGCCGTTCGCGGCCGGCACGGCCATCGGCGCGGTCGTGGCGACGATGGTCCTGGTGCCCAGGATCGGCCGGACCACCTTGCAGATCGCGGCGGCCGTGATCGCGGCCGGCGCCTGGTGGGTGTACCACACGATCTCGGTCCACGGCCTCGCCACCAGCTCGGTCGACCTGATCCCGGCTCAGCTAGTGCTCGGCATCGGCACCGGCATGATCGTGGCGCCGCTGTTCGACTTCATCCTGGCCGCGGTGACCGACGCCGAGGTTGGCTCAGCCTCCGGTGTCGTCAACGCCATGCAGCAGCTCGGGGGTGCGGTCGGCGTCGCGGTGCTCGGCACGGTCTTCTTCTCCGTGCTCGGCCGCGAGGGGTTCACCGTCGCGATCGAGCACTGCCTGCTGATCGAGCTCGGTATCGCGCCGGCCCTCGCGCTGCTGGCCGCTCTGCTGCCGTACCGCCCGCGCGACCCGGAAGCTTGCCCGCCGAGCAGCCAGAACAGCGCGAGCTCGCCCACCCAGCCGCTGCCTGATCGAACAGCCCGCCCGGGAGCCGTCGCCGACCGCGACGGCTCCCGGCCGTTTGCGGCTCGGCTGTCGGGCGGCCGGGGTTGTCGGCGGGACGCGGCTGTTTGGCGGTGCACTCGTGTTGGTGCGGTTGTTTGCGACTTGGCGCTCGGATGGAAGTAAGCCGCAGGTCTCTGATCTCGTTCCTGATTCCGTAAGCGGCGGTCCCGGACCTGGCATTCCGGGTGGATCAGCACATTCACCAGGGATCCCGTGCCCACGCACATTCACCCGACCGGGCCGGGCAGGCAGTCCCGAGTTGCGACAATTTGGTGCGCCCGGCCGACTGGAGTCGCTGTGCGCCCGCACTGTCGGTTTCGCTGTGTAGCGGGTCGGGCTGATGCAGTTACTTTGGGTGGCGCGTGATGAGGCGTTTCCGTTAAGCGGAAGCCTTTGAGGCGTTATTTGACGCTTTCTCTTCCCGTTAATTGCCGGGCCGGCGAGCGAGGGCGCCGCCGCGGGCAGTCCGTACCCACCGCGCATTGTCGAACCCATGAGCGGACAGTAGCCGAAGCCCGGGCCCGACCGGCCTGAGGGCAACTTTGATGTAGGCCCCCGCAAATCTTTCTCAATATCAAAAGACTTTGGGTTAGAAAGATTTGCGTCCGTTTTCTTCCTCGGTGCCAGAGGCCGGTCCGGCACCGAGGTCAGCGGCCGATGGCGTACAGGGTGGCGTTGTTGATGGCGTAAACGGTGCCGTCCGGGCCGATGATCGTGGGGGTGTAGGCCTCAGGACGCGGGGCGTTCAAGTGCATCTTCTCGACTAGTTTGTTGGTGGCCAGGTCCCAGCGGTAGACGATGCCGGCTTCGCTGTTCACGATCACCGAGTCGTCGGCCGGGTCGACCACGGCCGAGTTGATGCACCATTCGTACCGGGCTCCGGCCGGTTCCTTCGGCACCTGGATCGGCGACAGGATGGTCTCGACCGGCTTCATGGTCTGGACGCTGGCGTACGGATCCTTTTGGCTGACCGTCGGGTCGAGCAAGGCCACCTCGTTGTGCCCGTCTCCGTGCGGGCCAACGTGGATGTAGTTGTTGTACTTCGACACCAGCAGGTAGGACGATTTGCCGTGGTAACCGGGCACGGCGCTGGCGGGCATCACCGACACGGTGTTGTCCCAGCCGAAGGACCCCGGGATCTTGGTCTTCGTCAGCGTGGAGTTGAAATGCAGCAGCCAGCCTCGATCGTCGTGCGCCGGGAACGGGTTCTCCAGGACGCCGTAATACACGTCCCCGTCCGGGCCGACCGCCGGTGAGGCGGACGAACTGGCGGAGATCAGCGCCGCCAGGCCGCTGGTCGGGTCCTTCAGTTCGACGTGGTACTTGGGCTTGAGCGTGGTGGCGTTGAGCCCCACCAGGATGCCGAGCTTGGGGCTGGTCACGGTGATGTAGACGGTCTTGCCATCCGGCGACAGGGCCGGGGCGCAACTGAAGGCGACGTTGGTAATGGTCTTGTTGCCAGCGGCGGCCGGGGCGGAGATCCAGGTCGCCTGACCATTGGCGGCGATCCTGGCGATGCCGCTGGTCAGGTGCGCCGGAGTCGCGCCGGTCACGGTGAACCCGAAGTACACCGACCCATCAGGTCCCGCAGTCAGCGGCGTCGTTACCTGGACGTTCTTGTCGTACGTGGACTGGTGCGCCTTCCACTGAGCCGCTCCGTAGAACACTCGCCGCTGAACCGAACCGCCGGTCAGGTTGGAGTGACTGCGCATCAGCACCGTTCCGCCCGCACCAGCTACCGCCAGGCTCGCGTTCGGGGTCAAGACGGCAGGCAGCGGCGGCCCGAAAGCGCGTCCGTTGCTGTCCAGCGGGGAGGGCGTCCAGTCCGTGTCAAGCGACCAGCGCCGCGCACCATTTGTTCCTGAGTAGGCGATGACTCGGTACCCGCCCGTGCCGCTTTCGTGAGTAGGAACCAGCACCGTGTTAGCGGCGGTGATCATAGGTGAGCCATAGTGGACGGTCACTACGGCATGCTGCGCAAAGTGGTCCAGATCGACCTTGGTCTTCCAGCGGATCTTCGTGAACGGCTGAGCTGGCGTGAGAGCCACGGCTGTGTGCTGGGCGTTTCCGGCGTAGCCCGCCCACTCGACGAGCGGTGCTTGATCACTGGCAGGCGATTTGCCCGCCGTCGCCTGCGCGGTCGATGCCGGGCTGGAGAGCCAGGTACCGAGCACCATTCCGACTGTGGTAACCGCACCGGCCGACCGCCGTAGCCAATCAGACATGACTCTCCCGTCACGAGCATGGGGGTGGTTGCCTGCGCCTGAGGCCATGATAAAGCGGCATCTGCCCGTGGCTGGTGTTACGTTTTGGCATCATTGATCAGGGAGTTTCGCTGAATCGCGGCGCAATTGATGCGGGTCACAGGAATGGCGCTGTCTTATTGTGGTGTCGTGTATGACAGCGATCCTGGTGATGTAGACCGGCTTGGCTGGGAGGAGTTCGTGCTCCGGCAATGGGAGCTGATCTTCACCGGGTACCGGTCCTGGGTTGGAGTGCGTCAGATAGGCCGTCGCTGGGCCGATCTGATCGAGGGCGGGCTTGGTTGCTCACAGGATCTCACTGACTGGCTGGTCAGGGAGGAGATCGTCTATGGCCAGGACCGGCAGTTGGGGCCTTCGGACTCGGTAACGGTGCTGGCGGGCATGGCGGAAGTACTGAACGCGGTCAGGGATGACCTGGCGGCGCTCGGCCGGTCAGGAATTCTCAGTCCCGGCACCGTCGCGTCGATGCTAGATCGGCATGCGTTGCTAGCCGCCGCCGTCGGCGTTGTCGACGAGCCCCTGCCGTCTGACTACAGCGGCGGCGGGCCGACGCCATTGCCCTGGTGACAGCTTCGGGTCAGCGCTGTTGTAGCTCGCCGGTGCGGCCGGTGCCCTGGCTACGGCAGCAGCACGGTGCGCTCGCCGGGCGGGTCGGTGCGGCTCCAGGCTTCGGCTACGTCAGCCAGCGGCACGGTGCTCGGGGTTACGCGGATCGCGCCTGCGGTGATCTCGGCCACGAGTGACGGCAGCTCGGCTAGATAATCGGCGACCGGAACGGCGCCTTGACCGACGCCCTGGAGACGGAAGTTGGCCGAGCGCAGGGCGACCGACGGCAGTTCGATCGCCGGGCCGGCCTGAGCTCCGATCTGGATCCAGTTCAGCGCCTGGCCGCGGTCAGAGCGCGCGGTGAGCAGGGCCATGATGGCTTGCTGCGCGGGCTGGCCCCAGAGGTAGTCGATGACGAGGTCCACGTCAGCGGCCGCGGCGGCGAGGGCGTTGCCAGTGGCCTGCGTGTCACCGGTCAACTGGACCGTGTCATCGGCACCCGCCGCTGCCAGCGCGGATAGCCGGCCAGAGTCGCGCCCAGCGCCGACTACGCGTCCGGCGCCGAGGCGCTTAGCGATCTGGATGGCCATCGAGCCGGCATTGCCGGTCGCGCCGAGGACCAGGACACTCTGGCCCGGGATCAGCGGCACCCGGCGCCGGAGCGCGACCCAAGACGACATGGCCGGGTTCATCGCCGCCGCGACCTTGGCGATGTCGGCATCGCCGGGCAATTCGATGGCCCGGTGGACATCCGCGATGGCCTTGTCGGCCATTGTGCCGATGACATCGTCGGCAGCCACGAAGTAAATCCGGGTGCCGTCCGGCCGCTGGCCGACGGCGTCGATGCCCGGGATCATCGGGAGCGTGCCGGTGCTGGTGTAGTGCGTTCCGGCCGCATCGGTCCGAACGCGCGGGTGCAGGCCGACGGCCAGGACGTCGACGAGCTCCTCCCCGGGGCGACCCGGCTCTGGACAGTCGAACTGCTGATAGCGCGGCGGTTCCCCGAACGCCGTGACCACCGCCGCATGCATCTTTGCCATCGTGCCTCCTACCTGATTTAGTTGGTGTCACGTACTAAATTAGTTTGTGTCACGTACTAAATCAAATTAAGCTTCAAGATCATGCAGACCACGATCGTGGACGGGCTGGCCCAGCTCGCTTTCGTCATCCATGGCACGCTCGAGCGACGGGCAGCCGAACATGACCTGTCGATGGCGCAGACCCGGCTGCTCGGGGTGCTACGCGATCGGCAGCCGACCATGAACCAACTGGCCAAGCTGCTTAGCCTGGACAAGTCCAGCGTCACCGGGCTGGTCGACCGGGCTGAGCGCCGCGGCCTGGTGACACGCTTGCCGTCGGCCGACGACGGGCGGGCCGTACTTGTCGCCCTCACCGACGAAGGCCAGGCAATCGTGTCCCGGGCTGCGGCCGACTTCAGCGCAGACGTCCTGGCGCTGCTCGACTTGCTGCCGCGGGCAGATCGCGTTGCGCTGCAGGAAATCGTCAGCCGGCTTCTGGCCGCCTACGCGGCCGACCGGGATTGAGCTAGCTACATAAGCCACCCCCGGCGCTGTAGCCTATTTGGTGCATTCCGACCGCTGCGGAAAGGGCGCCTGCTATGGAGAAGCTGCAGGTCGAGGCGGAGCAGACCGCCAAGGCCACGCCAGAGACCGTCTGGGCGATCATCTCCGACCCCACCCAGTACCCGCAGTTCGGGCCCTGGAGCGCAGCGGGCTACCGGAACAAGGACGGCGACCCGCCGCCGGGAACGGTCGGCAACGTCTACTGGCTCAAGTCCTCGCGCCGCACCTACCTGCGCTACGCGACCTCGGTCGAGAAGATCCTGGAACTCAACGAAGGCCGCAGCCTGGCCTACACGGTGGTCGGCGGAATTCCCGTCAAGAACTACCGGGCCGAGATAACACTCACCCCCGTAGAAGGCGGCACTCACATTCGCTGGGCCGCCACCTGGGACTCGACCGTGGGCGGCCGCATCGTCCACCGCACCCTCGTCGTCCTCTACCCAGAACTCGTCGCGGCCGTGGCCCGGCTGGCCGAGCAGCGATCCCAAGCCGAGCCCGAGCAGAGCTAAACCGCGCTGGCGGCCGTTGAAAGTCGGCAAATCGTTCCCCGCAGGGGTGGGTCCGGCGGATGAATGCGCATATTCATCCTCGAAAATCCAGATGAAACCGCATATTCATCTGTTCCGCAAGACGGTGCCCTGAGCCGACCAGAACCCGCGATCACGGAATTGGCCGCCATTCAGCGCATCAGCGCGACCGCCCGTTACTGAGAATACTCTCGGTAATCAATTGGCCTCGGTGCGCGCTCAGCCGCGCGTGCAAGGTCGTGCGTACAAGTCGTGCGTACAAGTCGTGCGCACCAGCTGACGATGATCGATGCCACGACTAACACCGTGACCGGCTCAATTCCTCTCGACACCGGCAATGGCGGAAGCGCTGCCGTGGACCCGAGCACCGGTTCAGCAACGCCTTCTATCCGCACGGCGGCTTACTACGGACCGGTCGCGCACTACCGTCCTGGCGACCCGGAGAACGCCTGGTACGGCAACTTCTGGGACGACACGCTCGCGCCAGTCCCCGCACCGTAAACCTCGATCAGC
>DASYAT010000263.1:0-34705 GCA_036501205.1 Streptosporangiaceae bacterium | reverse complement strand
CCGTTCCGTCACAGTAGGTTTCTGGGCCCGCGTAGTTGATCGCACGAAGGCTGACAATATAGCCAATGCTGTTATCGACCGTGTTCGCGAAGTCGACCCTGATCACCGACGCGGCGCGAGCAGCCTTCGAGCCTCGCGGCCCGGGAGCCGTGATGTCGGTGAACGCGGTCGGCGTGTCGCTGAAGGCCTTGTACAGCTCTGGGTTGAGGAAGCCGAGCGACCCGCTGGCAGCCGTGTCGGTGTCGGCAACAACCCCAGCGAACAGCGGGGAGGCGAGGCTGGTGCCACCCTCCTTGAACTGGCCGTAGTGGTTGCCGCCGGGGAAGGACTGGGTCAGGCCGATCAGCATGCCGCTCGTGGCATCAGCGTCCATCGAGATGTCCGGCTCGACCCTGGTCGGGACGCCGAACAGCGCGATGTTGCGGTCAGCAAGCGCCGACGGCACGACATTGTTCTGGTAGGACGGCTCGCTGTAGGTGTAACTTGAGCCGCCACCGCCGCCGGCCTGCCAGGCCAGTGCGCCGGACGGGGAGGTCGCGGTGCCGCAGTTGGTTGTCGAGACCCCGGCGCACAGCGTCTGCTTGGCCGTTGACCAGCCGAACTCGGCGCCGCGGTGACCGGCTGCGCTGACCTCAAGCGTGGTGCCGCCAACCGCGGTGATGAACGGGCTGGCCGGCGGGTAGTTAGGCGTGGCCAGACCGGTGATGGCGAAGTCGTCGCCGTCGTCGCCTGAGGAGAACAGCACGCTGACGCCGGTGGAGTCGGCGAGCATGAAGGTGGTGTCGAACAGGGTCTTGGTGGCGTTGTCCTCAAGCAGGTCACCGGCCGTGCTGCCCCAGGAGTCGGTCACGACCGACGCGCCGCTGGTGACGGCGGTCGTCAGTGCGTCGAGCAGGCTGGTGTTCAGGCAGTCGACGGCGCCGACGTACAGGATGGTCGCACCTGGCGCCATCGAGTGCACGGCCTGCACGTCGAGCGACTGCTCGGCGCGCCAGCCGCTGGCACCGCACTCGGCCTCGTTGGCCACGGTGGCCGGCGGTACGTCAATGAACTGGCCAGAGGACAGCGAATGCGTGCCGTCGTTCTGCTTGAAGTAACGCTGGCTGTCCGCGAGCAGGGTCGGCGAGTCGTAAGCGTCGACGATCGCGACGCCGACGCCGCTGCCGTCGGCGCCGGCGCTGACCGAGCCGTTGATGCCGTAGGCGGAACGGAGCTGACCTGGCTTGTAGCCGCAGATGTCGTAGTTGTGGCCGGTGAACGGAGCGTACAGCGAGCTGCTGTCAGCGGTGTCCGGCATGGTGTTGAAGGCCTTGCTGCACGGCTGCGGGTTACGGAACCCCAACGGCGGCGGCGGCTCCTGGTTCGGAGTGACCTTCGGGGTCCGGCCCTGGGAGGTCAGGCTGGTGACGGCGACGGACTGGTTGACGCCGGCCGCACCGGCGATGGCACTAGCCAGCGACCCGGGAATGCTCAGCGCGTTGTTGGCGAGCAGCACCTTGTGCCCGGTCACCTTGAAATAACTGAGCGTCACGCCGAACGCCTTCTCGACCTGGGCGACCGAGCCACTGGCGACGACGTACAGATGAGTCTTAGGAACTGAGGCGATCTTGAAGCCCTGCCCGCGGAGCCAGGCTTCGGCCTTGGCCAGTGAGGCGCTGGTCGGGCCGTACTTGGCGACCCATTGCTTGTCGGTCAGGTACTTATGGAACTGCTTGGTACCGGGGGTCGAAACCTGGTGCACGAACTTCTGCGCGCCCGCTGCGTTGCGCAGCTTCAGGTTGAGGTCGAACCTCATCGTCGTGGCGCCCGCGACCTTTCCGGCTGGGTGCGCTCGCTCCGAAGCGGGGGTCAGGGACCCGCGCAACGTGACTCGGCTCGGGGTTGGCTTGGCGACGGCTTGACCCGCCATCCCCGCCGTAAATGAGACTGCTAGCCCTATGGACCCTGTAAGGGCCCAGACTCGGGCAGCTTTCATAACTTGCCTCCTACCAGCATCTCTCCGCTATGAGAGCACCCGCGGCTACACGGGTGTCATCTCGGGACCATAGCGACGGATATCGACAAAGGCAACGGATCGAATACAATTTCGGTTCATATGCCTGCCGGCAATATGACGACCGGCCGTCATTGCTCAGTCGGCTAGGCGGAAGCCCTCATCCGGTACGAGCTCGGCCACGTCCATCTGCGCCTTCTGCAGCCGGCCGGAGTAATCCCAGTTCAGCGACTGCCAGCGGGTGAACTGATCGAGCACCCAGATCCCCGACTGGCGTGATCCGTTGCCCGATTTCCCGTTGCCGCCGAAGGGCAGATGCGCCTCCGCGCCTGAAGTCGAATTGTTGACGCTGACCATCCCGGCCGAGATTCCGCGCCGGAACGCGAACACCTCATCCGGTCTCGTTGTGTAAATAGCCGACGACAGACCGTAGTCGGGCAGATTCGCGAGATCGATTGCACCGGCCAGATCCCGGTAAGTGGTGATGCCTACTAGCGGCCCGAATGTCTCATTGCGGAAGATGTCGTCGTCTGGACGAAGACCGTCGACGATCGTCGGGTGATAGAAAAGCCCGGCCTCAGGATCGCCGGCGAAACCGGTGCGCGGGTTGGCCGCGGTGATCCGGCCAGTCCCGGTCGAGCCGAGCACGGTGTGGTGCGGCTGAATCCAGCCGAGGTAGTCCTCGAACCTGGCCGCGAACCGCGCGTCGAGCATCGGCCCGAACACGACGTCGCCGGACGGGTCGCCGACCGCGATGTCCCTGGCCGCCTTGTCGAACCTGGCCACGAAGTCGTCGTGGACCGACTCATGGACGATGACCGTGCCGAGCGAGGTACACCGCTGGCCCGCGGTGCCGAACCCGGCGAACAACGCGCCCTCGACGGCCAGGTCAAGCTCGGCGCTGGGGGTGACGACCATAGGGTTCTTGCCGCCGAGTTCCAGGCAGGCCGACTGCAGATGACGGCCGGTCAGTTCGCCGACCTTAACCCCGACCGCGCTCGACCCGGTGAAGCCGACCTTGTCGACGTAACCGCCAGCCAGTGCCTGCTCCAGGCCCGCGTAGGTCGCCTCGCCGTCGGTCAGCACCAGGTTGAGCACGCCGTCCGGCAGCCCGCCGCCACGCACGATCAGGTCGAACAGCGCCGCGCCGCACGCGGCCGAGTACTCGGCGGGCTTCCAGAGCACCGTGTTGCCGCACAGCAGCGCCGGGATCAGGTACCAAGATGGCACCGCGACCGGGAAGTTGCCCGCCGTGATCACGCTGACCACGCCGACCGGGTTGCGGAACGTCAGCAGTTGCTTGTCCGGCATCTCGCTTGGAACGGTCTGGCCGTAGAGCCTGCGTCCTTCCCCGAGGAAGAAGTCGCAGGTGTCGACGATTTCGCGGACCTCGCCCAGTGCTTCCGCGTACGGCTTGCCGACCTCGCGGGTGATCAGCCGGGCCAGCGCTTCCGCGTTCGCCTCGACCAGCCGGCCGATGTGCGCGATGGCCCGGCCGCGCACCGGCGCGGGCACGTCGGCCCAGGCGCGCTGAGCCTGCGTCGCCGCCTTGGCCGCATCGACGAACGTCGTCGCGTCCCCGAGCCTGACCTCGGCGACGACCTCGCTGGTGCGGGCCGGATTCGTGGACTTGATCAAGCCGCCGGGAGCGTCATCGGCGGCGACGCCGCCCACGACAGAGGTGACCGTACGGATCATCGTTGACCTCGCCTGTAAGTGGACTGGCCTATGGAATCGACATCCAAAGCCCCGGGAAGCTTTCTCCCTGAATCCAATCTCAGTGGCCGGCAACCGCCAAGCCCCCATCTGAGATAGTTGCCCCTGAGCGGGAGGCGGCCACGGCCAGAGGGCTCAGCTGGCGGCGCGGCCGGACCGGCCTCCTGGCCGGTCTGCTGGCCCTGGGTCCAGCGGTGAGCGCGGCTGGCGATGCGGCGCTCGCGGCCGGCCCGGCCGGGCGGACGGCGTATCTTGGCGCCGGCCAGACGGGTCCGCGGTCGACGGTGCCATGGCCCAAGGTGGGGCCCGGCTGGGTGCTGGCCACCGACTGGCCAGGCAAGTCTCCCGTCCCCGAAACAAGTTCACGTCATTACTTGTCAGCGCGTTAGTCGCGACGTACGCTGTCGATATATCGTGAACGTATCGACAGAGTTAGCCGACATGGCAGAACGTAGCGACGGAACCATGTCGCTTGAGCAAGGGACCGGGTTGACGCGATGCAGGGATCACAGTGGCGAGCCGGAGACTTCGATCTTGGCCTGTTTGACATCTTCAACTGCGTAGGCGAACTGCTCGAGCAGGTCAGCCGGACAGTCGCCAGCGCGACGGCCGGCGCCCAGGCGACCGGTGGCCGACCGGCCGGCAGCCGCGAGCGCGGCCAGAAGAGCGGTGGTTCCTGGCAGCGCGGCTTCGGCGGCCACGCCGGGCGCGGGCACTGGGGCGGCGGCGCCAGCGGAGCCTGGGGCGGGTGGTGGCCGGGCGGCCCGCCGCCAGGACCGGCTGGGCCGGGGCGCGGGTCCAAGGCTGGCCGGGGCGACGTGCGGGCCGCGATCCTGGCTCTGCTGCGGGAAGGCCCGCGCACCGGCTACCAGATCATGTCCGAGATCTCCGAGCGGAGCGGCGGCGCGTGGCGGCCGAGCCCGGGCGCGGTTTACCCGGCGCTGTCCCAGCTCGCCGACGAAGGCCTGATCGCGGGCGAGGAGTCGGGCGGACGGCGGACTTTCAGCCTGACCTCGGCGGGGCAGGCCTATCTAGAGCAGCACCCGGAGATGGCCAGAGCGGCCTGGGAGTCGAAGCAGCAGCAGGAGGCGTGGGAGCTGCCCGGCCTGTTCGCCGAAGCCGCACGGCTCGGCGGCGGGATCGTCCAGGTGGCGCAGTCGGGCACGCCGCAGCAGATCCACGCGGTCGAGGAACTGCTCGCGCGGACTCGCCGCGAGCTCTACCAGATCCTGGCCGACGACTTTGATCCCGACGAGGACGAGGACGAGGACGCTGGCGCGGAGGCCAGCCAAGGCGGACCTACGCAGGACGAGAAGTAGGAGGCGGACGATGCTTGACGATCGGATCCGAACATCCGACGCTGACCGGGAGCAAGTCGCCGCTCGGCTGCGCGATCACTACGCGGAGGGGCGGCTGACCCAGGAGGAATTCGACGAGCGGCTCACCACCGCGCTCAGCGCGAAGACCTTCGGCGAGCTGCGCCAGGTCATGACCGACCTTCCTGGCCCCAAACTGGCCGCCTTTCAGCCGAAGCAGCCGTCAGCCAACGCGAGTTCCCGGTACCGGCCGCCGGTGATGTTCCGCCGCCGGCCACGGGTGTTCCCGCTGCTGGTGCTGGCCCTGCTGGCGATCTTGCTGTTCTCCGGCGCGGGCGCGGCGGTGCTGGCGGTCAAGGTCGTGGCAATCATCGCGATGGTCATGTTCCTGGCTTTCGCCGCCGTGGCGGTCGCGGGGGCGCTGTTCTTCCGGCAGGTACGCAAGCACTGGCAGGCGCAGCAGTTCGGCAACGAGGGGTTTGGCGCCTGGGCCGATCGATTCGGTCCTGGGCAGCTCAAGTTCCAGTCGTGGGAATGGCCGCCCAGGCACGGCCATCGCCCCCACCACCATCATCATGACCAGCGCTGGTCGAGGGAATCCGACGACTGGCAGTCGTGACCAAATGGCGCCCAGCCCGTGAAAAGATACTGCCGAGACCAGATGAATGGTGAGTCAGCGCAGAAGCGCTAGGTGACTGGGGGCCAATAGTGGCCGACGATCGGCAGCCCGACGAAAGTCACGAGCCAGAGGTCGAAGAGGCTGACCTTGATGAGGCTGACGCTGACCTTGATGACGCCGAGCGAGCAAGCCGGGCCGCTCGGATAGCGCAGATCGACACCTCAGTCGCGCATCCGGCCCGGGTCTACGACTACTGGCTCGGCGGCAAAGACAACTTCGCCGCCGATCGCGAGGCGGCCGAGCGAGTCCTGGCCGTCGTCCCTGACCTGCGATTCCGGGTGCGGGCCAACCGGGCGTTCCTGGCCCGGGCGACCAGGTATCTGGCGAGCGAGGCCGGGATCAAGCAGTTTCTCGACATCGGCACCGGCATCCCGTCGGCGAACAACACTCACGAGGTCGCCCAGAGCATCGAGCCAGAAACCCGCGTCGTTTACGTCGACAACGACCCGATCGTGCTCACTCACGCCCGCGCACTGCTCGCCAGCGGCCCGCGCGGAGCCACCCAGTACGTCGACGGCGACCTGCGCGAGCCGGACAGAATTCTCAAAGCGGCGACGATCCTGGACTTCTCCCAGCCGATCGCACTGATGCTGTTCGGCATCATGCACCTCGTGACCGACGACGAGGACCCGAGCCGCATCGTCGCCGAACTCATGGATGCGCTCCCCTCCGGCAGCTATCTGGCCCTGTCGCACCCGGCCAGCGACACTCATCAAGGCCAGGCCGAGGCCCAGCGCAGGTACAACGAGCGAGTGTCGACTCCGCAGCAACTGCGTTCGCACGACGAAGTGCTCAGGTTCTTCGAAGGACTCGAGTTCGTCGACCCCGGCCTGGTCCAGATCCACGGGTGGCACCCTGACCCCTCGGACGAGGTCCCGACCGACGCCGTCTCCGCCTACGGCGGCATAGCCCGCAAGCCCTGACCCGCCCCTGGGCGTTCGTTTGCCCGACAACGGATGATGTGACGCATCTCACGTATTTTATGCCCTATTTTGGAGAAAAATTTGCGGGGGTTCGTGTCAACTCGGCAGAGGTACATCGCACAACAGCACGTTCGCGTGCCTTTGCCGGAGGCGCTCTATGCCACCACATTCCCCTCGTTTCCACGGACCAACTCCCACCACCTTCGTCCTGGCCGCTGTCGTCGCCATTGCGACTGTGACCTGCGCCGCAGTGCTCGCGGTGGTCGCGCCGACCGGGCCGGACCGGCCTCGGGTTAGCGGCTACAAACCCGCCGCAAATCTTTCTCCCACCATCGTGAAAATCCCGCCGGGGCGGTCGCTTTCCTCGGTACATCCGCAGGCCGGCAACACTTATGAATTCCAGCGCGGCGCGACCTACACCGGCACGCTGACGGTGTCGGCGGACAATGTGCGGATCACTAACTACGGCACCGGCAGATACCCGGTGTTCAGCCGGAGCAGCGAAGGCTCGGTCATCGAGGTTTCCGGGCAGGACGATCGCGTCGCGCAGCTCCGGCTGACCGGGCACGGGTACAGCGCGGTAAGCGGGTGCGGCTCAGCCGAAACCGCCGGTTACGAAGTGGGTGTCGACATTACCGGCAGCCATGACACGGTCCACTCGGTCGTCGTCTACGGCAACCTTTACGCCGGCGTCTACGTGGAGACCGCCGGGTCGTACGCGACGATCAGCGGCAGCGAGTTCCGTGACGTCAACGCGCTTAACCCGGACAATCTGGGGTCGGGCGCGTTCGGCGTCCTGCTGTGGGGCAACCACAACGCGATCACCGCCGACAAGTTCCTTGACCAGAGCACGTGCAGTCCGGACTACGGGACAGACGGGTCGGGGGTCGAGATCTACCACGGCTCGGAGAACCTGATCGCGCACTGCAGCGGCCGCAACGACTCCGACTTCACCGAACTGGGCGGGGCCGGGGCTGACGGCAACCAGTTCGTGGACGATGCGTTCACGGCACCGGGCGAGTTCCTGGTGACCAGGGGCAGCGGCGATCAGGCCGACGGGCCGGTGCACAACACGACGATGACCGGCGACGTAGTGCATGGTGCCGTCGTCAGCTACGACTGGCGGGCCGGAGACGGGACTCTGCTCACGATGAAGGACAGCCACGTCGCCTCGCTGTCGCAGGACGGCGGCTACGTCAGCGATGGCGGCAATACTGTCGGGTTCTGACACCCTGGTGAGGTGCCAGCTAAGCCGCCGTCGATCAAGCCGCCGTTGATCAAGCCGCCGTTGATCAAGTACTGCAGCACGCCGGCCGGACGGGTGGCCTACGCCCGCGTGGGGTCCGGACCGGCGCTGCTGTTCGATCCCGGCTGGATAACCCATCTGACCCGGCAGCTTGAGCTGTTCGACTTCGGCCCGTTCATGACGCGGCTGGCCGAGCGGTACACGGTGATCAGGTACGACAAGCCCGGCTGCGGGCTGTCCGACCGGGACGATTTCGACTTGTCGTTCGAGGCCCAGGTCGCGGCCGCGATCGCGGTCACCGAGGCGGCCGGGGCCGACCGGTTCACCGTGTTCGGAGCGTCGCAGGGCGGTCAGATCGCCGCCGCGATCGCGGACCGGCTGCCGGACCGGGTCGAGGCAGCCGTGCTGTACGGGACCTGCGGGAACGGCGCCGACCTCGGGCCGGCCGAGTTGCGCGAGTCGCTGGTGGCGCTGGTCAGGGCGCACTGGGGGTTCGGGTCCAAGGTGCTGACCGGCATCTTCGTGCCCGAGCCGAACCCGGCCGAGATCGAGCAGTTCACCAGGCTGCAGCGGGCCGGCGCGTCGGCCAATGTGGCCGCCGAGCTGCTCGCTAGCTATTACCTGACCGATGTGCGGCCGCTGCTGCCGACGATCAAGGCGCCGACCGTGGTGCTGCACCGGCAGGGCGATCCGGCGACGCGGTTCCTGCTCGGGCGCGAAGTCGCCTCGCTGGTGCCGGGGTCGACGCTGATTCCGCTGTCAGGGTCGAGCCATTTGTTCTACCACGGGGACTGGACCGAGGTGCTCGACGCGATGCTGGGCTTCCTCGGCGGGATTGCGAGGGGCTCAGGGGGATCGTCCTCCGTGCCCGTGGACGCGGTCGCCGAGCGGCAGCGACTCACCGCCAGGGAACTGGAGGTCGCCAGGCTGGTCGCCGACGGGCTGACCAATATGGCCATCGCGTCCCGGCTCTCGATCGCGCCGAGGACGGCCGAGACGCACGTCGAGAACATCCGCCGCAAGCTTGAGGTGCGCTCCCGAGCGCAGATCGCCGCCTGGGTAACCGAGCACCGGGTCCGTCCGCCGCCATGAAGGCGAGCACAGCCTAGGTAGTTCCCCCGACCCAGGCGCTGGCGCAGGTCATAGGTGAGCCCTACGCGGCCTGCCAGGCCCGGGGTACCGGTGATCGGCCCGGTTCCCAGCCGCCGGTCGAGCTAACGGCCAAGCTGGGGCAGCGCTGAGAACAGCGCCCAGACGACTTTCCCGGCGTCGCCGAGGATCGCGTAACCCCAGTCGTCGCTGAGCGCGGCGATGATGTGCAGCCCGCGGCCCGTCTCGGCGAAGTCCTCCGGATCTCGCGAGATGGGCGGATGCGGGTCTTCATCGGCGACCGCGCAGAGCAAGGACGGGCCCGGCTGCAGCAGCCCGAGGCGGACGCCGTTACCCGGCCGCGCATCAGCGTCGGCGGGCGTAGCGTGCCGTAGCGCGTTGGTCAGCATTTCAGAGGCGACGACAGCTACGTCGTCGGCGCGTTCGGCCATGCCCCAGCGACGCGCGGTCCCGGCGGCGAAGTACCGCCCGCCCCGAACCGCGGCGGGCCCTTCTCCGGGCGTGCTAACAGCGACCCGCGGGTTGCACGTCCAGCGGGTCGTCCCTCCAGCTACCAGCGGCGCGTTACCGCTGGCCAACGCAGCATTGTCAAAAGCCGTGCGCAGCCAGCGGAGTCTGGGCACCACATGTGGCAACCCAGTGGCGACAGTCAACGGCAGCGTCATCATCACCCTCCGGCCAATCTTCATGAGCGATGAATGCCACGGCAACAGACTGAAGCATCTGCACGAACGTTTGCAAGTGCTTTGGCACAAAACATCTGCACTGTGCACGGAACTGGCTATCCTGCAACGGTCAGGTAACGCACCGGGTAACGGCGCCGTAGGCCTGCCACGCTCTAATATCCGAAGGGTCCGGCGTATGCGCTTATCTCGCGGGTACCGCTGGCACCCAAGCATGTCTGCCCTGGAGACGATTGGCAACTGGCATGAGCGCCGCTGAATCGGGTGATCCGACGACAGATCTGCTCTCGCAGCCACCGGGCGATGCGACCGTGCTGCGAATGATGCTTGGCAGCCGGTTGCGCCAGCTGCGCGAGGCCGCCAAGGTGACGCCTGAGCAGGCCGGATACGAAATCCGGGCCTCCCGGTCGAAGATCAGCCGGATGGAAAACGGCCGGGTGAGCTTCAAGGGCCGCGACATCATCGACCTGCTGAATCTGTACGGCGTGACCGATGACGAGGTGCGCCAGGCGACGCTGGAACTCGCCCGGCGGGCCAACGTGCCCGGCTGGTGGGCGAAGTACGGCGACATCTTGCCGGACTGGTTCGAGCTCTACCTCGGCCTTGAGTCCTCGGCAGCCGTGATCCGCACCTTCGAGCTGCAGTTCATCCCTGGGCTTCTGCAGACCGAGGATTACGCCCGCGCCGTCACGGCGCTCGGCCACAGATCGGCCCCGGCCGACGAGATCAACCGCCGGGTCGCCCTGCGCATGCGCCGGCAGCACGTGCTGAGCAGGCCGGAGCCGGCCAAGTTCTGGGCCGTCATGGACGAGGCGGCGCTGCACCGCCCGGTCGGGGGCCGAGACGTCATGCGCGCGCAACTGCGCCACCTGGCGCAGGCCACCGCGGCCCAGCACGTCACCGTGCAGGTCGTGCCGTTCAGGTCCGGCGGGCACGCGGCCGCCGGCGGCTCGTTCTCGATCCTGCGGTTCGATCAGCCCGACCTGCCGGACGTGGTCTACATCGAGCAGCTCACCAGCGCCTTGTACCTGGAGAACCGGCAGGACGTGGACCACTACCAGGAAGTCATGAACCAGCTCAGCACCGACGCGCTGACCCCGGCCGAGACAGCGGACTTCATCGAAGCCATCATCGCCGACACCTGAGGCCGGTCAACCGCCGAACCCGATCGTCCCCGGCCCGACACCCCCGGGGCCAAACACGGCCGGGCCCGACACCCCCGGGCCCAATACGGCCGGGCCAACAGGCGCGTCCGGTTCGTCCGGTCAGAACGGCTATTCCTCGAACGACTCACGCCCGAGTTGGGCCAGATTCTCGTTCGACCGCGATCGCGGCCGCTGGCCCGTAGTCGGGCCGGAAACGGCCGGCGGACCGCGCATTGACCTGGAACAGCGCAGCAAGCCTGCTGCCCCACCGGACCTGGACCCGGCCGTCCCCGGTCCGGCAGGCCGGGGATCCGGCACTTACCATCCGTTGGAAGCCACTTCCCATCCGTTGCGACGACTTGCCATCCGTTACCCAGGAATTTTGCCCGAAATAGCCAGATTGTAACCCGGGTAATCGCAGGGAAGTCATCGCAACGGATGGGAAGTCAGTTCCAACGGATGGGAAGTCAACTTCGGCGGCTAACAAGTGCCGCCGGAAAACGCCCGTCCCGCCCGCATTGCCCAGGGTCGTCGGCCGACAGCACTAACCTGGCACAACTCACGGCCGAACCTGGCCTGACCGAACCCGTCGCGGCCGAACCTGGCCCGGCCGAACCTAGCCTGGCATGGGCCAGCCTGGCATGGGCGAGCCTGTCAGGCGGAGTGCGGCTCGCCTGGCCAGAACGGCCATTCCTCGAACGACTCGCAGCGCCCGTCGGCAGCGAATCGCATCACCCACAGGTCCCGGTACGCCTGCGTGACCGGATCGCCATAATGCACCTCGATCCTGGCCACGGCGACCGGCGGATCGACCGCGATGATCGCGCTCGTCATGGTGAACACCTCGTCCGGCCCGACCCGCTCGGCTTCCCACATGCGCTTGATCGATGCCAACCCGGTGACTGGCTCGTCGTACGGACCTTGCGAATAGATCGCGTCGGCGGTGAAGAGCTCGTCCAGCGCATCGGTCCCGGCGGTGCGCCAGGCTCGCTCGTAAGCGCCGATCCAGGCGGTGACCTGCGCAGCGTCCATGCGGGCTCCTCTTCTTGGCCGATCTTCCCAGGCGAAAATGACGGGCGATCTCCGCTGGCGGCGTGTCATAGTCCGCTGGTGCGGAAATCGGGCCTGACCTCAGAGCTAGTTTGCCGGCTCATCGCCGAGCAGTTCCCGCAATGGGCGCACCTGCCGGTCCGGCCCGTCGAGCTCGACGGCTGGGATAACGCCTCGTTCCGGCTTGGGGACGACATGTCGGTCCGGTTGCCGAGCGACGAGGCCTACGCCGCCGCGGTCGACAAGGAGCACCGCTGGCTGCCGGTGCTGGCTGACCAACTGCCGCTGCCGATCCCCCGCCCGCTGGGCAAGGGCCGGCCGGGCTGCGGCTTCCCCCGGTCATGGTCGGTCTATCAGTGGCTGCCCGGGCAGCCCGCGATGTTCGACCGGATCGATGACCTCCGTCAGTTCGCCACCGATCTGGCCGGCTTTCTGCGCGCCCTGTACCGGATCGATCCGGCCGGGGGGCCGCCGGGCGGGGAGCACAACTTCTGGCGTGGCGGCCCGCTGACCGTCTACGACGCGGCGACCAGGCGGTCGATCGAGACACTCGCCGACGAATTCGATCCGGCCCGCACCAGCGCAGTCTGGGAGGCAGCACTGGCGGCGCCGTGGAACGGCCGGGTCGTCTGGGTCCACGGCGATGTCGCACCAGGGAATCTGCTGACTGAGAATGGCAGGCTAAGCGCCGTGATCGACTTCGGCACGTCGGCCGTCGGCGATCCGGCCTGTGACACGGCGATGGCGTGGACGTTCTTCGCCGGGGACTCGCAGGATACGTTCAAAGCCGGTCTCGGGTTCGATCCTGGAACGTTCGCACGGGGCCGGGGCTGGGCGCTGTGGAAGTCGATGCTGGTGCTCGCCGGCGCCCGCGAGGACGATCCTGAGGATGCCGCCTACACCAGGAGCGTGATCCAGGAGATCCTGGCTGATCACGAGCGGTCCAGTTCCGCTGCCAACAGCACCGTCGGCCCGTAACCTGCCTACGCGCGCGGGTCAGCGATGTCGTGAACCGGCCAGGCCAGCAGCATTGCCGGCCCGCAGGCGTTGCTAGAGGTGCGCGCGCGGGTCAGCAATGTCGTCGGGTTCAGGGGGCCGGTACGCGCACGGGTCAGCGATGCGGCCGAGCCGACAGCACCGCCGCCTCTTAGGTGCTGCTGGAGCGATACCAGGGAGGCAGCGGTGCTGTCGGCCGACCTGACGGTGACGATGTCGCGCAAACAACTGGTCACCCCCAGAGCCGGGCGAGCATACGGCGGCGCTCCGGGCGGGAGGCGCCGCGCAGGTCGGCGGTTCCGCGCTCGGTGACGACGACGTCGACATCGTGCGAGGGTGTCGATACCGGCCTGGAGAGCTGGGACACCAACGTCGGCTTCCCGTGGTGACTAGCCGGGACAGCGACGATGCTCAGCCCGCCGGTCGACCGGGCGGCCGCGGCGGCGTAGTCGGGATGGCCGCCGATGCCGCCGAGCGCGGACCTGGCGGTTCCCTCGACGTTGACCTGGCCGTCCAGGTCGATCTCGACAGCCGTGTTGATCGCGAACATCGGCTCGGCCGACAGCCGGCCGAGGTCGTGGGTGTACTCGACCGGGTGCAGCAGCGGCCGGCCGTCGGCCCAGTCATACAGGCGCGGGCCGCCGGCCAGGTAGGTACAGATCGGCTCGGCCGACAGCAGCCCGCGCTGGTCCAGGTCGACGACCTCGTCGGTCAGCATGCCGGTGTCGATCCGCACCGGAGTCGTCAGATTGGCCAGCAGCGCGGTCGTCACCGCAGAAGGACCGACCTGGATCCTGACGTGCTCGGGGAGCAGGCCTTCGATCAGGCCGGCGATCGCCAGGTGCTCTGGTCCCGGGCTGGTCACCCGGATCGTGGCCGGCGGCCGGTCGCTGCGACCGACCACGACGACCTGGTCGGCCGGCAGCGTCGGGCCGGCGTCGGCGCAGGGCAGGCCCGACGAGGCGACCGCCGCGATCATCGCCCCGGCGTCGATCGCGGCCCGCTGCCAGGACACCTCGCTGCCGAACCTGAATCCGCCATCGATGACGGGCGTCAGCGCGGCGACCAGCAGGTCAGGTCGCCACGGCCCGTGCAGCAGCGCGGGCATGGTCGCAAGGCTGACCGGCGCGAAGCTCACCAGCCCGGCGTCCGACCCGGCCCGCAGCCCCCAGCCGGGCATGAACGTGCGCACGTCGCTGAACGCGGCGAAGTCGATTCCGTGATCCGCGACCGGCATCCAGCCCAGGATCAGCCGGACGTCGCCGCACTGGGCGGCCGCCCGGCTGAGTTCACCGGCGATGTCGACCGGCGCACCGAACCCGTCGCCGAGCGCGATGGTCATCCCGGGCCGCACCAAGTCGGCAAGCTCAGCGGTCTGCATGTCTCCTCGCCCGGGCTAGCTACCTGAACAGGGCAACGATGACAGATCGGCCCCGTCGTGCCGCACAATGGGCGGCATGTGTCCTCGGTCAGACAGCGGCAGCGGGCCAGTCAACTACGCGCAGGTCGACTCGGGCACGGCCGAGCTCTTGCGGGACGCTGATCGGGCCTCGGGGTGGATCCTGCTGGTCGACGGCACGCCGCAGTCGTATGTGGATCTTGACGATCCGCAGTACCTGGACTTCGAGTACGTGCGCCGGCTCGGGCACCTGATCGACCTCGCGGCCGAGCCGGGCGAGCCGCTCCGGGTACTGCATCTGGGCGGCGGCGGGCTGACGCTGGCCAGGTACGTGGCCGCGACCAGGCCTGGATCGAGCCAGCTCGCGGTGGACGCCGACGCCGCCCTGGTCGAGTTCGTTCGCGAGCGCCTGCCGCTTGACCAGCCGCCCAGACGGTCGGTGAACCGGCGCCCTGGCCGGCTGCCGGCCGGGGTCGGGCGGCCGGGTCAGTCCGGGCAGCCGGGGCGGATCCGGATCAGGATCGGAGACGCCAGGGAGGTGCTCGGGCAATTGCCGGCCGAGTCGTTCGACCTGGTGCTGGCCGACCTGTTCTGCGGCGGCCGCACCGCTGCGCACCTGACTTCGGCCGAGTTCACGGAGGCGGCCGCGCGGGTGCTGACAGCCGACGGCGTGTTCGCGGTCAACGTCGGGGACGGGCGGCCGCTCGCGCACGCCCGGGCCAGGGTCGCGACGCTCCAGCAGGTATTCGGCTGTACCTGCGTGATCGCCGACGCGGCCGTGCTGAAGGGACGCCGGTTCGGGAACCTGGTGCTGGCGGCAAGTCAGCGCGGGCTGCCGGTCGACCGGCTGGAGCGGCGCGGCGCCGGTGACCCCTTTCCCGGACGGCTCGTCTACGGCGATGACCTCGACAAGTTCGTGGCCGGAGCCAAGCCGATCACCGACGCCGACGCCGAACCGTCCCCAGCCCCTCCGTCCGAAGTGATCAACCTCAGGCCGCAGGGATAAACCGCAGGGATAGCATGAGCCAATATGCGGCCCCTGAGCGTTTTCGGCGGATTGCTCGTTGCGTGCGTGACCGGAGTGACGCTGGCTGGAGGTGGTGCTGGCCTCGCCGCGGCTAGTGCCAGCGGGCCCTGGTCAGCGAAGCCGCTCCCCCAGTACGGCAATCAGAACGGGCACGAGCCAGTGCCGGCGAGTGGGCGCGCGGTCAGCACCAAGCACCCGAACCACGTGATCGGCCACGGCACGCCTGGCAGCTGCACCTCGGCCGCGGTCGTGCAAGCCGTCGCCAAGGGCGGGATAATCGTCTTCAACTGCGGGCCGCGTCCGGTCACGATCACGATGAACGCCACCGCCAAACTCGAGAACACCAGCCACCGGGTGGTGATCGACGGCGGCGGCAAGGTCACGCTGAGCGGAGCCGGCAAACGGCAGATCCTGTACCTGAACACCTGCGATCCCAAGCAGCACTTCACCACGACCAACTGCTTCAACCAGCAGTGGCCGAAGCTGATCGTTCAGAACATCACGTTCAAAGACGGCAACAGCCAGGTCAGGCAGACCAAGACCAGCTTCTACGGCGGCGGTGCGCTGTTCGATGAGGGCGGCCAGCTCAAGGTCGTGAACACCGGCTTCATCGACAACCGCTGCTTCCACGTCGGCCCCGATCTCGGCGGCGCCGCGATCCGGGCACTCGCGCAGTGGAAGGGACTGCCGGTCTACATCACCAGCGACACGTTCCGAGGCGGGCGCTGCTCCAACGGCAGCGCGCTGAGCAGCATCGGCGTGTCCTGGATCGTGCTGAACAGCCTCATGATCAACAACCATGCGATCGGCTTCGGCGCGAACCCGGCCGCGGGCGGCACCAAGGGCGGCGGCAGCGGCGGCGCGATCTACACCGACGGCGACAAGTACTCGCTGACCGTCGGCGGGACGATCATCCGCAGCAACTTCGCGCGCGAGGGCGGCAGCGCGATCTTCTTCGTCAGCAACGACAACACCGGCACGCTGACCATCAAGGACTCGACCCTGCACGCCAACCCAAACGGGAAGTTCTGGACTCCCCCGTACGTGGGCATCTATTTCCACAGCTCAGGCCACCCCAAGGTGATCCACTCGACCATCAACTGACCATTGTTTAGATGACCCAGCCAATGGAGGTTGCGATCATGCTGACATCGCCGGACGGCCAGGCCGAGTTCTTTCCGCCGACCTCGCTGGAGAAATCGGCCCGTGCGACCGGCGCGGACGCCATCAGGTACCGGGTCGACTACCTGATGGTGCCGATGCGCGACGGCGTGCGGCTGGCCACGGTGGTGATCAGGCCGAAGGCGGCTGGACGCTATCCGACGGTCATCAGCCGCACCCCGTACGCGATGACCTCGTTCGAGCGGCAGGAGGGGCTGTACAAGCCGCTGTTCGAGGCGGACTACGTATTCATCCTCCAGAACGAGCGGGGCAGCGAGTGGTCTGAAGGTGAGTTCGGCTTCCTCACCAGCACGACCGCGGACGCGGTCGACACCCTGGACTGGGTCGCGGCTCAGGACTGGTCGAACGGGCGGATCGGGCTGCACGGCTGCTCGTCGACGGCCGAGAACCAGCTGAAGCTGGGAGCGATCGGCCATCCGGCCCTGCGGGCCTGCATCCCGATGAGCTCAGGCGCGGGAATCGGCTCGGTCCCCGGAGCGGAGTGGAACCAGGGCCTGTTCTACCGGGGCGGCGTCCCGATGCTGAAGTGCTGGGCGCTGTGGCACGCGCCGTTCGGCATCCGGGAGCGGCCCAAGCTGCCGCTGGTCGACGACGATGAGCTGGCCAGGACGTTCCGCAAGTTCTCGGTCAGCGTGCCCGACTTCAGGTTGCCGGAATACTTGACCGCGCTGGCGAAGTCCACCAGGCAGGCGCCGAGCCTGGAGGTGCTGCGCCGGATGGGCGCACCGCTGACCGGGTTCGAGGTGTACATGGCCGAAGGGCCGACCGGAGAATCCTGGAAGCAGGTCGACCTGATCGACGCGACGCACACCGGGGCGACCCCGTCGATCAACGTCAACGGCTGGATGGACATCGGCGCCTACGAAACCGTCAAGCTGTTCGAGTTCCAGCAGCACCACCCAGATCAGTACCTGATCATGGCCGGGACCGAGCACTGCCGGATGACGACGACCGCGCCGGACGCCAAGCTCGGCGACCGGTCGATGGGCGACACCAGGTTCTCCTACGACGAGATCTTCGTGAACTGGTTCCACCGCTGGCTGCGCGAAGACACCGACTCCTGGAAGTCGATGCCGAAGGTGCAGGTGTTCCTGATGGGCGCCGGGACCTGGCTGACCGGCGATCACTGGCCGCTG
Organism: Streptosporangiaceae bacterium; assembly: GCA_036501205.1. Lineage (GTDB taxonomy): Bacteria > Actinomycetota > Actinomycetes > Streptosporangiales > Streptosporangiaceae > Chersky-822. Next base: position 17,104 of record DASYAT010000263.1, on the reverse strand, counting down.
GCGCAGACCGCCGAACGGTCGCTGTACCTGGCCAGCGGCGGCAATGCCAGCACGCTGTGGGGTGACGGGTCGCTGGAGGACTCGCCCGGGCCGGACAGCGCGGATCTGGTGATCGCCGACCCGCACAACCCGGTGCCCTCGCTCGGCGACGACCTCGGTGCCGACGGGCCGGTCTGCACCGACCAGCGGGGCATCGAATGCCGGGCCGACGTTCTCGTTTTCAGTACCGGCGCGCTGACCTCGCCGGTCACGATCGCGGGCGATGTCACGGCTGAGCTGTATGTGTCGGCCGACGTCCCCGACACCGACGTGTTCGTCAAGCTGGTCGATGTCTATCCGGACGGCACCGCGTACAACCTGGCCCAGAGCTGCCTGCGGCTGCGTTACCGCGAGGGCATCGAGAAGCCGGCCAGCCTGGTCCCCGGCGAGATCTACCGGATCGAGATCCGCGGGATCACCACGGCCAACTACTTCCCGGCCGGACACAAGATCAGGATCGAGATCGCGGGCTCAAGCTTCCCGCTCGCCGACCGCAACTGGAACACCGGCGGCCAGAACGAGCTCATGACCAACGGCCCGATCGCCCACATCACCCTGCACCACGGCCAAGCCCACCCCTCCCGCCTCAGCATCACCGAGTACACAGGCCCAGTCGAACCTAAGCCGATCGCTTATTAGTCACTCCCGGCTAGTCGTCGTCTGGCTTCGCCAGCCGAGCTTCGATCTCAGTCAGCCAGACATCGGCATGCGGGCAACATCGCCTGATCGATCCCAGTCCGGTGTCTGCAATGACCAATGGACCATGGATCGTCTTTTGATAGGACGGATAGGAGTTCATTATCCGCTTCGACGGAGCGGTCATCGGACCGTCATCGACGAGTTCCGGGCTCGGTTCTTTACTCACGATGTGCAACAGTTCGGCTGCCGCAGTCGGTTCTCCCATGACCTCACCTAGGCGAGCGCAATCGGCGAGCACCCAGGTCTCGATCTCATGCAGAGTCAAATGGGGCAGGAAACGCGGATCGTCGACCACCTCGGCCATGGCGGTCTCGACATGCTGCACGCGATCGTACGGCGAACCGTGCGGACGGTCCGACATTCCGGGTGCATCCGGAGGGAAAGCGTAGTAGTCAAATAGCGTCGTCAGAATTGAGGTCGAAGTATCTCGCAATAGCAGCTTCAATTCTCGATGGAGGCGCTGCCAGTTCGCCACGCCACCCTTGTAATTCGGTCCTACTGCCGGGCGTTTTGTTGTGAAGATTGACCAGGTTAGATACGCATTACCGAGTCCCACAAAGTATGGCTCAACGATGTCCCTGACTACGATTTCCTCAGTCTGACCTTCAACCAAGAAATGAACGTGACGCACGGTCAGCGGCGCTCCGCTTGCGGGCGACCACCGAGCAGGTTCTTCTCCCACAGGTCGCCAAGCGAGTACTCTTCCAGCCAATCACTGAGTTTCTGTTGGTCAAGACGCTCGAAGGATGAGAAGCCATTACGCCGCTCAACTACAATCAGATCGTCGGCTTCAAATTGATTCATTAGCGTTACCGATTGCGTTGCGACGACCACCTGGCTGCGTTTGCTCACCGCCCTGAGCATTTCGGTCAACTGGACGATGGCAAAAGGATGGAGGCCGAGTTCGGGTTCATCAAGGACAATAACTCCCGGAAGCTCAGGCTGGCCTAGCAACGTGGCTAGACAAATGAATCTTAGGGTACCGTCGGACAGTGCATCAGCTGGAAATACCGTGTCCGATCCCTCTTGCTGCCAGCGCAATCTAAGACGATCGGCAGAACGCTCTGGTACCAGGACAAAGTCTCGGAAGAAAGGAGCGACCTGCCTGATGCCGCCGACTATACGCCGGTAGCTGGATGATTCGGTCTGGCGCAAATTAAGTAGCACTGCAGCCAGGTTCCCAGCATCGGCATGCAACGTCAGGTTGTCCGACTCGTACCCCTGCTGTTTAACAGGAGCGTTGCGGCTGGTGTCATGGAAATGAAATACTCGACATCCTCGAAGAGCATTAATAATCACCCAAACTCCGGCATTTGGATCTAGGTTCTTAATCTCATCATCCTCAGTGAACCGGGACTCGCGATGTCCACGCCCAATTGACAACCTATGATCGCGAATAAAAGAGGGCGATACGCTTTCGTCTAGGAATATCAGCTCATCGCCCGCTGCGGCGATCAAGGCCGCCGAGTATCCTCCTGCCCCGAGCTGCACTTCCAACTTCATGCGTCCGCCGGAGTCCGGGTCGTCGCTGAGCAAGGCGCTGGCACCGCCGGCGAGACCGACAAAGAGGCCGAGCTCACCGTCGACGATGCGGCCAAGCATGCCCAGCGCCCTGATGAAGTTGCTCTTGCCTGCGCCGTTGGCGCCGACGAGCAAGTTCAGCTCGCGGAGCTCGACCGCAGCCGACTTGATCGACGTGAATCCTTCCACGGTGATCTTGTCGATGTTCTGGCCCGTCATGAGATCAGCGTAGCCGTCGGTTACATCGTGCAGTTAGACAGTCTCTGACGGCACGACTGATGGGATTGGGGACAGCAGGGAGTCGCGGGGCGGGATCAGGAGGGCGGCAATGGCGCAGCCGGTCAGGACCAGGGCGGCCATCGCGAAGGTTTTGGTGAAGCCGGTCAGGGCGGGCAGGCCACCGGTCGTGCCGCCGACGACGAAGGTTGCCGCGATCTGACCGCCTACGGCGCCGCCCAGGGTTCTGAGCACTGTGTTCATGCCGCTGGCGGCGCCGGTCTGGTTAGCGGGGACCGCCTGCACGATCAGGTTGCCGAGGGCGGCGAACGCGAGGCCGATGCCGATGCCGAGCAACGTGGAGCTGACCAGCATGTCGTACGGGTGCCGGCTCGTGATCGTGAGCCAGCCGCAGGCCACGGCGCTGATGGCGGCTCCGGCGATGAGTGCGCTGCGGGAGCTGAACCGGCGCTCGACGCGTCCGGCCACCGAGCCGAGTACGCCCATGCCGACCGCGCACGGCAGCAGGTACAGGCCGGCCACCACGACCGAGGCGCCGTAGCCGAAGCCGGTGCTTCTCGGCAGCTGAGCGAACTGCGGCAAGAGCAGGAACCACGCGTACAGCCCGCCGCCGACCAGGAATGCCGCGAGGTTGACCGTCCAGACTCCGCGTACCCGCATCATCGCCATGTCGATCAGCGGGTTGCTGCTGCGCAACTCGACGAGGATCCAGGCCGCGCAGGTGAGCACGCCGACCCCCAGCAAGACCAGCGTCCGGGGACCCGTCCAGCCCCAGGCCGTGGTCTGGGCGATGCCGATCAGCAGGGACGACATGCCGACGGTCAGCAGGGTCGCGGCGAGCCAGTTGATCTTGCCGGGCGAGCGGACCTTGGATTCTGGGATGAACCGCCAGGTGCAGACGGCGGCCAGCGCCAGCGCGACCAGCGGGATCCAGAACAGCCAGTGCCAGGTCAGGTGCTCATCGATCACGCCGCCGAGCACGAGCCCGAAACCGCCGCCGACGCCGAGAATCGCGGACATCAGGCCGATGCTGCCGGCGACCCGGTCGGGCGGGAACTCATCCCTGGCGATCCCGAAGGACAACGGGAAGATGCCGCCCGCCACTCCCTGGATGACGCGGGCGACGATCAGGACGACGAGCGATCCCGACAGCGCGGCGAGCAGCGTTCCTGCGGTCAGGACCAGCAGCGTCCAGACCAGCAGCCGCTGCTTGCCGTACATGTCGCCGAGCTTGCCGATGATCGCGGTGCCGACCGAGGCCGAGAGCAGGAAACCGGTGAGCAGCCAGGTGACGCCGGTCTCGCTGGCGTGCAGGTCGGCCCTGATCGTGGGCAGCGCCGGGATGACGGCCGAGCTGAGCACCGAGTAGGCGCCTGCGGCCAGGCAGAGAACGGCGAGGGTGACGGCTGGGCTAGATCGACGGTCGGACTCCGGGGCAAGTGATCTTGGTAGCACCAGGACAGGTTAGCTGAGGTGGGCAAACGCAAGATTAATGGCCTAGTGGCGCAAATTGGCCGCACTGATATCATTCTATTAGCTGATCTTCTCGACTTATCCGATCAAGGGAACGATCACGGGGAGCGCGAGATCGAACCGAATACACCGAGTGTCGCCCGGATCTACGATTACTTTCTGGGCGGGAAAGACAACTTCGCGGTCGACCGGGAGGCCGCGGACCTAATCACGGCGACCATGCCATTCCTGCCGTCGATCGCCCGGGCAAACCGGTCGTTTATTCGCCGCGCGGTCCGCAGGCTCGTGCGGGACTACGGAATCCGGCAGTTCATCGACGTTGGCGCTGGCCTGCCCGCGCAGCAGAGCGTGCACGCCATCGCGCAGGAGATAGCGCCGGAGTCCAGGGTCGTGTATGTCGACAACGATCCGGTGGTGTGCAGCCACGGCCGGGCATTGCTGCAGGGACAGGGATCCGCGATGGTCCAGGGCGATCTGCGGGAGCCGGATGCCATCATCGATCATCCGATGACCAGGTCACTGATTGACTTCTCCCAGCCGTTCGCTCTTTTACTGGCCGCCATTTTGCACTTCGTTCCCGATGACGCCAATCCAGGCGCGCTGATCGCCCGGTTCAGGGACACGATGGCGCCCGGAAGTTTCCTGGTGATCTCGCACGGCACCCTGGAGGGCGAGGACATCAACGAGCGCGCCCGACTGTCCACCGACGTCTACAAGCAGGCGTCGGCCACCCTCAGCCTGCGCAGGCCCGAGGCGGTGCGAGCATTGTTCGACGGCTTCGAGCTGATCGAACCTGGGCTCGTCTGGATCCATAACTGGCCGACGCCATCGGAATCGCCCATTAATCAGGAGCAGACGCTGCGCGGCGGGGCCGGACGCCTGCCCGGGTGAGTACCGGGCCCGGTTAGGCTGGCACCATGACCGGCCCGACCGACCCGCACCTGCGCGAGCTAGTGCTGATGCGCCGGGTGCGGGACCGGATCGACCGGGACTACACCCAGCCGCTGGACGTCGAGGCGCTGGCAACTGGAGTCCACCTGTCGGCCGGGCATCTGAGCCGCAGGTTCCGCGCCGTCTACGGCGAGTCGCCGTACAGCTACCTGATGACGCGGCGGATCGAGCGGGCGATGAACCTGCTGCGCCGCAGCGACCTGACGGTGACCGACGTCTGCTTCGCGGTCGGCTGCTCGTCGCTGGGCACGTTCAGCACCCGGTTCTCCGAGCTGGTCGGCATGTCGCCGAGCGCCTACCGCAGCCTGTCGACCTGGGACGCCGAGGGTATCCCCGGCTGCGTCGCCAAGCAGGTCACCCGACCGATCAGGAATCGAGAAGCAGCCGGCGCCGACCCGACCTAGCATGATCGGCATGAGCCTGATCATTCACGCCACGTTCCTGCCGGCCGACGACCCGGACACCTCGCTCGCCTTCTACCGCGATGCGCTCGGATTCGAGGTTCGTAATGATGTCGGCCACGGACACATGCGCTGGATCACGATCGGGCCGGTGGACCAGCCGCAGACCTCGATCGTGCTGCATCCGCCGGCCGTCGAGCCCGGCCTGACCGAAGACGAGCGCCGCACGATCGCCGAGCTGATGGCCAAGGGCAGTTACGCGACGATCGTGCTCGGCACCACGGATCTGGCCGGGACGTTCGACCGGGCGCAGGCAACCGGGGCCGAGATCGTGCAGGAGCCGGCCGACCAGCCGTACGGGATCAGGGACTGCGCGATTCGCGATCCAGCGGGCAACCTGATCAGGATCAGCCAGCTCTGAGACCACAAAGCAAAACATTTCTTTGGCATAAAACTTTGCGGTGGTCTTCAGCTTCGCGGGCGGCTAACTCGCCCCCGGGCAACTCGACCGGCCTCTGGTGAGGTGGTCGGGGTCGGCTTGAAGTCCGGGTCCGGCTCCGGGTGGGTCTTCAGCTTCGCGGGCAGCTAACTCGCCCCCGGGCAACTCGACTGGCCTCTGGTTACGGGGCCGGCCTCCAGTCCGGGTCCTGTTCCAGGTGGCGCATGATCCGGTCGTGGAAGCTGGCGCGGGCCAGCGCGGCTTCCATGCCGGTGACGACCCGGCTTAGCGGATATTCAAGCTCCGCCTCGATTTCGGCCACGGCCGCCTCGGTTGCCCGCCATTCGGCCGCAAGCAGGCCGATGATCCGGCGGGTCTTGGCCGTGAGCACGACTTGCTTGCTCCGGGCGTCAGGGCCGGTGATGGTCCTGACCAGTCCGGCCGCGCGCATCGCGGCTACCTTCTGGCTGATCGCCGAGTGAGTGCGCTGGACGGATTCGGCGAGTTCCGTGATCGTCATCGGGCCGCGCGTGTGCAGCTTGATCAGTTCCTTCACCCAGCTCGGCTTGAGCCCCTCGATCCGCGCCTCCGCGTAGATCTGGGTGATGTCAGCTTCCATCGAACGCTGCAGCTGCGTCAGCGGCCGCCAGAAGCTTTGATCAGTCGGGTCGGTGAAACCCTTGTCGGCCATGACTGATTGTAGCAGTCAGTCTAACAGTACTTATATAAGCACTGTTACAATGTTGCGGTGGGCCTGAGCCCGCTCCCGGGCGAGTGAGCCTGGCAGCCAGATCCGACCCCCGGAAAGCTTTCCAAGTGCGAATCTTTAAGTCTTTGATTGTTGACATCAGCCCGCTGCGTGAGTCGGACGCGTTCCGGCGGTTGTGGGTCGGGTCGACGTTGTCGTCGGTCGGTGGCGCGCTGACCTGGTTCGCGGTGCCGCTGCAGGTGTTCCAGCTCACTAGGTCGCCGTTCGCGGTCGGGCTCATCGGCTTGGCCCAGATGGTGCCGACGCTGCTGATCGGGCTGCTGGGCGGGTCGCTGGCCGACGCGGTCGACCGGCGCAGGCTGGTGCTGGTCATCAGCTGCTGCCTGGCCGCCGTGGCCGCCGGGCTTACGGTGCAGGCTTTCGCCGGCCTTGGCCAGGTCTGGCTGCTTTACCTGCTGGTCGCTATCCAGTCTGGGCTCATGGCGATCAGCGCTCCGGCCCGGCAGACGTTCATACCGAAGCTGCTCTCCCCCGGGCAACTCCCGGCCGGGCTGGCGCTGAACCGGCTGACCTTCCAGCTCATGCTCACCGCCGGCCCGGCCCTAGCCGGACTGATCGCCGCCACCCCGCACCTGGGCCTGGGCGGCTGCTACCTGATCGACACGGTGAGCTTCGCGGCCTCGCTCTACGGAGTGATCCGGCTCCCGGCCATGCCGCCCCAGGTGTTTGGTGCACAGCCGGGCAAGACCAGGCCGGGCCCGCGAGCGGTAGCCGACGGAGTCCGGTATATCGGCCGGACCCCGGTGCTGGCCGGCGCGTTCCTGGCCGACCTGAACGCGACGGTTTTCGGGCTGCCGGCCGCGTTGTTCCCGGCTATCAACGCCGAGCGGTTCGGCGGCGATCCGCGCACGCTCGGCCTGTTCATGACCGCGATCGGGGTTGGCGGGCTGGTCAGCGTGGCGTTCAGCGGGCCGGTCAAGCACATTTCCCGGCAGGGTCGGGCAATGCTGATCATGGTCGCCGTCTGGGGAGCGGCCTTCGCAGGCTTCGCGGTCGCACCTGGCCTCTGGCTGACCCTCGGACTGCTGGCGATCGCCGGGGCCGCGGACACGTTCACGGTGGTGTTCAGGGGCGCGATGGTGCAGACGGTCACGCCGGATGAGCTCCGCGGCCGGGTGACGGCGGCCGACTATGTGGTCGGGGCCGGCGGCGGCCAGCTCGGCAACCTGGAGGCGGGCGCGCTCGGGTCGCTCACGTCGCCGGTCATCAGCGCGCTGACGGGCGGCCTGGTCACGATAGCCGGAGCGCTGGTGATCGGGCTGGCGCTGCCCGCGTTCGCCCGGTACCGGTTCGAGGCGGGCGGGGCGGGCGCGGCGGCGGGCGGAGCGGGCACGGCGGCGGGCGGAGCGGGCGCGGACGGCCAAGAGCCGGAGCCGGAGGAGGCAGCCCCAGCTCCGGCCCCGGCCTAGCGCGATCAGCCGAACGTGAAGTCGTAGGCCTGGACCCCAGGACTCGCGTGCAGTACCAGCTTGCCCTGGACCGATGAATTGGCCTGGAAGAGCGTGTACAGCCGCGGCGTTCCGCCGATCGTGAGGGTCTGGATATGGCGTCCGTTCACCGTGACGTCAAGCGTGCCCTTGCCGCCGAGCACGAGGTAGATCTCCTTGGCGAGGAAGGCCAGCTCAAGCTGGGCGTTCTTGCCCGCGGTTGCGCCCTGCAGATGATCGGTCCAGGTCCCGCTGAGGCCGAAGCCGCCGAGCGGCAGCTGGGACGGGAACTGGTAGACGGCCGGCTTATCGCGGGTCTCGCTGCCCTGCGGCACCAGGTACTGGAGCCGCTCGTAGCCGATATAGGTCTCCGGGCTCATCTCGCCGGCCGGGGTCTTGTCGGCGACTTCGGTCGCTGGCGGCAGCTTCAGCCCGGGGTGAGCGGCAACGAGCAACTGGCGGATGAATTGCTCGGTGCCCGGATAGTCGCCTTCCCCGAAGTGGATGTGCCGGATGTTTCCGCTGGCATCGACCAGGTAGTCGGCCGGCCAGTACTCGTTGCTGTAGGCGTTCCACGTCTCATAGCCGTTGTCGACCGCGACCGGGTAGTGCACGCCTAGGGATGCCGCCTCCGCCTTTATGTTCGAGACTACGTGTTCGAAAGCAAACTCCGGGGTATGCACGCCGACCACCACGAACCCGTCTTTGGCGTACTCCTTATACCAAGCCTCAACGTGCGGCAGCGTGCGCTGGCAGTTGATGCAGGAATAGGTCCAGAAGTCGACGAGCACGACCTTGCCGTGCAGCGCGTGGATCGACAGCGGCTTGCCGCCGGGAGTGTTGAGCCAGTTGGTGATGCCCGCGAAGTTCGGCGCCTTGCCGCAGTTGACCAGCGTGGTGGCGGTTGAGCTGCACTTGGTCAGGGTGGTTGGCTTGGCGCCGGTGAGGGTGCCCAGTTCCTTGCGTACCTTCTGCGACCCCTGAAGGGCGGTCGAGTAGCTGGGGATGTCCTTCTGCAGCGCGTCGAAGGCGTTGAAGGCGATCGCCACCGCCATCCCGATCAGCACGACGCCGCCGACCTGGCGCAGCAGCGGTGCCCGGCGCTTGAGCGCGCCCACCCGGCCGGCGAGCTGGCTGCCCGCGATCGCGACCGCGAGCAGCGGGATCGCGGTGCCGACGGCGAAGGCGGCGGTGACGAAGACGGCGGTGATTCCGACCCGGTGAGTGGCGCCGACGACGGTGATCGCGGCGAGCACCGGACCCGCGCAGGGTACGTAGAGGACGCCGAGGGCCAGGCCGAGGACGAAGCCGCCAGCGCGGCCGGTTGGCTTGCGGGTGGCGATCCGGGAGAACGGGCGTTCTAGCAGGAGGCCGAGAGGCGGGATCAGGTAGCCGAGACCGACCAGTGCGAGCAGGGCGATGCCGGCGTCGCGGAGGGAGTCTTGGGGCAGGTGCAGCAGCGAAATGATTTCCGATCCGGCCAGGATCAGCAGGCTGAAGCTGAGGACCAGGCCGCCGATTACCGCGAGGGGCCGGGCTAGGCCGGGGCGGGGCGGGGGGCCTTGGTCAGACGGCGGGGTGTCTGGCTTCGCTGCTGACTTGGTGTCTGGCTTGGTGGATGACTTGCTGGCTGACTTGCCGGATGACTTGGTGAAGCCGGCCACGAGGACCACTGGCAGCACCGGCAATATGCACGGGGAGATGCCTGCTAGGAAGCCGGCGACCAGTCCTATCGCCACGAGCCCGATCATGCTGGCGCCTCCTGCGAACATTGATTTTCTGGGGAACCGATCCCGGGAACGCTGACTTCTATCTTGTATTCGTAGCTAACCGGTGCCTTGTCTTGGCGGCTGGTGGCGTTGTTTCTTGCCCTTTTTGGTCGGGCGCTGTAGAAGCTGGCCTATGGACACACTCGGCGACGACCTGCTCCTGCTCGCGATCGACCCCAAGCGTGGCCGCGTCCGCGCCGTCCACCTGGTCAGGTACGGCCTGATGGGAGCTGAGCTGATCAGGCTCGTCGCCAGCGAGCTGGTGCTGATCAAGGACGGCCGGCTGGTCGTAGCCGAACCCGCGACCGCGACCGGCGATCTTCAACTGGACACCGCGCTGGCCAGCATCGCCGACGCCAGTAAACCACCCAAACCGAAGTCGTGGGCCAGCAAGCCCAGGCGCGGCATTGTTACCGGTTACCTGACCAAGCTGGCGAACGCGGGCAAGATCCACCGTTCGGCCGGGACCAGGGCCAGGTGGCAGGTCGCCGACCAGGCTGGTCTGGCCACGGCGCGGGCCCGGCTCGATGCGATCGCAGTCGGCACCGGCCCGGTCGATCTGGAACAGGCCGCGTACGGCGGGCTCGCGCATGCCCTGCAACTGGACCGGCTGCTCTACCGGGGCTGGGACAACCGGGCCGTGCGCAAGCGCATGAAGGAGATAGCTCAGGGCAAATGGACTGCGCCTGCGGCCGAGCCTGCCGATGCCGCCATCCGGGCGGAGCAGGCCGCTATCAGTGCCGCCACCCAGGCGGCGATCACGGCGGCCATCGACGCGGCGGTGCACGCGGCGACGGCGGCAGCAGCGGCAGCCAGCTCGGGCTAACAAACCACCCGAATGGGCCGACCTAGGCCGATTGTGTGATGGAATCTACCAGGTCAGCATGTCGCCGACCGTCATCGGCGCAGGCAAATGACAGTCGACTCCACCAGCAATTGGAAGGCAGATCGCCATGAGCGACCAGGCAGGACAGGCCCGCGAAAACAAGCCAGCAGGCGACGACTCTGCGGTGCCGTCAACAGCGCATCGCGGGCGGCGGGCAGTCATGCTCGGAGCGGCGGCAGCCGGAGCCGGAGTAGCCGCCAGCCTGGCCGGCGGATCGCTGGCAGAAGCGGCGCCAGAGGCCGGGGGGGCCGTGCAACTCGGCAAGTCGAACTCAGCGAAAGCGACGACCCAGGTCATCACCAAGGCAGGCGACGGACTCAAGGGCCAGACCTCGGCGACCAACCACAGCGGCATCGTCGGCTTCGACACCAGTTCGGGCACCGGCGGGCACGGCGTCTACGGGAATTCCGTCCACGGCGACGGCGTGCTCGGCATCTCCGCGCACAAGACCGGCGTCGTCGGTCAGGGATCGACTGTCGGCCAGAGTGGCGTAGCCGGGATTGACGTGACCCCGTCGGTCGGCGGGCACGGCCTGTTCGGCCAGTCGCAGCATGGCGATGGCGTGTACGCGACCAGCCCGAACGGGGTCGCCCTCCGCGGTCAGAGCGCGCACGGCCTGGCCCTGCATGTGGAAGGCAAGGCCAAGTTCGCGAACAGCGGCGTGGTCACGGTGCCAAGCGGCCACAAGACCGCCAATGTCAACGTCCCCGGCCTCACCTCGTCGAACATCGTGCTGGCGACGATCCAGAATCCGCAGAGCGGCATCTTCATCGAAGGCGCGGCGGCCGGATCAGGATCGTTCACGGTCACGTTGTCGGGCAGCGCCGAGTCCAGCGTCAAGGTCGGCTGGCTGGTGCTCGATTAGCCGATAACCGCGAAACGGCGCGCCGACTCGCCGAGGCGAACGCCATATGATTTGGCGATAAATAGTCACGAACCTGCATGCGGCCTCAGAAGGATTGCCAGAAGGCACAACGCAGCCGCCATTTTGTGGCCAATATGTCTCATTGCTTACCCACCGCAACGCATGTATGGTCATGCCCGTATAGCCGAAATGGCGAGGGGCGGGTCATCTATGGACTTCTGTTTGGCCTGCCAGGAAACGCCGGGAACGGCACTCCGTACTGCAGCGAACGGAAGGCAGATAACTCATGAGCGATCGATCGGGACACGTCCGCAAGATCGACTCCGCCAATGACGGCGAGTCCGCTTCGCTAGCGGGCCGGTTTGGGCGCCGGGCTCTCATGCTCGGAGCCGCGACGGCAGGCGCCGGCGCGGCGGCCGGCCTCGTCGGCGGAGTGGCCGAGGCGGCACCCGCCACCGGCATCTCGCTCGGCAAGACCAACACCACTTCGGGCTCGACGACGGTCGTCTCGAAGAAGGGCACCGGCCTGTCCGGCCGCACCTCAACCCACGGCCAGGCCGGCGTGTCCGGTGTCGACAAGAACACCGTGAAAGGATCGTTCGGCCTGCTAGGCGAGTCGGACCACGGCACCGCGATCCTCGGCATTTCACACGGCGGCGATGGCATTACCGGCCAGACGCAGACGAGCGGCAAGAGTGGTGTCGCCGGTCTTGACTTCGGCAAGACCGCGGGTGCCCACGGCCTCTACGGGCAGTCGAACCTCGGCGTTGGCGTGTTCGGCATCTCCTTCGGAGGCAATGGCATATTCGGTCAGTCCGAGACGGTCGGCAAGAGCGCAGTCGTCGGCGTGGACCTCCTGACCAAGCCGGGCGGCAACGCTGGGTCCTTCCAATCGCACGAAGGCACCGCGGTGGTCGCGCTCAGCGACCACGGCATCGCGTTGCACGTGGAGGGACGGGCCAAGTTCAAGAATAGCGGCACGGTGTCGGTGCCAGCCGGGTCTAACTCGGTGAAGGTCAGCGTGGCCGGGCTGACGACCGCGAACATCGTGCTGGCGACGATTCAGAACCCGCAGAGCGGGGTGTTCATCGAGGGCGCCCAGCCAAGCTCAGGGTCATTCACTATCACCTTGTCGAAGAAGGCGCCCGCCGCCGTCCACGTCGGCTGGTTCGTCATCGGCTGACCCGGCGGTCCTGCTTTCGGATGCCCGGGCTGGTGAGCGACCGCCTAGTCCGGGCACCTCGGTTGGCTCACAATTCTGGCTCCTGAGCTGACGCGAGGCCTTGGTCCTCCAATTCTCAGTCCGCGAGGGATGAAATTGCGCACCAGCCGGAGCTGTCGGCCAGGCGGCTCAGCCAGGCGAGCCTGGTCAGCCCGGCGCCGTCAGGGGTTCCGCCGGAACCGGTTCACCTCACGAGCCGAATCCGGCATTCACGGCTTCCCGGAAGCGGCCCGGCAGATGAATGCGCATATTCATCCTCGAAAAACCGGATGAAAGCGCATATTCATCCGTTTCCGGAAGATGATCATGACGGGCCGGCCTGAGACGGGTGTAGCCAGCTGGCACGTGCGTGAATGATATGACCTGAGATGACTGACACTTCGGCTTCCAGGCTGACGCCAGGCCTGCGCTTGCGCGCTAACGATCCGCCAGGGCCAGATGCGCACCCTGGGCCGCCTGCCGGAGTTCACCATACGCGCTCAATAAGCCAACCCAGGATTCAGAATCCACAGGTCAACGGAGATCCAGCATCATGCGTTCCTCGTACTGCCCAGGTCGGTCCGGCAGTTCCTGACGCTCGTTGGTGCTGACGAAGCCGACTCTCTTGTACAGGCGCATGGCCTCGTCGTTGCCGTCGATGATCCACAAGTAGGCGATCTCACAGTGCGCCTCGCGCAACTGCATGAGCGCGTTAGCGACCAGGTCAGAAGCGATTCCGGAGTGCCGGCAGTCGGGCGCGACCCATAGATATTCTAAATTATATCCGTCATATGGTTTTTCCGACTCATACGCGATTCCGATAAGGCCGACCGGATCGACCCCATCTTCGCAAATGTACCAAGATCCTCGGTCGAACTCGGCTATCCACTGCTCCGGCGCGTACAGAATTTCCTCGCCAGAAGTGGCCAGAAATTTCATAGGCGATTCAGCTAGCGCCGTTAGCCGGAGGTCCTTTAGTACATCCCACTCGTCGCGGTCAAGGCGCTTGATATCTGGCACAACCCTCAATTTTGACATGATGGTGCTCGACTGGCAAGACAAAACAGATAACGCCCAATACCAAGGGTGCATTCAATTCTAATATGAGTTTTGTTACGGTTTCAACGGATACACCGGCAATGTGGCAACCCCCGTCACAGCTTGCCACGGCCCAGGCGGAGCCCAGTCCGGGCTGAACCCGGTCCGGGCTGAACCAGTCCGGGCTGAACCAGTCCGGGCGGCCCGCCGGCAGTACCAGCCTCCTAGCCAATCGACTCGGCCAGCCGGCGGCCGCCCTCGTCAGTGGTGGCTGATCAGGAGAAAACCAGCGCCGACGACCACGATCACGATCGTCAGCAGCACCGAGGCCATCGTTCCCGCCAGCGACAGGAAGTCCGAGATCAGGTCCTTGGTCTTTGTGATCGCCCTTGCGATCGCGGCCAGTACTACGCTGCCGATGACGACGGCCACGACGACCGTGCCGGCAGCCGCCTTAGTAGCGCCGGCGGCTAGTCCGACCGGGTGGCCGAGGTGGTCGACAGTTGCCCTGTGCGCGGCGAGTGCAGCGATGGCAGCGAGATGCTCTGGGACTATTGTTGTGATCATAGAATTCCTTCGTGCTTGAGACCGCGGTGGGATTCGAGTGGCGAGCACCCCTGTTGGCGCAGGGGTGCTCGTGTTTTGCGCAGCGCGCCGCATGCACATTGATCGCGCCGAACTGTGGGTCGGGCTGAGCGCTTGCACGAGGCGGCACGGGGCCGCCTGACCCGAAGATGGCCGGCCCAACCGGGCCAATTGACCGCACTCGCCCCCGAGTAGAACACGATCACGAGCTGGTGCTGAACTTCATGTAAACTTTGCATCATACCTCTCTCCCCTACTTAACTTTAAGGTTTCCCGGTCGGATGGTGCAATAACCCTTGCCCAGCAGCTTGTTTGCGCTAACCTGATGACGATTCTGCGTCTCGGACGTCAGATACCTGCCAAGCTGACCAATGTCGCTCCAGGCCTGGTGTTTCATCATGTCGTTTCCCGGCAATGATCTTCACAGGATGACTGAACTTCAGTGAATGACTCAGAGGCGGCAATGTGGACGATCTAGACCCACGCCAGCGGCTCGCTCAACGATTGCGCAGCCTGAGAACGGAATGCTGGCCAGACGTGCGGATCACTCAGCCACAGCTCGCCCAGGCGCTCGGCGGCATCAGCGTTCCGCTGATCTCGTCCTGGGAATCTGGCATAAATCCTCGAATTCCCCCCGATACCAGACTCGACGACTATGCGGTGCTGTTCGCCACGCCCCGGTCATTCGGCTCCGATGGATTCGGCCAGCTAGATCTGGCTGAGCTGACCACCGACGAAACACGCGCGATGACCGAGTTGAAGATAGAGCTGCGGCAACTCCGCAAGGCCGCGCTGCAATCTCCGTCAGACGAACCGACAGGCGCCGAAGATTCCCTGAAATCAGGTCCTTGGTGTTTCGGCCAGGGCCAGACGATCACGATCGTCTGCGCGCAACTCCCGCAGCACATGGCCGATCAGATCCCGTACACCGACCCCGACGATCCTGATCACATCGAGCTGCTCAGCTACTCCGATCTCGACTCGTTGTTTGAGCTGCATGGCCACCTCCGAGCCGCCAACCCGGCGAGTAATGTCTTCCTGCGGACGGCCGGGAAGATGACGGCCGACGACTTCTCAACCCACTTGGCCCTCCTGGGCGGCGTTGACTGGAACGTGGCGACGACGGAGATCCTCGGCCGGCTCGATCTCCCGGTCCGGCAGGTAGCCGACTGGAACGAAGAGAACGCCCAATATTTCGAGGTTGAAGAAAACGGGAAGACGAAGCAATTCCGGCCAGTGCTGGAAAAGCGTGGTGATAGGAAGCTGCTCCATGAGGATGTCGCCCTCTTTGCCCGCGGGGTTAGTCCGATTAACCAGAGGCGGACTGTTACTATCTGTAACGGCATGTATGGCCGGGGTACCTACGGATGCGTCCGCGCGCTGACCGACGCCTTTTACCGTGATCGCAATTCGGCCTATCTGAAGTCACGGTTCGGCGACAGCGACTCGTACTGCATCCTCACCCGTATACCAATCATCCATGGAGCTACTTTGACGCCGGACTGGACACTCAGTGACGAAAACACACTATTTGAGTGGTCCAGGTAGCACCGTGTCCGACGGATCCGGACCCGCGCTCTACCATCATGGATCGCACCAGAACCTGTTGTGGTCACCGGCAGACCCGGTGCTCGACCGGCCGGGAGTCGACGCGATCTTCGTACCCACGGCCCGTCCCCCCGCGTACCTGATCGAGGTAGCTCACCTCGCTGTGGCGCTCGATTGCCCACTTGTCACCATGCACAGCGGCAAGTGGACGTCGGCGACGAAAACGGTTACCCGATTGCATGATGACCGTGGCTTGAGAAACCTCGACCTGATCGCCATCGACGTGCCGCGGGCGGCTGATCTGCGCCTGCCGCGCTGGGAGACCACCAGCACGCTGGCCGGGAGTATCTTCGCCCGGCGGATGGACGTCAGCACGAAACGCAATCTCGCCCTCCTGTTCAGCCATCTACTTAACTGGTCACGCATCCTTTTCATCGATGACGACATCACCCACCTGAATCCAGAGGATGTCCTCGACGCCAGCGGCCTGCTCAACAGCTACAACGCGGTTGGCTTGCGGGTCGGCGGCTTCCCTGACAATTCGGTCGTCTGCCATTCTTACCGGAAGGCCGGCGGGCAGCAGCAGACTTTCATTGGCGGCGGCGCCCTGGCCATCGCGGTGGATCGCGGTGACTCGTTCTTTCCAGACATCTACAACGAAGACTGGTTCTATCTGCTCGACGGCAAGGGTTCGCTGCAGCTGACCGCGACCACCGGCCTGGTCAAGCAGTATCCCTATGATCCGTTCAGGAATCCAGAACGCGCCCGGGCCGAGGAGCTCGGGGATGTTCTCGCCGAAGGCATCTACTGGCTGCTTGATCAGGGCGGTTCAATTACCGATGCGGATGAAGAGCACTGGAGCAATTACCTAAAAGTGCGCCGCCGCTTCATCACCGATGTCCTCGCGATGGTCCAGGCCATGGCAGCGGAATCGGCTAAGGAGGCCGCTGAGAAAGAACGGATGATTGCCGCTCTCAAGGGTTCCTGGGGACGACTCGCCTTGATTACGCCGACCCTGTGCGAGCGTTACCTGCGCGCATGGTCGGCCGACCGTCGGCAGTGGCACGACCACGTCAAGCAATTGGACGGCGCCGTCCTGTCACGCAATCAGGCCCTGAATGCGCTGTCGAGGCCGGAGGCGCCGAAGCTGGCCTGGGAAGTGAATCGGCGGCGCAGGCATCGGCAGGAGATAGCCGGATAGCCCCACTTCGCCAGGTTAGCTCCGCCCTCCTGCATATGGCACAGTCCTGACTGTG
>DASYAT010000262.1:0-8084 GCA_036501205.1 Streptosporangiaceae bacterium | reverse complement strand
AGGTTGGCGCCGCCAGGGAGACCGGCGCCGGGGTCACCCGCGCCGCCTGGGCCGCCCAGTCCGGTGTCGGGGATATTCGGAGTACCGGCACCAGTCGTATCTGGATTCGCGCCGGCCGGGTTCCCTGGCGTGATCTGCGTCAGCGTCGGTGGGTTGAGCGGCTGGGCACCGGTCGAGGCCTTCCCGAAGGAGGCCACCAGCGAGTTAAGTGCGATTTGGGCCGGCTGATCCAGCGCGCTGGTGACGGACTGCAGCCACAGTTGCTTAGCGTCGGCCTCGACGGCCAACCAGGCGTCAGCGGTAGTCAGGTCGCCGAAAGGCGAATCCGTGCTGTGGGTATCGGTCAGCTGATAGTTGCCACCGCCCGCCGCCGTGATGACGCCCTTATCCTCAAGGGATTGGTAAATGGCCCCGAGCGGCGTGTGATCTAGCATGAATGTCCAGCCGGCCAGGGCGTTCCAGAGGCTCATCAGGAAATTCCCCGACTGGGTACCGGCATCGGTGATCAGCTGCGCATAGCTGTTCGGCGAAGTCATCTGCGTGTAAGCCGAATTCGCCGCCTGATGCAGGTTGTCCATGAGCTGGGAGAAGGCGTCGCCGGCTTGTCCTTTGAACGCTGACTGGTCGCCCTTCACCGCATCCGACAGGCCCTGGAAGCTGGTGTTCGTACGATTATAGAAATCCTGTACCCCCTGGACCGCCGCCCCGGCAACAGCGAAAGTACGCGGGTCAAGCTGAACTCCTGTGTAGTTCGCTGAGGCCCCAGACATGGTCGCGTTGTTAAGAGCCTGCATGGGCTGATAGAAATAATTATCCCAGATGCCGCCCGGCTGCAGCAATCCCGGATTCAGGTACACAAAGGTGTCTTTATGCGCCCCGACCCCGCTAACCGCTCGCCACTCCGCCGCGTAGATCCGGTACAAGCCGCTGCCGCCAGGTGAGTTGAAATTAATGGCCGTCCAGCGCTGGCCGGTCACGTCATTTCGGCTCGGCAACTGCAGGCCAAGCACTCCGACGAGGGTCTCCTCCCAGTTCCACCCGGTGTAGTCATTTCCGCTGGGGACGGTTACCGGCTTACTCGAACCGGGAGAGCTGCCCCCGTTGTCGACCGGGTTGTTCGGGCTGTCAAAGGTACCCGGGGCCGGATCGCCGGGGCCGTTCTGATCCATCCCGCTGTGGAACTTAATCTTGCCCATCGCCCTAATTCTCCTGGTCTGATCAGATAACGGCGGCTGACTGCCTGTCCGGGCTAGTTCTCGCCGCCCTACGGCGCGGGAGTCCCGTTTGGCGGCGGCGTGGTAGTGCTCGGCGTCGAGGTCCCACTGGACCCCGGCGGGTTGTTCATGTCGTTGATGGTGTGCTGGAAGTCGCCGATGAGCGTCGCCACTGATTCGGTGTTGAGGCTCTCGGTATTGCCGAACGAATTCACCGTGGTGGTGATCTCGCCGATCATGTCGGTCAGCACCTTGTTCAGCCAGGTCAGCTGATCGTGAATGGTGCCGCCCATTTTGCCCAGCGCGGTATTCAAGGCCTTGCCGGCATTGAAGTTCGTAGCGCCCGCGGACACGGTCAGACTCGAGTCGACCGCACTGATCCACCCGGACAGGCTCGAGTCCCCCGCACCAATGCCATTGAGCTGGCTCTGGACATCGGTCTGAATTCCCTGCAGCTGGCCCTTAAGATTATTCAAGTAAGTCGAGTCGATCTGGGTAGTGTTACCATCCTGCGCCATGCTTTCTCCTAAAATAAGACAGTCAGCCGGCCGCGAAGCCAAATGCTCACGGCCGACTGACCGCGTTCGCTAAGGGGCTAACTGATTGCCGACCACTGCAGGGCGAGACTGTTGTCCGTATTCCCGTAGTTGAGCTTCATCTCATCGAGGGTTGGCGCGTACTGGCCGAGCACGTTCTGCATGTCCGTCAGGTCAGAGTTCCACTTGGTCTGGACCTGGCCGTAGGCCTCCTGCGAACTGCCCTGCCAGCTGTGCATCATCGGCTGGATGGCCGTGTTGACCTGGTCGAGGATCTGCCCGACGGCCTTGTCGCAGTCCCGCAGAGCGTCCTCGACGTCGTTGACGCCGCTGTAGTTGACGAAAATGTCACCATCACCCATGGTATTTTCCTTTCTTATTCGCTTTAAGTGACCGGATCCGAGAAGCCATTACCCGGGCGGCTGGTACGAGAGCGCTTGGGCGATTTCCTCGTTGTGCGTGTTGGTGGAGGTGGTCTGCTGCGTGGTCGTGATGAGCTGGTCATGCATTGCCTGCAGCAGCCGCTTGATGTTGTTGAAATCGTCGGTCCACCGGGTGATCGCGACGCCGAACATCGAGCCGGCAGTGGAGACCATTGCCTGGCCCTTCAGCTGGTCGCCGGCGGCGAAAACCTCGCCGTAAACCCGGTTCATCGCGTCGACGCCGTCCTGGAAGACCTGTGCCGAATTCAGAATGTCCTTCTGCTGTTGGGCGGTTAGTGCGTTTCCCATTACTGGATCCCTTTCGTGTAATGGATACTGCGGGATGTGAGCCTTATGGGCACGTCGTCAGGCGATCTCCGATCACCTCCCCGGTGTCGGCTGGGAGAGCGCAGGCAAGTTCAGCGCCGGCCCCGTCGGTAGCAGGCCGAGCAGCGCCGCGGGCAGCCGGGCGGCCTTGGCCACCCGATAGCCGAGAGCGGCGGCCGCGGTGGCCGACAGCACCGGGAACTTGACCCCGGCGTCGGTCACGAGGAACAGGGAGTTGCCGCTGACGCCAGGGGCCGCCTGCGGGTGGACCAAGGCACCGCCGCCGACGGCCACGCTGATGAGATTGGCTCCTTGAGGGCTGACCGACACCGCGGTCTGGCCGACCGCCGGCGGCGATCCGGCCGGCGGCTGCGCGGCGACCAGGGTAGGCACCATCGCCCCGGAGGCGGGGTAGTCCATGCACGCCGACTTCGCGCCGTAGCTAAAGGCCGCAGGCGGCGAGTGCGGTGCGGGCGACCCGTCGGCCAGGGCCAGGCGGACCTGGTGCGCGGTGGCAATGGCGGCCGTGCTGACCGGCACCGGGGCCACTGTGGCGCCCCGGTAGACGCTGATCGTGGCCGGGTCGCCCAGCAGCATCGCCGCCTGGGTGGGACTGATCGGCGTAATGCCGCCGGCGGCGGCCAGGTAGAACTGGCCGGCGCTGCCGACGTTCTTGGCGACCAGCACCTGCCCGATCCTGGTGTTACGGCCGCCGAGCGCGGGACCTGGGCCGCCTCGCCCGGCCACCGCGATCGGCCGCAGGTCGGGGGCGACGGGCACCGCGTTCAGCCAGGCGTCACTGGCCTGGATCACCGGTGCCCGAGCCAGGCCGAGCGCGCCGGCGATCCAGGGAGCGTCCAGCTTCATCCGGTAACCACCGAAGATCAGGTAACGGCTGCCGTCAGGAGTCTGCGCGAGGCCGGCGACATTCGCCTTCGCCGGCGACACCGCTATCCGTCTTCCAACGGTCAGCGACACGACCGGCCGGCCGCCGGCTTGCTGCGCGCAAACCAGCCAAGAACCGGTGTTGACCGAGTTCGCCGGCGGAAGCGCGTCGGGCGCGCCGACGATCCCGAGCGGCCGCCCCTGCGGAACGCCCGTCAGCGCCGTGGCCGAGACCGCGGTCATGGCCGGATTGCCGTTCAGCAGCAGCATGGCCGACGACCAGTTGAGCACCGGGTGCAGAACCCGTCCGGCGAAGATGTACCGGCTCCCGGTCTCTTTCACCTGGACCAGCTCGCCGGCCGTGAAGACGGCTGACTTGGTGGGCGAGATGAGTCCCCAGATCAGGCACCCGGCGACGGCCAGGGCCGAGAGCATCACCCCGCCGAACGAGCCCAAGGTGGTGCGTCGGGTCGGGCTCTCCGGTGCATCGGGCTCGCCGTGCACGAGGGCCGAGGTCAGGCGGCCCATGACGTAAGCGTGCGCCTGGACCTGATCACGCCGGGATTTCACGGCTAGGCCTCCTCTTTCAGAGCCGGGCTCATCCGTGCGCCGATCGGACGAAGGAGTAGACGTTCAGCAGCCACAGCGTGAGCGGCAGCAGCGCGGCGGCCGCCAGCGTCTGCAGCAAGTCGCCGACCCGGCCCCAGTGCGGGAGCAGCTTGTGACCGGGCAGCGCCCGCTCGGCGGCGAACAGCGTCACGGCCGCCAGGACCACGACGGCCAGGACGGCGGGCCAGCGGCGGGCATCGGCCGCCAGTCCGCTCGCGGTGAGCAGCGCGGCCACGCCCACGGCGGCCGGGATGATCGCGGCGAGCCGGTGCCGGGCGGCTACCAGCGACCGCGAGTGCAGCAAGAGCAAGATGATCGCGTCGGCGGCGACCGCGTCCGCTCGCCCGCTGGCCGAGGTCGCGAGCACGGCCAGGCCGACGGCGGCAATCAGGCCCAGGCCGGCGTACAGCGCGGTCATGTACCGATCGGCCCACCTGGTGCGTTCGAGAACATGCAGGCCAGGGACCGGATCGAGGTCCGATTGCAGCTCATCGGGGTTGGTCGGCGTCGGGTCAAGGCGCAACCTCGTCAGCCGGAAGGACAGCACCGGCACGAAACTGCCCACCGGCACGGCGAGCGTCACGACGGCGGCGGCCACCGCTACAGGACCGAGCCGCAGGAAAGTCGCGGCCGCGCCGCCAGCGGCGATCAGCAACCCGACCGCGGTGGTGCCGACCAGCACCGGCCGGCGCCCGCCGCTGGCCATCGACACCGCGGCCGACGCTCCTGCTATCGCGACACCGCCGGCGAGCAGGGCGGCTCGGATCACAACCCAGGTCAAAAGCGAAGAACCTTGATTATGTTGAAAATTTTGCAGGGGAAGTTCCACGCCGACCAGGGCGGCGTAGCCGATGGTGGCTGCGCCGAGTACCGCCGTGGCCGCGACGTCGGCGAAGGCGCGGGACGCGGCCGCGGTCAGCCCGAGCAGGACGACGGTCATTCCGGCGGCCAGCAGGACGGAGGTGGTGCCCAGGTGGCCGGCCAGCAGCGCGAGCCCGACGACCAGGGCGCCGCCGAGCAGCCCGGCGAGCAGCCGCCTGGTCATCTCGGGCCGCCAGCGGTCCTGGCGGCCTGAGATCCCGACCGCGATGCCGTCGATCAGGTCGTCAAAGTCCAGCGGGGGCAGTTGCTCGGAGCGCGGCCGCAGGTGCACCAGGTCGCCGTCACGCAGGCCGAGTGCGGATACGCTCAGCTCCTCGCGCAGCGGCGGGTCGCCGAGCCGCTGGAGCACCCAGCCCTCGTGGTCGAGACCGGCGTCGGCGAGGTTTTCGCCGAGGTGGCCGAGCAGCGCGGGCAGCAAGTCGATGAGCGGCACGTGCACCGGCACGGCCAGCTCGACGGTGCGCGATGGTCCGCAGATGGTCAGGCGGCATAGGTCGTCCACCACCCCGGGCTGCGGGGCGGGCTCGCCGGCGGCCTGCCCGTTCTCGCTGGCCGCGGGGGCTTCGATGGCCACCGCGCTGCCGTTGGCGCTCGCCAGGGAATCGCCTGAATCGCCGTCATAGCCGCTGCGGGCTGGTCCTGAGTTCTCGTTCACGGCCCACATACGGACGGAACGGCGGATGGACTTCAGCAGCTCTTTTCAATTTCTCGCTGACGGCTCTTTTCAATATTTGGCTGACGGGTCTCCCAGTCCGCACCCGTATGGGGGGCGTCCATGCGTGACCAGAGGAGGAACCGCGAGATGAGCACCACCTTGTTCCGTCGGCCGCCCCGGCGGCAGCCACCGGAGATGCCGATGGGTGAGTTGTCGCTGCAGGAACCTCCGGTCATGCCAGAGGAGCCGACCGGCAACCTGTCGCTGCTGCTCACCTTCCTGCCGATGGCACTGGGTTCGTCGATGATGATCTTGCTGTTCGTGACCCCGGGCTCGGGCGGGCCGACAACGTGGATCGCGGGCGGCCTGATGATGGTCACGACGATGTCGATGATGGTCGGCCAGATGGGCCGGGCCACGAGCAGCCGCAAGCGCCGCACCAAAGGCGATCGCCGCGACTACCTGCGTTACCTGACCCAGACCCGGCGCAAGGTGCGCGAGCAGACCGCCGAGCAGCGGCGCTCGCTGTCCTGGCTGCACCCGGATCCGGCGTCCCTGTGGTCGATCGCGCTCAGCGCGCGGCTGTGGGAACGGCGGCCCGCGCACCGCGACTTCGCCGAGGTCAGGATCGGCACCGGGCCGCAGCTGTTCGCCGTCAAGATCAATCCCATCCAGACCAAGCCGATCGAGGACCTCGAGCCGCTGTGCGCCCGGGCGCTGCGGCGGTTCGTGCACGCGCACGCCACGGTGGCCGACCAGCCGGTCGCGGTGTTCATGCGGGGCTTCGCGCAGATCGTGCTGTCCGGGGACACCGACGCGGCCCGCGGCGCGGCCCGCGCGATGCTCGCGCAGCTGTTCACCTTTCACTCGCCGGACGACGTCCGCATCGCGGTGTGCTGCGATGACGAAACCGCCGCGCAGTGGGAGTGGATCAAGTGGCTGCCGCACTCCCAGCACCCCGCCGAGGGGGACGCGGCCGGCCCGCTCAGGGCGCTGCGCCCGACGCTCACCGAGGTCGCCGGCATGTTCGGCGAGGAGTTCGCTGAACGGCCAAGACACGAGCCGGGCGCGGCGCCGAACCGCGATGAGCCTTACGTTGTCGTGATCTTGGACGGCGGCGAGGCCGGTGGCGAGACGCACCTGACCGGCGCCGGGTACCGCAACGCCGTTCTGATCGAGATCGGCCAGAGCGCCAGCGGCCGGTCTTCGAAGCGGACGCTGCGCCTGGACGTCACGGCCGACGCCCTGGAGATGGTGCAACAAAGCCGGTCGGGTAAGGAAGTACGCACTCCCCTGGGTCGGCCCGACACGCTGAGCGCAGCCCACGCCCGGGTCGGCGCGCGGATCGTCTCGCCATTCCGGCTCGGCGCCACGACGGAGATCTCCGAGCCGCTTGCCACCGACTTCGATCTGACCAAGCTGCTGGGGATCGATGACCTGGCCACCTTCGACCCGCGCCCGATGTGGGCCGCACGGTCGGGGGCCGACCGGCTGCGGGTGCCGATCGGCATCGACGAGGACGGTCACATCGTCGAGCTCGACATCAAGGAGTCGGCACTGGAGGGCATGGGCCCGCACGGAATGCTTATCGGCGCGACCGGCTCCGGTAAAAGCGAGCTGCTGCGCACGCTGGTGCTGGCGATGGCCACCACGCACTCCTCGGAAACGCTCAACTTCGTCCTGGTCGACTTCAAGGGTGGCGCCACGTTCCTCGGGCTTGACCGGCTGCCGCATACCTCCGCGGTGATCACCAACCTGGCCGATGAAGTGCAGCTGGTCGCCAGGATGCAGGAGTCCCTGCAGGGCGAGCTGGTCCGCCGGCAGGAGTTGCTGCGCCGGGCCGGCAACTACAGCTCGGTGCTCGACTATGAGAAAGCCAGAGCGCAAGGCGCGCCGCTCGACCCGCTGCCGACGCTGTTCGTCGTGGTCGACGAGTTCAGCGAGCTATTGTCCGCGCACCGCGAGTTCATCGACCTGTTCGTGATGATCGGCCGCCTGGGCCGGTCACTCGCCGTCCACTTGCTGCTGGCGTCGCAGCGGCTGGACGACGGCCGTATCCACCAGCTCGAGTCACACCTGTCGTATCGAATAGGCCTGCGCACATTTTCCTCCATGGAATCACGCGCCGTTATCGGCGTCCCCGATGCCTACGAGCTCCCGCCCCGCCCGGGCTCCGGCTACATGCGAACCGATGTGTCCACGCTGATCAGGTTCAAAGCCGCGTACGTGTCCGGGGCCTACCGCGCGGCCGCGACGCGGCGCCAGCGGCAGGAGGCGGTCAGAAAGCTGGTAGTCCCCTACTCCACTGGCTACCTGATGCCGCGCGAGCCCGTTCGCATCGAACCCGAGGAGCCGGCCGTGCCGGACGAGGCGCATAGCGCCGAGGGCGGAGCCCAGACCTTGCTGGAGGCGATGGTCGATCGCCTCACCGGCAAGAGCCCGGCCGCCCATCAGGTCTGGCTGCCGCCGCTGGCCGCGTCGCCGACGCTGGATGAGCTGCTTCCGGCACTGGAGCCGACGGCCGGACTTGGCCTGGCTCCGGTGGACTGGGCGG
>DASYAT010000261.1:0-11265 GCA_036501205.1 Streptosporangiaceae bacterium | reverse complement strand
ATTCCGGCCCCCTGGACCGCACTTACCACTCATTGGACCGCACTTACCATTCATTGCGGCGACTTACCGGCGGTTGCCGTGCCGCGAATGTCCCTAAACCGGGCAAATTTCAGGTCCAATGAATGGGAAGTCATCGCAACGGATGGTAAGTCAAGCCCGGCGTGCTCGGCTTCGCGATCGCGCTCAAGGGCCTGAAGCTCAGCCGGTCTACTCCAGCAGCTGGAACGGGATCTTGAACAGCTTCCAGCCACCAAACCGCTAGCCTTTGCCGCATGGCGAGCGTGCATCAGGGTTTCCAGCCGGTTGGTGATGAGGGCGGATTAGCGGATGCTGAGGCTAACTTCCGGTGGCTGGACCAAGCCGACGGGCATCCGCTGATCAGGAGCCTCAAGCACCGGCTGATAGCAGTCTGCCCAGTCCAGTTTGGTGACCAGGTCCTGGACGTCGGCTGCGGGCTTGGCCACGAGGCCGGGCGGCTCGCTGCGCTGGCCGGTCCGCAGGGGCGGGTCTTCGGCGTGGACTCCAACCCGGCCATGATCGCCGAGGCAACCCGGCGAGCGGCGGATCACGACCTGCCGGTGACTTTTGCGGTGGGCGACGCGCAGCAACTGACGTTCGCCGATGACACCTTTGACCTGTGCCGGACCGAGCGGGTGCTCCGCTACGTGGAGCGAGCCGATGCCGCGATCGCCGAGATGGCGCGGGTGACCAAGCCCGGCGGCTCGGTGCTCGCGTTCGACTTCGACTCCGATATGACCATCGTCGACGCGCCGGACATGGCGCTGACCCGCCGGATCGCCGAGTTGCTGGACGCCGCCGTGCCGCACCCGTGGATCGGCCGCCAGCTGTTTGGCCTGCTCCAGCGGGCCGGCTTGCGAGACGTGCGCGTCGTGCCGCACGCGTTCACCCTGACCGGGCGAGCCGGGTTCGGGTTCTACCAGCAGCTGAACCGGGGCACCCTTGACCAGGCGAAACTGGCCGGGAAGATACACGAAGATCAGCTAGCCGCCTGGTGGGAGCCGCTGGAGCAGGCCGCCGAAGCGGACACCTTCTTCCTGAGCAGCTTCGGCTTCATCGCCGCCGGGATAAAGTCCGCCCGCTGACCATCTTCCTACAGCTGGGTCTCGGTCGGGGGCAAGCTGAACGCTCCGGCCCGGGCGGCGGCGAGCGCGGCCGCTGCGGCGACGTCGGCTGTCACATCGCTGACCGGTTCCGCGGTGACAAGAACCCGCAGGGAGATGGGCGCGAGCAGGGCTCTGACGAGCTCGGCCGGATCGGTGCCGACGGGGAGTTCGCCGCGGGCGATGGCGCGCCCGATGACCGGCTCGGCCTGGCGGTAGCGATCTTGGAAGAAGCGGCGCCGCGCATCGGCTATCCCGGGCAGGTGCCGGGCGTCGGACAGCGTCACGGCGAGGACAGCCTGGCCAAGCGGGGCATACAGGAACTTCACCAGCGATCGAACCACTTGGCGCAGGTCCGCATCACTCACCCGACGATTCTGCTGCACATCGTGGTGGCCGCCGGCGTCCTGATCGCGGCGGCCGCCGCTGCGATCACGTCGGTTGGCCGGGCGGACCGGTGGTGGATCGCCGTGTCCGGTACCGGGCTGGCATTTGTCTTGCTGGCGTTCGGCTCGGGGGTGGAGTACGTCGATTCCTCGCAGAAAAACGCGCTCAGCTACATGAGCATCGGCTGGACCGGCGCCGTGATCGTCTACGGGGCTGGCTGGTACCTAGGCCGCAGGAAGGAGCGCCGACAGGCTGCTTGACCATGACACCGTGTCAGGGTGTCTGGTGGGAGGCGTCATGTTCACGATCGGAGATTTCGCCAGGCACGGCCGGGTGTCGGTCCGCATGTTGCGCCACTACGACGCGACCGGGCTGCTCCGGCCGGCCAAGGTCGACCCAGCCAGCGGCTACCGCTTCTACGGGGCCGGCCAGTTCGCCCGGCTCAACCGGATCGTCGCGCTGAAGGACCTCGGCTTCACCTTGGAGCAGGTGCGCGTGATGGTGGAGGAGCAGGTCAGCGTCGACGAGCTGCAGGGGATGCTGCGGCTGCGCCGAGCTCAGCTTCAGTCGCAGATCGCCGCCGACGGCTCCCGGCTGGCCCAGGTCGAGGCGAGGCTCCTGATCATCGAGATGGAGGGCGCCATGCCAGCGCAAGATGTTCAGGTCAAGAAGATTCCGGCCGTGCGGGTCGCCGAGCTTAACGCGGCGGCGGCCAGCCTCGAACCCGACTCGATCACCCCTGTCATCAGGCCGCTTTACGGCGAGCTCGGCGGCCGGCTCGGCCAGGCCGGGCTGGCCCCGGCCGGTCCCGCGATCGCGTATTACTCAGACGTGACCGGCGGCGACGGCGTACTCGTGCACGCCACGCTGCCGGTCAACGCTGACGCAGGGGCCGGGGCGACCCACGGTATCGAGATCGTCGATCTGCCCGAGGTGCAGGCGGCCACGATCGTGCACCATGGCTCGATGGACAACGTCCTCGCGACGATCCAGGTGCTGGCCCGCTGGATCGACGAGAACGGCTACGCCTCGGCCGGCTACCCGCGCGAGCTGTACCTCGAGTGCCCGGAAGACGAGGACAAGTGGGTCACCGAACTGCAGGAGCCGATCGCTCCCCAGTGATGGCTGGCGCTCGGGCGGTTTTACAGCCGCCCGAGCGCGAGCACCACGCCCTCGGGACCGTTCGACCTGAGCGGGGATCCAGCTACGAGCATCGTGTCGGAGTGCGGGATCCGAATAATCTCGTAATACGGCACACCGAGAATTGGATCGATGAGCGCTATCGGAAGCGCCGACCGCAGCCAGCGTCCGCCGACGCGATGCAGCAGGTACCGCGTCGACACGTCATCCGCGTAGGGCTGCGACCACCAGCCGCCGTGACCGTCGGAGACGGCGGTGGGCAGGTAGTAGCCGGGGCTTCCTGGCTTGACCCGGCCCGACCGGCGCGGAGTTCAGCCCGGGCCCGTTGTCACCGGTGGCCCAGATGTCCCTGGCCGTCACGACGCTGGCGCTGAACAGCACGTTCTTGCCGGTGTTCAGTTCCGCCCAATGTGATCCGGTCAGATGCCAGGTGCCGATCCCGTTCTCCGCTTCGCCGAAGACCCAGATACTCGACTTGGCCGGTGTGACCGCGACACTGAGCTCGGACGGGGCGCGCTCCACGATCCGCCATGGTGACGCCGAAGCTGGCGATGCCCCTGCGGATGGCGTCACGCTCAGTCCGCTGGCACCCAGTACGCCAGCCGCTGCAAGTAAGGCCAGTCCCCTGAATCTCACCAGACAAAAATAGGGCAGCCGCCCCATGTGCCGCTGCCCCTCCCCCGGCGAAGCTCGAACTCAGCCGGCGGA
Organism: Streptosporangiaceae bacterium; assembly: GCA_036501205.1. GTDB lineage: Bacteria > Actinomycetota > Actinomycetes > Streptosporangiales > Streptosporangiaceae > Chersky-822. The sequence goes on along the minus strand of DASYAT010000261.1, from coordinate 7,909 downwards.
TCCGCCGTCCGGCTGATGAGAGCAAAGGAGTCGATGTGGCCGGGAAAGCGGTGATCAGCCTGACGACGGGCTTGGAGGACGCGGAGAAGGTGACGGTGGCCTTCCTGGTGGCGGTGGGCGCGGCCGAACTGGGGCGGCCGACGCTGATGTTCTGCACCAAGGAGGCGGTCAGGCTCGCGCTGGACGGCTTCGCCCAGGGCGTGGCGTGCGACGGGTGTCCGTCGCTGCCTGAGCTGACGAAGCGGTACGAAGCGGCGGGCGGGCGGTATCTCATCTGCCCGATCTGCTTCAACGCCCGCCACCTGGACGAGAAGGCCCTGGTTACGGGCGCCTCGCTGGGTGGGACCGTACCGATGTGGGAATGGATCGGCGATGAGCCAGCAACTACATTCAGCTACTGAGGGCAAGTTCGAAGGCACTGGGACAGCGATTCATCCCGTGGGCGAAGAGTTCGTGCGGGCACTGGCGGGCAAGGACAGGGCGGCGCTCCGCGCCGTCTTGGCCGACCCGATCGATTTCGCGGCCCTGACCCCTGGGCGGCACTGGACCGCCTCCACGCCCGAGGAGGTGGTCATTGAGATCATTCTGGGCAAGTGGTTCGGCCCGGACGATGAGATTGTCGGGGTCGAGTCGACGAGCGGCGGCTCGCTGCCGGACCGGGAGCACCTGCGCTACCGGCTGCGGGTACGCCGGGACGGCGAGGATTACCTGGTCGAGCAGCAGGCTTACTACGACACGGCGGCCAACCCCATGGGCGGGGAGCAGATTAGCTGGCTACGAGTGCTCTGCTCTGGCTACCGGCGAATAGACCCCCGCTAATCTTTCTCCCTCGTCAATCAGTCCGTGGCTGGCGGCGTACAAGCTCGCGAGCGCGCGGTTCGCGGTGCCGGTCTTCGCGTAGATGTGCTCGACGTGATGACTAGCGGTCTTCGGTGAGATGACCAGCCGCTGCGCGATCTCGCGGTTCGATAGGCCGCGCGCCAGCAGCCGCAGCACCTCGACTTCCCGGCTGGTCAGGCCATCGGGCCTGGCCTGCCTGCGGGTCGCGCGGTGCCCGGCGGCGGTGAGCACGGCGGCGGCCGCGTCGGCGTCGAATCGTCCCGCCGTGACCTGCGCCCGCAGCGCGGTGGCCGCCTCATCGGGCCCCGCCGCCTCGCGGTGCGGTCGCGGCTCGATCCTGGAGCGGTAAAAGTCGGCGGCGGCCAGCAGCCGGCCTTCCGGGCTGATCCCGGCGCCGGAAAGCCCGCGCGGGTAACCGGAGCCGTCTAGCCGCTCATGGTGCTGGACGGCGATGACCGCAAGCGGCGCCAGCGCGGGCGAGAACGCCAGCATGCGCTCGGTCAGGTAAGGGTGCAGGCGGATCCGCTCGAGCTCGGAGTGGGTGAGCGGGGTGGTCTTGTCCCAGATGGTGTTCGGCACGCCGAGACGACCGAGGTCATGCACGAGACCGGCCAGCCGCGCCTGCCTGGCCGCCGGGGCGCTCAGGCCGAAGGTGCGGGCGGCGTGGCCGGCGAGGTCGGCGACGGCTCTGGAGTGCCCGATCGTGTAGGGCGACTTCACGTCGGTGAAGTCGGCGATCGCCTCGAGCACGGACTCCACTTCGGCGTCGCCCAGCCGGGCACCGTGGGCAGGCTCGGCGGTCAGCACCGCGTCCCAGCTGCTGGCCTCGTCCAGGCCCCCGAAGACCTGGCTCGCCTGCGCCGTGAACAGGTCCACGATCTCGGGGTCGAACTGGGTGCCGCGCCGCTGCCTGGCGACCTGGACCGCAGCGTCGATCCCGCCGGCCCGGTGGAACACCTCGACTACGTCGGCGAGGCAGACTATGCGCGCGGTCGGGAGGATTTCGTCGTTCTTGAGTCCCTTGGGGGATCCGTTGCCGTCCCAGCGTTCAAAAGTCTGCTCCACGGTGTCGCGGACCCGCTGGGCCAGGCCGAGCTGGGCCGCGAGGGCGTCGGCGGCGGTCCAGTGGTTGTCCAGCATCTCCTCGGCGGCCTTGCGGCCCTCGCCCAGGAACGCGACACCGAGCCTGGCCCGCTCGAAGGCCGGGCGGCCGGCGCCGAGGTGGCGGAGCATGAACAGCGACTTGGATGCGGTGCTCGCGAGGTCGGTGTGCCGGAAGTCGGTTTTCAGCGCGGTGTCGTCGCCGAACCACTTCGCCTGTTCGTAGGCATCGACGTGGCAGCCGACCCAGGCGATCAGCGCCGAGTAATAGACGACCTCCTGCTCGGCCGCGTCGAGGCCAAGCCGGTCAGCCAGGCGCAGCGCGATCAGGCATTCCCTTAGCACGTGCTCCATCGGCTGGCCCATGCCGAGGTCCGTGGCCAGCGATAGCACGGCGAGCAGTTCGGCCAGGGTGACGCGGGCGCGGGCGGGTTCTGCCATGGATATGAATATAGGCAGTTGGGGCTTGTCTTCTTACGCGACTCTTCTTACGCGACGCCGCAGAGGCGGAGCACGGCGGTGGTCGCGGCGGCGGCGATGATCACGATCGGGAACGGGACCCGGCGGGCAGCAAGGACCGCGCCCACCAGGACTCCGGCCGGCCTCGCCCAGCCGGCGAAACCGTGGCCCTGGGTCAGAGCGCTGGTCGCGGCCAGGGCGGTGAGCAGGACCGCGGCGGCCACGGTCAGCAGGTGCTGCAGGCGGTCGGGGATGCGCAGCCGGTTTCTCGTGAGCGGGCCGGCGATGCGGAAGGCGTAGGTGCCGGCGGCTAGGGCGGCGATGGCTAGGAAGGGCATCAGCGGACCTCCGCGGAGTTGGTTGCCTCGGCTGGGTCCTGTACTGGTGCTGGATCCGGCTTCTTGATGGCGAGGGCGAGGCCGGCCAGGGCTAGCAGCACCGGCAGGCCGGCGGGCAGAATCGGGGTGACGGCGACCGCGATTGCCGCGCCGGCCAGGGCCGCGTTGCGGGTTCGGCGGTCGGTCAGAGACGGCAGGACCAGGGCGAGTACCACGGCCGGGAACGCCGCGTCGAGGCCGAACCTGTCCGGGTTGGGCATGATCGAGCCGGCGAATACACCGAGGGCGACGGCCGCGTTCCAGCACAGGAACAGCCCGAATCCGCAGGTCCAGAAGGCGGCGCGGCGCTTGTGCGGGTCAGTCTGGCGCATGGTGAACGCCACAGACTCATCGGTGATCAGGTGGGCGCCTAGCAGCCGGGTCCACCATCGGGCGGGGCGAGCGGGCTGGGCTGGCTGGCCGGGCTGGGCGGGCTGGGCGGGCTGGGCGGGCTGGGCGGGCTGGGCGGGCTGGCCGGGCTGGGCGGGCTGGTTGCGTCCGCCGCCGAGCACGTCGGCGACCGTGAAGCCGTAGGGCAGCAGCCTGGCGTTGAGCACCAGGCCGGCCAGCACAGCGGCGACCGGACTGCCGCCGGCGATCAGTACCGCGGCCGCCGCGAACTGCGAGCCGCCCGCGAAGATCAGCAGCGACATGACGACCGGCACCCACGCGGGCAGGCCGCCGGAGACCGTGATCGCGCCGAAGGAAGCGCCCACGATCGCGTCGGCCAGGCAGACCAACGCGATGGCTCGGAGGGTTTGCCGATCGAGTGTTCGCCAGATCGAACTCATGACCAATATAGTGAACAGATCGTCGCGCGTTCGTCAAGACGAACACTTGGACTTCTGGAGCGAACCCGATATGACCGATGGCCACAAGAGTGCCGGCGGGGCCGAAGCGGGTCCGGCGCTGGCTGCGCAGATCGCAGCGGCTCTGCGCCGGGAACGTGCGCGAGCCGGAATCTCCCTCACCGAACTGGCTCGGCGAGCCGGGATCGCCAAGTCGACTCTTTCCCAATTGGAGTCAGGTTCGGGCAATCCGAGCGTGGAGACCTTGTGGGCGCTGGGCACTGCGCTCGGCATCCCGTTCAGTCGCCTGGTCGACACCCCGCGGACAACGGTCCGGGTGATCCGTCGCGGCGAGGGCACTGCCACTTACTCAGAGCGCTCCGACTACGCCGCGACCCTGCTGGCATCCTGCCCGCCGAACGCTCGCCGGGATGTCTACCTGATCGAGGCCCAGCCCGGCGAGCCCCGGAGGTCAGAACCGCACATGCCGGGCACCATCGAGCACGTCGTGGTTGGAACCGGCCGGGCACTGGTCGGCCCGGCCGAGGATCCAGTTGAGCTCGGCCAGGGCGATTACATCGCCTACTCAGGCGATGAGCCGCACATCTTCAACGCACTTGAGCCCGAGACGACGGCAGTCATGGTCATGGAGCACATCTGAGCCCGGCCGGGCCGGGAGCCGCCGCGGCGCTGCCCCGTAGCCGCTGAAATGGCGGCGTCGCTGGCCCGCCGCTGTTGTTGGCCGGGCCGGCGAGGGTGATGCCTGCGGCGTCGTTGGCCCGGCGCTGTTGTTTGGTCGGCCGGGATCCGCCACGGCCCCCACTCCAACTACAGCGCTGGCCCGGAACCGCTGAAGTGGCAACGTCGCTGCGCCGGCGCTGTCGTTGCGTCCCGATGGGCAACGGCAGCGTTGACCGCCTGATGCCGCTAGGACGGGCGCGATCGGTCGCGGTAGGCCTGCATCTTGGAGCGGGAGCCGCATAGCTGCATCGAGCACCACCGGGAACGGCTGCTCGATGACCGGTCATAGAACGCCCAGCCGCACAGGTGCCCGGGGCAGCTCTTCAGCCGGGGCCAAGTGCCGGTTGCTGCCGCCTCGGCGATCACAGCCGCGATGGCGCCGATCACCCGGGCGAACGGATCATGATCGGCGCTGGTCAGGCGAACCTCACCAGCGGGGTCGACGGTAACGGCAAGACGACTGCTGGCCAGCGCTATCGTCAGCCGGCTCGCGGCGGCTGGGTCGGGCTGACCGGCCGTGTGAGCCGCGAGCACATCCCTGATCGCCTCGCGCAACTCAATGAGCGCGCGCCGTTCGGGTTCGGCTAGCTGGGCTTGCGGCGGCAGCAGGCCAGCGGTGGCCAGCCAGTTGGCCGCGGCGGCCGTCGAGCCGAGCAGTTCCCGGTCGAACTCGACGGCCGAGGTGTTCACCAGCGCCTGGATCACCCGCAACGACCCTGGCGCCGGGGTGCGGCCGCCAGGATCGCGCCCCGCCGTCAGCAACCCTGACGTCCGCAGCTCCGCCGCCGACAGCCCGGTCGCGCTTTGCCCGGCGGCGTTACCGTCACTCATCAGCTGATGGTATGCGCTCCGCCCCCACCGTTGCCTAATCGTCACTAAAGACACCTGTGGGCGTGACGCCGGCCCGGCATCGTCGTTACCAGTAATCGACAGTTTCAGGTAACGAACATCAGACTGGGGAAATTGATCATGCTGACTAAGACGATCTCAGCGGCCGCCGCCGCGTTGACCGCCGCGCTCGCGCTGACCGCCTGCGGTCCGCCCGCGACCTCGGCCAGCGCGGCCAAACCGGTCATGATGACCGACTGCAACGGCCTGCATCACTCCAGGCCCGGCATCGTCAACGTGACCTGTGAAAGTGACGCGATCACGGCCAGGACGCTGACCTGGTCGGCGTGGGGCACATCGGTCGCGACGGCCATCGGGTCAGCCGTCGTCGACCCGTGCGCCTACGAGGACTGCCACACCGCCACCTACAACGCTTACCCGATCGTCGTGGTCGCTTCCAAGATCGTGAAGTGCGCCGATGGCCGTCAGGAGTACTCAAGGCTGCAGTACGTTTTCGTCGGTCATGACCCCTTTGGCGGCCTGCCAACCAAGGGCCTCGGCATCGCGAACTCGCTGTTCGGCTCGCACCGGCCTGGCCCGCCCCACAACAACACCGTGGCCCTGCCCTGCTAGCCCGGCCTTGACGTCAGTCCTCCGACCCAACGTTGCCCAACCGTCATAACCGGCGCTTGAAACGTTATGCGCGGCCAACATGCTCAAGATCGTCCAAGGTCTTCGCAAGGCAACTAGCTTGCGGTGTTGGAGGAGCTGATCATGCCGATCAAGACGATCACCGTGGCCGCTGCGGCCGCCCTGACCTCGATGCTGGCTCTGACTGCCTGTGGCCCGGCGGCGACGTCGGCGCAGGCGGCTAAGCCGGTCAAATTGACCAACTGCGGCAGCAGGCAAGCCAGGCCCGATATTGTCACCGTCATCTGCGGAAGCGATGCCATCATGGCCAGGACGCTGACGTGGTCGCGGTGGGGAGCGCGGGTCGCGACCGCTACCGGTTCGGCCACAGTGAACTGGTGCGCCTTCGAGGGGTGCGCCTACGGCGAGTACGACACCTACCCGATCGTGATGATCGCTTCCAAGATCGTGCGCTGCCCCAAGGGCGGCCAGCAGTACTCCGAGATGCAGTACGTCTTCGTCGGCGACGACAATCCCTTCGCCAGCCTGCCGAAGAACTTTAAGCCAACGAACGAGTTTTTCGGGTCACACGTGCCTGGCCCGGCCCACAACCAAACCGTCGACCTGCACTGCTGAGCAGCAGTAGATCAACCCCGGCTACTGCGCTGGCTCGGCGGACCAGGTGAGGTAAGGCGGATGCAGCCGCGCGCAGACCGGATTGCCTCTGGGGTCAGTCAGGCGTACTCGGCCCACTAGCCGGTTCCCTGGGCTCATCGCCTCGGCTATAAGCCCAGGCGGAATATCGATCAGCCGCAACTTGGCCCCCCTGAACGTCCGCATGGTGCCGTCGCCAGGAAGTTCCCCCCAGGTCAGGCCGAGATGACGGTCGTCGCGAGCGCCCCGGACGTAAGGCCCGCCGAAGTCGTAGCCGTTCTCGCCGGGCCGCACCGTCACCGCCGCTTCCCACCGGACCGCCGACGAGTCGGCCGGCGCGGGCTCGGTTGCCCGGAACGGGTTGCCCGGGATGACCAGGCTCGCCCGGTCCTTGTCGCGGGTCATCAGCGCGACATGCACGTCCCGGCGCACCACCCCGTCGCGCTCCGGCGCGCAGGTCCGCCCGGGCAACTCGGTGCCTTCGATGACGACCGTCATCGACCCGATCGCCTTCGCCGGGCGGGCGGCCGGCTTCGGCGGCGGCGCCGGAGCGCTGTTCTGCTCATAAGCCAGGCGCAGCCAGCGCAGGACCTCATCGTCGATCTCGTCCGGCCCGGTCAGCGGGATCCGCATCGTCGCCTGGCCGAGGTTCTTGGCCGGGAGCAGCCGGCCCTCAGGCTGCACGTCTTCCAGCCGCAAGCCGAGATCGACCCGGCTCTTCGTGGTCGCCTGCACGACGTCGAACGTCCGGCGCGGCGTCACCAGCGAGACCAAAGTCGAGCGCGCCTGTACGGTAACCGCACCAAGCTCGGGCAACGCCGCTAGTACCGCGTCAAGGATCGGCCGCAACTGCGGCCGATCCCGATACTGCCCGTCGATCAGCTCATCCTCGTCGGCGAGCAAGGCGACCGGTTCGGTCGACATCGGGCGTCTCCTTCTGATTCGGGACTCGGCCCGGCCAGCATAAGTTGCCATTATCGCCTTGGGCCGACCCCGCCGCCCGGCCCAACCTGGCCGCGGCTCGCTCACGCTCAGCGAACCGCGGGTCGCGCAGCTAGCGGCCGGCCGGCTGGCTCTCCCGACCGTTCCAGTCCCTCGGTATGACCTATCTATGATGATTTTTCGGAGTTACCCTGAACGCGGAAGAACGTCGGCGACGGAGGCACGGGAATGGACGAACAGCCGGACGAGCCTGAGGTACGGGGGATCGCCAGGCGCCGGTTGCTCAGCATGGCCGGCGGGGCCGCTTTAGCGCTTGGCACCGGGGGCCTGCTCGCAGGTTGCAACAGCAAGAAGACCGACGACAACGGCAACAGCGTTCCGTTCAACGGCGACGGCGGGGCCAAGAGCGGCGGCGGCGGCGGAGGCGGCGGTAACAGCGGCGGGGACGACAGCGATGGAGGCGGGGGCGGCGGCGGTAGTGGAGGGGGCGGCGGAGGAAGCGGCGGCGGTAGTGGAGGGGGGGGGGGCGGCAGTGGCGGCGGAGGGGGA
>DASYAT010000260.1:0-2426 GCA_036501205.1 Streptosporangiaceae bacterium | reverse complement strand
GTCCTCCGCGCAGGCGTGCTCGTTACCGCTGACGTACGGCGGCCTACCCCGCCCGGGCGAGCGCATGCCCAGAACGGAGTGCGCGTGATCTTTCCTGTGAGCCTGCTTACAGCTTGCGGATCTTGACCGCGGTCCCGTAGGCGCAGATCTCCTGGCCGGTCGTGGCGGCCGGTGACGTCACTCATTGTGGCTGACGGCGTTAGCGGCGCGTTAGAACTCCGGTTTCGGCATGTTCCCGTTGCTAACGGGCAGTACCCTGGGCAGACCGGCGAGGCTAGGCCGCAACCGCCGCCTCCGCCCAAAAGCAACAGGCCGCAGGACCGAAGGAGCTGTTCGCCCTGCCACGGTTTGCCCCAGAGCTCGACCAAGGCGCCGACGCCACGCCCGTCGATCGCGACGCCGCCTCGCCTGAATGCCTTGAGCTGCCACGGCCGACAGCGCTGGTGCGCACTATCGGCTGGAACATCGTCGAGTCTTTCGGGTTGCCGACTGGCGCCTTCGCCGTCGCCACTGCGCTCTGGGGCCGCGATGCCGGCCTGTGGGCCATGCTCGCCGCGATCTGGCTCACCGCCGTGATCCGCAAGGTTGCCACCGGCTCCGTTCCCGGCCTCGTAGCGATCTCGCTGGTCGTGCTCACCGTCCAGACCCTCGCGGCGATCATCACCGGCAACCTGTGGATCTTCCTGCTGCACTTCCCGCTGGCGAACCTCGCCCTGTGCGTGCTGTTCGCCAGGACGGCGCGCGGCCATAGCCCCATCGCCGCCCGGCTGGCCGCCGAGGTGATCGGGCTGCGCTGCCCCGCCGTCTACCAGCAGCGAATGCACCGGTTCTTCCAGAACGTGACCTGGCTGTGGGGCGGCGTGTTCCTGGCGCTCGCCGTCAGCCTGGGGGCGCTGCTCGCGACCGTGCCGCTCACCACGTACGTCCCGGTCTGGGCCGTCACCACCATCACGCTGATCGCACTCGGCATCGGCGCGTCCACGGTGTGGCTCAGGTCCGTGACCCGCAGCCTCGGCATCGGCTTCCGGTTCGCGTAGCCGGCTCGCGCAAGCCGGCTCGGGTAAGCCGCCGGCCTGCCCCGTGCTAGCGCGCGCCTGGCTTGTCGGCTGACGGCTCGGTATAGAGGGGGCCGTCGGGCAGGGCGGGCGAGACGACCCACAGCACCTGGGTGCGGCCCGCCTGCGGGGCACCGCGGAAGGTGTGCCTGGTATCGGCGGGGAAGGTGAACGCGTCACCCTGGCCGAGCGTGACCTGCTTCCCGGCGACGGTGATCTCCAGTTGCCCGGACAGCACGAAGACGAACTCCACGTCGGCCGGCAGCGAGTAGGCCTCGGCCCCGCTTCCGCCGCCGGGCTCGATGTCGCTGAGGATGGCCTGCACGCGCTTTTCGCCGGACGGCGTGAGCAGGTACTCGATCATCTTGCGGCCGCCGAAGTTGATCTGCGGCCTCGTGTCGCGGCGCACCACCTCGCCCTTCGGCGTCTGGAACAGCGACCCGACCGAGACCCCGAGCGCGTCGCACAGCCGGATCAGCGAGGCGACAGAGACGTTGGCCAGGTCCCGCTCCAGCTTGGACACGAACCCCTTGGTCAGGCCGGCCTGCTCGGCCACCTCGGCCATGGTCATTCGCGCGGCGAGCCTGGCCGCCCTCAGCTGCGCGCCGATGCGGGTGCCGTCCGGGATCACATCTGGCTCGCCGCCTGGCACGGCTCCTCCTCCCGGCGCCGGGACGTGAGCTAGCCGGCAACCTACAGGAAACTCTGTTTCGTTTATGAAACACATGTTGACTAACAGGAAACTCATCGTCATTCTAGCTCGTGAGGCAGGTCATACCGAGCTGTCCGCCCACGCGGAACTGGAGGCGGCGATGGCGACACAGTCCAGGAAGCCCACCGTCGAGACCGATATCGAGCGCAGCCTGCTCAGCCAGATCGAGGTGCACTCGATCGACTGGATCCCCGACACCGAGCGGCACGGCAGGACCTGGCAGCAGGCCATGCTGTGGTTCCTCGGGAACTTCCAGTACTTCACGATCCCGATCGGCTTCGTCGGCCCCTCGCTTGGCCTGTCCCTGGGCTGGTCGATCCTGGCGGGCGTGCTCGGCATCGCGTTCGGCACCTTGTTCATGGCCTTCCACGCGACCCAGGGCCCGGTGTTCGGCCTGCCCCAGATGATCCAGACCCGGGCTCAGCTCGGCTACCGCGGCGTGGTCGTGGCGCTGTTCGCGGTGCTGTTCACCTACATGGCCTTCAACGTGGCCGACCAGGTGCTGCTGGCCAGCGGCCTGAACGGCGCGTTCGGCTGGAACCCGACGCTGGTCGCCATCGTCACCGCGATCCTGGCCGCGGCCCTGGCCATCTTCGGCTACGACTGGGTGCACCGGGTGTTCCGGTTCCTGCTGGTCATCTCGTTCCCGTGCTACGCGA
>DASYAT010000259.1:0-20359 GCA_036501205.1 Streptosporangiaceae bacterium | reverse complement strand
CAGATCGGGTCCTGGCACCCGTGTCGGGCAAGCGCCTGCCGCAGTTCGGGGAGCCCGCCCCCGATGCTCTTGCGCGCATGTGCCACGACCGCGATCACCGCCACGCGCCTGACCTGCCCGCCTAGGCGCCTTTTATGCGGGCCGTCGTCTTAGCGCGCTTGACACCGGGAAGGCGGCCGAGCGTTGCCGCGGATTGCGAGGTGTCCCGTCGCGTCGAGTCCGGACGCCGACGACGGCCGGGTCGGGCAGGTAGTTGAGGCGGCTCATTTCTGTGCTTCTGGATTATCGCGAATTCCTTCGCAGTCAAGAGGTACAGCTGCGGGTCGGAAAGGTTCTCTGGTGACTTCCCTCCTGGGTGATCTTGTGCCTTGCGCATCGTCCGGAGTTGGAGGAGAGCTGCCATTCCGGCGAGGAGGGCGCCTAGGGCCGACACGCCGCTGATGAACACGTCGGGCCCGAAGGTCAGGAACGGTGCTCTGGAGACCATGACTCCGATGATCGCGACGGTGATCGCCAGGAATATCAGCGTAAGCGTGAGCAGGAGCCGAAACCTTCGGCGCGGGCCGGCGGCGTCTGTTGGACTATTGGTCAAGGGCGGTTCGGTGGCTGAGACGCCCGACCCATGGGCCGTAGGTCTTGGATGCGGGCCGGAGACCGGGTGGGAGTTGGCTAGGTCCGGCATCTTGATCAGGCCGAGCTGGATCGTGGTGTCCGGTGGTATCTCGGCGCTGGACACGGCGAAGGCCGCTGAGTGGCTGCCGTTGGCCGTTCTGGCCGCCAGGAGAGCCAGCGCACGCCGTTCGATCCGCCACAGGTCGCCGGCCGTCCAACTGCTGGCCGCAGCCGGGTCGTCGCCGGCCGGCATCGGCAACACGACGGTGAACTGGACGTGGGCCGTATTGCCGTCTTTGACCTCGGCTCTCGCGTACCACACGCTGATATCGCCATTCACGAGCGCGGTCGGGTATTCGTGCTGGATGGCTTCACGGAGCGAGTCGAGCGCTCCGATGGTGGCGCCAGGCCGGTCCGGTGTCCGCAGGTATACCCGTAGCAGCAGATGAGGCGGAGCGATACCGAGTTCGGCTCTGCTTTGCCACCGGTCGAAGCTGATGAACTCGCGCAGTGCCGGGTCATCACCCGGCTCGTCATCCGGGGTGCGTCCGGTGCGGGCATGACACAGGAGCAGCAGCACCGATTGCCCGTACAACACGGTAGACGTTATGCCGATAAGCGCTTGCTCCCGATCGAGCCAGGTGAGGGTGCGGCCTTCAATGCCAATCCGCCAATCGGCGCAGATTGCCATGACTCGCCAGTTCTCATCGTCTTGATTCTCTGCGGAGACCTCGCTGCGGGTGACAATGTCCAGGTCGTCGGCCTGTGCGAGCCGGGTCCGGTCGGTGGCCGGCGCAGCTTTCGACGCCTTGGGGCGCGTACGAGGGTTAAGTATGCGGGGTATCCCGTCACGGCGAGTACGGACGCCGATGATCGCCGTGTCGATTAGCGCCAGCAGGCCCGCTAGGAACAGCGGAATGTGGTCGAGATCCTCAGGCCGCGCGCTGAGTTCCACACGTCCCCAGCACAGGTCCGCATAGGAGGCGTCTGGTGCCGGGACAGGCAGCCGGGTCTCGCAGGTTGCCAGCCCGTGCCTCGTCGCGAGCTGGAGCACGGAAGTTACCGGATGTTCGCGGACCTTGGCATAGAAGTGCGACGGCAGGCCGAGGAGAACTTCGAAGGTCGCGTCCACGCCCACAGTCAGCATGATCGGAGAAAGACCGATCGGAACGACCTCATCGGACCAGCCGGAATGAGCGCAAGGCTCGTCGCGGAACACGGCGAAGTTCAGTACCTGGCCGAAAGTGCCAGATCGCTGCAGGGCGAGCACGTTCGCCGCCTGCTTGCTGACCGGCCGCGCACTGGTCAGCAAGGTATCCAGCGCTCGCTGCTCGTCGTGCTGCCAGATCACGTACCCGTGGGCGGCCCGGCCCATCATCAAGGCCTCAGCGGTCGTCGTGCGCCACCAGTTGCTGTGCAGCACCAGATCGTGGGTGTAGTCGGGTGCGTCGGTGTAGAACAGCAGATCTGGTTCTGGCCCGGGGTCATCAGGTTGCGGATCGGGAGCCAGACCCTCGGTCGGCTTGCCTCGGTCAAGAAGCTTTGTTTGCTGGTAATAGCCCAGCCACTGCTGGAATAGCTGCAAGATTATGCATCCGGCGGTCCAGCTCTCCGCCCAAAGGAACGAGCGGGAGAAGGCGAACGCTACCGCGAGAACGACCGTGGGCAAGATCGCCGCGACAATGAGCTTACTGCCCTCGGGAACGAGCACGCCGCGCATGGTCGACCGGTCGTTCCGCTCGATCCGGGCCAGCTGAATGGCCGAGAACAGAGTCAGCGCGAGCGCCAGTACTTCAGGGCTCGCCCGGTGCTCGGCGAGCCGGAACGGATGAAACAGGTGACCAAGCCCGAAAAAGCCCAGCACCACTACCATCAGCTGGATGTTGATCCAGCCTGATAGCCGCGCAGCCGTGTAATACGCGGAATCGGTCACGGCGATTCGAACTTCCATCCGCGCCGAGGTGGTCGCGGATCGCTGGGCCACATCGTCGATCGCGCGCGCTCGTGCGGCTACGACGCCAGGACTGACGGTGTCGGTCGAAGTCCGCCGCTGCATCGGCAATCTCAGCCAGCTGCCGTCACCCCAGGCTTCGGCGAGCGTTCCGCTGGCAGGCTCGCCGCGACCATTCAACGCGATCTCATGGAGCGCCGACCTCAGACTGTGCAGACTGTCACGGAAGGCCCTGGTCATACGCGTCGCCCGGTCCGGTTCCAGTGGTGGCTGGCCGCGTTCCGCTCCGGCGTGATGATCGCGTAACGTCACCTCGACCGCATTGGCCTTGGCGATGGCCAGGTCAGCCAGGCTCTGCCGCAGCGGAGCCGGCCAAGCCGAGTCGGCGCCGAGCACCTGACCGGTGACGATCGCCAACTGGTGCGTTGACTGCGGCTGCTCGCAGCGGACATCCAGGTCGGCGCGCCGCGCCAGCGCCCTCGACGGGTCGGGTGAGATACCGTCAGGCAAGTTGACTCGGACATGCCGGTCGGCGCTCGCAGCCGGGAGCAGCAGATCAAGGTGCACGCTCGCGCTCGGGAAGATCCAGTTGCTGAATCGCAGGTGCCGCCGCCAGCCAGCCGATCGGCTCCACTCGCGATCCTGGGTCAGGGCCGGCCCGAACACCTCAGGCCACGTCACCGGGGCCAGGTGAAGTGCCCGGCCAGGGAGCGTCACCGTAAGCACAGTGGGCGGCTGATCCAGATCCACCGGGATCACGATGATCGCCGATTTCGTCACGGCCTCAAGGACTCGAATGGCGCGCTCAGTCAGCCGGCGGGCGTCGAGCTTGTCCTCCTGATCATGCGCGGCGGTCCCATTCAGCAATTCGGTGAACGTGGCCAGCAAGCCGCCGACCTCAGCCGCGGCCCCGCCGATCCGGCCCATCGGCTCGTCCGGTAGCACATGCATCGGAGCATCTCTGCTCAGCAGCGGCGCGGGCACGACCTCATCCCTTAGCAACCGGTAGATCGCCGCTGACAGCACAAGCCGGTGATCCCGGCCGGGACTGAAGGTCTCGCTGGTGATATCGGCCAGCCTGGCCACCGCGACGTTGACGATGATCTCGGTAAGCGCCGCGGCCAGCCGGTGCCTGATGTCCGCCCGCGGCAGCGTCATCAAAGGAGCACCGCTGGCGTCGGTGACGGTCAGGGTAGAAAACGGCTCTGGGTCGGGCAGGCGTTGTCGGAGGGGAGGTAATACCGCGAGCGGCAGCCAGATCTGGTCGGTCCGGTCCCTGAAGGCCTCATGGGTAATGAGGCTCAGGTCAACGTCGATCTCGATGGTTGTCTCGATCGCGTCAGATCGGGCGATATCAATAATCTCCGAAGTAGCCCTTATCCAGCTATCATTGGCGATAAGGAAGAGCAGTTCCCGGCCCAGGATCGAGTTACGGTCATAGTTCGCGTCCTGCCAGGCGAATTCATCAGGCGTGATCTGCCCAATCATGTAATCGAGTCGCCGGGCCACCAGCAACAGTTCGCGGGCGGCACTGTCCTGGCCATCAGATTCATTGACGGCCGTCCTGCCAGCTGGTTCACGTCGTCTGCGATTCACCAGCCAAAGCTACCGCATAAGATAGAAACGGTCGAAATAATGCCGGCCTCGCAACCCGACATCGGTCAGATGCGCCCGCGCAAATTAGATTTTTAACCCTAAATGGTGGAAAGTTTTGCGGTGGTCTGATTCCCTGCGGCCAGAGCCGAGTCTTTAGTGATGGCTGTCCGCCTGGCCGTAATGGGCGGCGAGGATGTCCGCGCCGAAATCGCCGCCTGGCCGGCGCAGTACCGTGTGCGCGTGGTTGGGGTCGGTCTTGTCGAACTCAATGAGCAGGTCGCGGGCCTGGACCCGGTAGTAGTGCCGGTCGTCCCGCGTCAGCGGGCCTTCCCAGGCGAAGTGCAATTCGCCGCTCGTGAGCTTGGCCGCCTCCCGCGCGGCCATCGTCTCAGGAAGCCGGTCCAGGTACAGCGCCACGATCTGCCCGATCAGCGCCCGCGCCGTCGGCCCGAGCGTAGCCGCGTCAACGCCTAGCGGCTCGACCGGCCCGGTGCGGGCCGAGATCGCCGACCGGATGTCGCCGGGCGCCCGGTCGGCGACGACGGCGTTCCGGCGTCCAGCAGGCCCAAGCGCGTCAAGCACGGCGCGCCCGAGGTCCTCCTCTGGCCCGAGTGGTCGTGACACCGGCCGTCCGGCGTAGCTCACGCAGGCCGGATTAGCGCCAAGGAATACCGGGGCGGGGGAGACATCGTCTCCGGCGATCGTCATCGTCACCGACAGATGATGGCCCTCGAACCGCCAGGACCAGGCATCGTCCTTAGCCGGATCCCCGAACACGATCACGAAGTAGTCGCCGCTATGCCGGTTCATGGCCCGCCGCTCCTGCAGGTCGAGCACTTCCTCAAGCGCGACGACCGCCATCGCCTGGGCGAAACTGTGCTCGCTCAGCCCGGTCGCCAGCAGTCGGTGCGCGGCCTTGCGGGCCGCCACGCTCATCAGGGCCAGGCAACCGCCGGGCCGAGGATTCGGCCGGTACTCGATCCACCGCCGAGTCGCGTCGTCGCCGAAGTCCACTGCCACCAGGTCGCGCTGGCCGGCATCGAGTTCCCGCAGCAGCGCACCCGCTTCCTGCCGCATCCGCACCGCGATCTGATCACCAGCCACCCCACCGGTATACCCACGACGGCGCCTTCATCCCTTTCGTCCTGGCTGAGCGCTGATCCGCGTCGCCGGCCGCGGGCGAAAATTGCCGGTAAGTCTGCCGGTTACTTTCCCTGTTCCCGATCTGCGCGCCGATGCATGCTCAAGGTGATGGGCACGAGAAAGTCGCAATTGCGCCGAATGGCGCGCTGATCACTATGAGCACTATCGGTTAGGCAGCGAGTTGAGCCTGTTCGCCTTTCCGGTGCGCAGCCTTGCCACGTTGGCAGGCAGAGGAGTGGTGCAGGTGAAAAGATTCTTCGCGGTGGCCTTGTCTGCGACGGCCGTAGTGGCCGTCATCATTGCCTTGCAGTTCGCGCCTCGGGGGCGAGCCGCTCCCGTCCGGGCTTCGGGCTCTCATCACCCGATTAAGCTCAGGAACTGGGTTCCGCCTAAGCACCGCCGTTATCCGATGTGGGTAGTTCCCGCGCACAGCGGTGCCGTGGCCACGACCTCGGCGACCTCCGCCGCGCCCTGCGCGGCCAGTGCGCTCACGACCGCGTACTGGACCAGTTTCCCCGCCATGACGACGGTCATCAGCGGCTTTAACGTCACCAACTCCGGTTCCCTGGCGTGCACGCTGCCCCGGTTCCCCGGCGCAATTTCCCTGGCTTCCGCCAACGGCGCCACGGTCAAGCTCGCCCGGCTCACGCGCCAGGGCGCCGACTTCGCTGACTTCAGGGCATCGGCCGCAAGCGTCGCGCAGCCGGCCAAGCTCGCCGGTCCGGCCCTGGGGCTGACCCTGCGGCCAGGCGGCACGGCCGCGGTGCTGCTGTACACCTTCAGCTCGCTCGACGACAACCCGCATATGGCCTGCATCTCCGCCCCGAGGAACGGCTTCCTCGACGTGCGACTGGCTGGTGCTCAGAAGCTCGCAGTCAAGGTTCCGTCGGATGCCCAGCCCGCGACCGTCGCCAATCCGACGTCTTCGGCCCTCACCTCGTGCGGCGTCGTGACCGTCTCGGCGTTCCTTACCTGGAAGGTCGCGAAGTCCCTGGTCGGCGTGCCGGTGCCCGAGTCCGCAGTGACCGGCGCGGTACCGCTCGTCCCCCGATTCAAGGCCATCTTCGCGGCTGCTCCCTGAACAGAGAGGACTAGCGTGATGTTTTCCAGGAGAATGGCCAGCAGCCTGGCCGCAATCGCCGCGGCCACCGCGCTGGTGGCAGCCCCTATCGCCGCCGTGGCCGGTGACACGCCGGTCGGTTTCTACTACGGCAACGACACTAATGGCCCAGGACCCGTCGGCTCTGGCGTCGAATTCACCGAAAACACCTGCGGCGGCGCCTACGGCTCCTATGCCGGCCGGACCAATACGGGCACCGACTCTGATGACCACAGAGCCTGGTCCAATGACGCGAACCTGAACGCCTATTCGAATTTCGGGTTCGGCAGCCAGAACTACTTCGATCTCGGCGGCCCCGGCAACGTTGGCGCCACCACCGCAGCCCAGGCGATGAACTATGGCGAAACCCAGGGCAACACTGCCATGGCCGCCCTTAGGAGCTTCTACAACACCAGCGGTACCGACCTGCCGCTGGACTTCATCGTCCTCTACGCGGACATCGAGGCAGGCAACGGCGGCTGGGACGGCAACACGGCGCTAGGCCGCGATGTGTTCAACGGATTCTTTGACGTGACCTCCGGCGTCCGGATCACCGTCCAGGGAGCCTCCGAGCCGGTCTACACCGGCATTTACAGCACCGCGAACTTCGCTAACGGTCAGCTCTCGGGTACCGTCCCGCACACCTTCGAGTGGACCGCGCAAACGAGCCACGCCACCATCACCTCGTCCGAGTGCGCAAGCAGCTGGAATTCCGGCGGATTCTCCGCCGACTTCTTCCTTGGCCAAAGCCAGAGCTCGGCCTGCGCCGTGCAGTACCAGTACGTCGTTGGCGGGGCTGACTGGGACCAGGTCGACGTCAACAGGCTCAACGCAGGAATAACCAACGGGACCTGCGCCTAGGTCTCAAGCCAAGGGGCCCGCGGCAGCTAGTGGCTGCCGCGGGCCCCGGCCGGCTTAGTAGCGGATCAGGCCCCGGATGTTGAGGCCGTTGCGCATGTCCTCGTAGCCCTCGTTGACCTCTTCGAGGGTGTATTCCTTGGTGATCAGCTCGTCCAGCTTGAGCTGGCCGTTGTTGTACATCTCCATCATCCGCGGGATGTCGTGCTGGGCGTTGGACGAGCCGTACAGCGAGCCGCGGATCTGCTTTTCCATCATGGTCAGCATCCACAGCGAGCCGGACAGCTGCATGTCGGCGGGGTGGCCGACCGCGGTGACGATGACCTTGCCGCGCTTGGCGACCAGGTCAAGCGCCGGGCCGATGTAGTCGCCCTCGGCGACGTCGGTCGTGATGATGAACGACTCGGCCATCTGGCCTCTGGTCAGCAGGCCGACGACCGGGCCCGCTTCCTCGACGCTCGCGACCGCGTGGGTGGCGCCGAGTTCGAGGGCCTTGGTGCGCTTGAACTCGACCGGGTCGATCGCGATGATGTTGCGCGCCCCGGCGATCCTGGCGCCCTGGACCGCGTTGATGCCGATGCCGCCGATGCCCATGACGATGACCGTGTCGCCTGCCTTGGTCTCGGCGGTGCGGACCGCGCTGCCGTAACCCGTCGTCACGCCGCAGCCCACCAGGGCCGCCTTGTCCAGCGAGGTGCCGTCGTCGACCTTCACGACCGACTGGGCCGGGACGCAGGTGTACTCGGAGAACGTGCCGAGCAGGCACATCTGGCCGTAGCCCTTGCCCTTGTTGTTGAAGCGGTAGGTGCCGTCCAGTTGCGGGCCGTTGATCAGGAACATGCCGAGTTCGCACAGGTTCTGCATGCCGCGCGCGCAGTACGAGCAGCGGCCGCAGGCAGGCAGGAAGCTCAGGACGACCGAGTCGCCCGCCTTGACGTGGTCGACCTCGGGCCCGACCTCGACCACGATGCCGGCGCCCTCGTGGCCGCCGATCATCGGGAACGGGACCGGGATGTCACCGGTGACGAGGTGCTCGTCGGAATGGCACAGGCCGCTCGCCGTCAGCTTGACGAGGACCTCCTTAGTGTGCGGCGGGTCGAGTTCGAGCTCTTCGATCTGCCACTTCTCATTCAAGCCATGCAGCACGGCGGCCTTGGTCTTCATAGCCTCATCCTCGTCGCGGGTAGAACGTGTTCCAGTCGTAGTGCATATACCGTAACCAGACTTATTAGTCTCGGGAAGTCCCACGATTGACCGGCACCGCGGTGAAGGCCGACCCGAGCTCGCGTACGGCGGAATCCAGCAGCTCGCAGAGGTCCTCGCCGGGGCTGGCCAGCCACTGCTCGTAGGCGGCGACGGCCACGCCGAGCATCGCGTGACCGATCGTGCGGGGCAGCAGGGCGTCGGCGCACTGGCCGGTGCGCTGCGCGACGAAGTCCGCGATCACCTGACGCCAGGCGGCAAACCGCAGCGTCGAGTGTGCCTGCAGTGCCGGCACGCCGAGGATGAGCGCCATCCGCCGCCGGTGCTCAGGCAGTTGCTCGGCCGGCATCTGGTTGAAGTCCACGATGGCATCGCGGATCGCGTCCATCAGCGGCGCCTGCGCGGGGGTCGCGGCAAGACGTCGTCGCATGCGGGCCAGTTCGCCGTCGAAATCGCCCCACGGGATCTCATTTTTAGAATCGAAGTAGCGGAAAAATGTGCGCCGGCTTATTCCCGCGGCGGCGGCAACATCATCGACGGTGGTGTGCTCGAACCCCCGCTGCTCGAACAAGTCGAACGCGACCTGCTCAAGCTCGGCCCGCGACGTGCTCCTTCGCCGGCCCGCCGAGACCGGAAGCCGGCCTGCCTGGTTTGCCACCCTTGCACTATGGCACCCCGTGCCGTTACCGTGGAGTAACTCGTACTGGCACTCAGTGTCAAAACCTGGAGGACCAGCGTGGACAGCGCGGTACTTGTGGTCGAGCAAGATGAAGAAGACGCAATCGAAGAGACGCCCGTGATCGAGGAACTCCTCGTCGAGGAAGTCTCGATCGACGGTATGTGCGGTGTTTACTAAACGGTGCTTACTGAGATGGCCTTCGATCTCGATCAGCCCTGGTGCCTGGACGGCCGGGTCGCGCTCAGGCCGGAGCCGTTCGGCGCGCTGCTGTATCACTTCGGGACCAGGCGGCTGTCCTTCCTGAAGGAGCCGCTGCTGCTAGCGGTCGTACAGCGGCTGGCCGAGCACCCGAGCGCCAGGCTGGCGTGCGAGGCGGCTGGTGTTTCCGCTCAAGCGATGCCGACTTACGAGCGGGCGCTGGGGACGCTGGCCAACTCGGAGATGATCCGCGTCCGGGACGAACGGGATCTCGTTAGGTGAGCGTGCTGCCGCTGACGGCCCAGTTCGCTCGTGGTCTGTCCGCGCCGATCTGCCTGACCTGGGAACTCACCTACGCCTGCAACCTGTCCTGCGTGCATTGCCTGTCCTCGTCCGGCCGCCGGGATCCGCGCGAGCTGAGCACAGCGCAGTGCCAGGCGGTCATCGATGAGCTTGAGCGCATGCAGGTGTTCTACGTGAACATCGGCGGCGGCGAGCCGACCGTGCGGCCCGACTTCTGGGAGCTGGTCGACTACGCGGTCAGCCGCCGGGTCGGGGTTAAGTTCTCGACCAACGGCGTCAAGATCACCCCGGCGGCCGCGAGGCGGCTGACCGGCACCGATTACATCGACGTGCAGATCTCCCTCGACGGCGCGACCGAGGAAGTCAACGACGCCGTGCGAGGGACCGGCTCCTACCAGACTGCCCTGGCGGCGATGTCGCACCTGGCGCAGGCGGGCTTTCGCGGCTTCAAGCTCTCGGTGGTGGTAACTCGCCAGAACGTCGGCCAGCTCGATGAGTTCGCGGCGCTGGCGCGGCGGTATGACGCTCAGCTCCGGCTGACCAGGCTCCGTCCGGCCGGCCGGGGCGCGAGCGTCTGGCACGAACTGCACCCGACCGCGCAGCAGCAGCGTCAGCTCTACGACTGGCTAGTTCTCCACGGGGAGAACGTGCTCACCGGCGACTCCTTCTTCCACTTGTCCGGCTTCGGCCAGGCGCTGCCCGGCCTCAACATGTGCGGAGCCGGCCGAGTCGTCTGCCTGATCGATCCGGTCGGTGACGTCTACGCCTGCCCGTTCGCGATCCACGAGAACTTCCTGGCCGGCAACGTGCGCGACGACGGCGGGTTCGCCCGGGTCTGGCGCGAGTCCGAGCTGTTCGGCAGCCTGCGTCAGCCGCAGTCGGCGGGTGCTTGCACGTCCTGCTCGGCCTTCGATGCCTGCGGTGGCGGCTGCATGGCCGCGAAGTTCTTCACCGGCCTGCCGCTGGACGGGCCTGATCCTGAATGCGTGCGCGGCCACGGCGAAGCGGCGCTGGCCCAGGTCGACGCCAGCCCGCCGGTGCCGTCGCCTGATCACTCGCGCCGCAGCCGTCCGGTGCCCGTCACGATCGCGAGGCGCCGGCCCCCGGACCGGGCCTGTGACCAGAGTCCCCTGGCCGAATTCGGCTCAGGGGCAGGCTGAAGTGGTGCATCCAAAGCCGGTCGCGATCGTGACCGGCGCCGGTCGCGGTATTGGTGCGGCCACCGTCCTCGCGCTCGCCGAGCAAGGCTGGTCGGTACTCGCCGTCGACCTGGCCAAGGACGACCCGGCGCTGCCGTATCCGCTGGCGACACCCGATGACCTGGCCGAGACGGTTCGGGCCGCAGGTGACCAGGTTGCCGGCTACCAGGCTGACGTTCGTGACCAGATGTCGATCGATGCGGCCGTCGCTGAAGCCGAACGCCGCTGGGGCGGGCTGGACGCGGCGATCGCGGTCGCCGGAGTGATCGCCGGGGGAGTGCCGCTCTGGGAGATGCCGGCCGACCACGAGCAGGCCGTCCTGGACGTCGATCTCGGCGGCGTGATCAAGCTGGCCCGAGCCGCGATTCCGGCGCTGCTGCGCCGCCCCGAGCCTCGATCGGGGCGGTTCCTGGCCGTGGCGTCAGCGGCCGCCACCAGCGGGATGCCGATGATCGCCGCCTACTGCGCGGCCAAGGCCGGGGTCGCTGGCCTGATCCGCGCGCTCGGCGCCGAGCTTGGCGGCACCGGGGTCACCGCGAACGCGGTCAGCCCGGGCTCCACCGACACCGCGATGCTGGCCGAGAGCGCCCGGCTCTACGGACTGCCCGATGCCACGAGTTTCGCCGGCCAGCAGCCGCACGGGAGACTGCTGGATCCGGCTGAGATCGCCGCTGTGCTGGCGTTCCTCGCCGGACCCGGCAGCAGCGCCATGACCGGCAGCGTGATCCCCGTCGACGGCGGGCTGGCTCTGTGAGGAAGGCGGTCCCGCCGCTGCCAGCGGGATTCGGGATCGAGCTCGACGCCTGGACCAAGCAACTCACGGCCGAGCTGTGGTTCGGCGGGTCGCCGGTGCGGGTCGCCCGGCTGACGCCTGCCGGTCAGGCCGCCTGGAGCGAACTGCGATCAGGACGGGTGACTTCGCGCGCCACCGGATCGCTGGCGCGCTATTTCACCGACACGGGGCTTGCGCACCCGGTGCCGCCTGAGCTGCCGGCCAGGCCGGACGTGACGGTGATCGTTCCGGCCCGGGACCGGACCGACCTATTGGAACGCTGCCTGGCCGCGCTGGGGGACGAACATCAGGTGATCGTGGTCGACGACGCTTCCGCCGATCCTGAGGCGGTCGCGCTGGTCACCGCCAGCCACAGGGCGAAGCTGATCCGGCGCGAGATCAATGGTGGTCCGGGCGCGGCCAGGAACACCGGGCTGGCCGCGGTGACCAGCGATCTGGTGGCTTTCGTCGACAGCGACTGTGAGCCGTCGCCGGATTGGATCGGACGGCTGGCCGGTCATTTCGCCGACCCGCTGGTCGCGGTCGCGGCCCCGAGGATCACCGGCCGGGCTGAGCACACCGTCGCCGGCCGGTACACGGAGGCGAACGGCGCTCTCGACCTTGGCGGACGGCCAGGCCGGGTCATGCCCAAGGCCGCCGTCTCGTTCGTGCCGACGGCCGCCGTGCTCGCCCGCCGCACGGCGCTGGCCGAGATCGCGGCCGGGCGATGCGCGTTCGACGAAGGCATGCGGGTCGGCGAGGACGTCGACCTGATCTGGCGGCTGCACGAGGCGGGCTGGCGGATCCGGTACGACCCGTCCGTTCAGGTCGCCCATCATGAACCGGCCTCCTGGCGGGAGCTGCTGGCCCGCCGGTACCGTTACGGCACGTCCGCAGCGGCGCTGGCGCAGCGTCATCCGGGTGACATCGTTCATCTCGCGCTTGCGCCCTGGCCGGCCGCGACGGTCGCTGCGCTGCTGGCCAGGCGGCCGGTGCTGGCGGCGGCCGCGTTTGGCGGGGCGCTGGCGACCTTGGGGTACCGGCTGCGCCGCGCGGAGGTGCCGCGGGCTGGACTGACCCGCGCAACGGTCATGGCGACCAGGCAGACCTGGCTGGGCGTTGGCCGGTACGGCACGCAGTTCGCGGCCCCGGCGCTGATCGCCGCGATCGCCGCACCCGGCCGGTCCCTGTCGCGGGGGGAATCGGGGGGACCCGCCCGCTACACCCCCCGTCCGCCGCCCGGGCCGAAACTGTGGCGGCGACTAGCGCTCGGCTCACTATTGCTAGGACCGCCGCTCACAGCCTGGGCGGAGGGGTCGCGGACGCTTGATCCGGTCCGGTTCACGGTGGGCCGGATCGCCGATGACATCGCTTACGGAGCCGGGGTCTGGTCCGGGTGTCTTGCCCGGCGTACGCTGCATCCGTTGCGGCCGGTAATCGCCTGGCGGTCGCTTCGGATCGACCCCCGCCCGCTACGCCCGCCCGCCACCCGGGCTCCTGACATTCGTCGGGCAGCGGTCAGCTCTGGGTCGGCGATTCAACCGACGGAAAGCTTTCTCCATGAAGAATGAATGGTTTGAAACGGTCGCGGAAGCGCAGCGCCGCGCCCGCAAGCGGCTGCCGAAGTCGGTCTACAGCGCGCTGCTCGCTGGCACCGAGAAGGGACTGACGGTCAGCGACAACGTCGCCGCGTTCGACGAGATCGGGTTCGCGCCGCACGTCGCCGGGCTGAGCAGCGGGCGCGATCTGGCCACGACTGTGCTCGGGCAGCCGATCTCGTTCCCTGTGATCATCTCGCCGACCGGGGTGCAGGCCGTTCATCCCGACGGGGAGGTCGCGGTCGCCCGGGCGGCGGCGGCCAGGGGGACCGCTATCGGCCTGAGCTCATTCGCGAGCAAGCCCATGGAAGACGTCATCGCGGCCAACCCGCAGACCTTCTTCCAGATGTACTGGCTCGGCGGGCGAGACCAGATCGCCGCGCAGCTGGAGCGGGCCCGCAAGGCGGGAGCGGCCGGGGTAATCGCCACGCTGGACTGGTCGTTCTCGCACGGCCGGGACTGGGGGAGCCCGCGCATTCCGGAGAAGATGACGTTCGCCGAGCTGGTACGGCTGGCTCCGCAGGGCGTGACCAGGCCAAAGTGGCTGGCAAGCTACCTGCGCACCGGTCATCTGCCCGACCTGACCGTGCCGAACCTGGCGGCGGACGGCCAGGCAGCGCCGACGTTCTTCGGCGCGTACGGGCAGTGGATGGGGACACCGCCGCCGTCCTGGGAAGACGTGGCGTGGATGCGCGAGCAGTGGGGCGGGCCGTTCCTGCTGAAGGGCATCAGCCGGCTGGATGATGCCCAGCGCGCCGTCGACGCGGGCGTGACGGCGATCTCGGTGTCCAACCACGGCGGCAACAACGTGGATGGGACTCCGGCTACGATCCGGGTGCTTCCCGGAATCGCTCAGGCGGTCGGGGATCAGGTCGAGGTACTGCTCGACGGCGGGATCCGCCGGGGCAACGACGTGGTCAAGGCTCTCGCGCTGGGCGCGCGAGCCGTCATGATCGGCCGCGCCTACCTGTGGGGGCTGGCCGCGAACGGCCAGGCGGGCGTCGAGAACGTGCT
Source organism: Streptosporangiaceae bacterium (assembly GCA_036501205.1). Classification (GTDB taxonomy): domain Bacteria; phylum Actinomycetota; class Actinomycetes; order Streptosporangiales; family Streptosporangiaceae; genus Chersky-822. The sequence goes on along the minus strand of DASYAT010000259.1, from coordinate 6,134 downwards.
CGATGTCTTGCGGAACGGGATCGATTCTGCGCTGCTGGGTCTGGGCGGCAAGACGGTCTGCGACCTGAGCGCGGACCATCTGGTCGTGCCGGACGGCTTCACCCGCACGCTGGGCCGGTTTTAGACCAGCGGGGGTTCGAGGGGTCGTCCCCCTCGGCCAGCACAGCAAACCGGGCGGTCCGTGCTGTGCGCGCGGGCCGCCCGGTCGCGGTTTACTAACCCATCTTGCGCAGGGCGTTGATGAACGACTGGCCTCGCGGAGTGCCGATGCCGGTCATGTTGTCGTAGCCCTTGGCCGTGACCTGGCCGGTGTAGCCGCCCAGGTTCTTGTTCTGGTCGTCAAAGGTGACCAGAGACGGGATGCCGCAGAAGTTGACGTTGCACACCACGCCACGGAAGCGGCTTGGGGTGCGAGGCGTCGACGGCAGGACGTCCCTGAACGCGTTCGTCCCTGACAGCTTGTAGAGCATCGGGTCGGTGAACCCGAATGCCCTGTGCTGGCCCTGCTGGGCGTCGGCGACCATGCCGGCCACCAGCGGTGAAGCCGCGCTGGTGCCGCCCACGGGGAACACGACGAACTTCGGCGGTCCCTTCTTCTGGGGCTCGAGGATACCGGTGGAGAACCCGGTGAACAGGTCGGCGTCGGCGGACACGTCCGGCTGAGACCTGACCAGGCCCCTGCGGTTGCCAGGTGCCGTGGCCTGTGCCCTCGGGACCACGCCGCGCTGGTAGGCCGGCTGGGCCCAGAGCAGGCTGGGACCGCCGCTGGTCGCGCCTTCCTCGCCGAGCGAGACCCAGCTGTGCTTCTTGGTATTGATGATCGCGAAGCCAGAGGACCAGCCGGTCTCGAACAGGCGGGTGTCGTGCTTGCCGACGCCCAGCGTGGTGCCGCCGACCAGGATGGTGAACGGGTCGTCCGGGGTCTCTACGCCAGAGGCGTCGCCGGAGGCGAAGTACATCCCGACGCCCTGGGCGGCCGCGCGCACCAGGTAGGCGTGCATGATGTTGGTGAAGATCGCCGGCTGCGTGTCGTTGCCTGGGCCCCAGGAGTTGGAGCTGATGGTGGACAGCGGGTGGTGGTCGTTGCCCATGCCGTCGATGTTCACCAGGTCGGCGTCGAACAGGCCCTGCAGCCCGAAGTCGCCGTTGTTGCAGCTGTCGCCGCCGATCGTCAGCTGGTTCGCGCCGGGAGCCATTTCGTAAGAGGCCTCGACGTCGAGTTGCTCCTCGACGATGAACGGGTCACCGCAGGTGTTCTTGCCGAGCGACAGTTCGGTGTAGCGACGCGAGGACGGCGGCACGAAGTGCTGTGAGGCCGCCAGGTCCTTCAGGGTCAGGAACATCTCAGGGGCCAGGCCCAGCTCGACCAGCGAAATTGTCTGCCCGCGACCGTCGTTCTTCATGTTCATGCCGTAGGCGGCGCGCAACTGGTAGGCCGAGTAGCCGCAGAGCTGGGTCGAGAGCGACGTGCGCCCGAACGCCTTCGGCAGGTTCGACATGTGATGCTGGCCGTAGAACTTCGAGCAGGGCACCTTCGGGAACTTGGCTCCGCTGGCCTGGGGGATTGGTCCGTGCATGATCGGGTTCTTCGGCGCGGCGTTGTCCAGGCCGGTCACCCCGATGACGTACGGGGACAGCGTCTTGGGGATCGCTACCGCCTTGTTGTTGGCGCGCAGCTGATAGTGTCCCGCATTCACCCGGGCGGTCGACCGATAGTTCTCCAGGGTGACCTTGAACGCCGCGTCGATTGCCGCCACGGATGCGGTGGCCCGCACGTAGTTACGCTGCGCGTCGGTCTGGAAGGCGGTGAAGCCCTTGCTGCGCAGCCACGCCCTCACCTTGGCGCTCGCGGCCCGGCTGGTCCCGTACCTGGCCGTGTAAGCGTCAGGACTGAGGTAGCGATGGTAGAACTTGCTGCCGGGCGTGCTCACCGCTAGCGCGTACCGCTCAGCGGCGGCCAGGTTGCCGGGCTTGGTCCAGACCTGGATGGTCAGCGGCGTGGCGCCGTCGACCGCGCTGATCGCGTGGGTGTGACTGGTGAACGGCGCCGCGCTGCCGGGCAGCCGCAGGTAGCTGGGGCCCGTCGCCGCCCCGGCCGAGCCACTCATGCCAACGACTGCCATGGCTGCCACCGTCGACGTGACGGCCGCGAGGCTGACTAGCCTCTGTCTTTTGGACAACTGGCTTCTCCTTGTCCTGGGATCCCCCTGGGGCTATCCATCTGTAATACACCGGCAAACCACCATGCAAGCCACAATTTCTAGGTCACAATTCAGGAACTTCAGAAGCGGCGCTAAGGAAATTACGGCGATTCCAGGACTACGGCGCACAGCTCCGGGTTCTCGACGTGGGCGTTGTGGTGCAGGCCAGGCAGCGTGAGGGCCTGGACGCCGAGCTCTTCGAGTTGCTCGTCGGAGTTCATCGGATCGTGCTGGCCGCGGGCGAGGACGACCGGAGCCGAAATGGCCGTCAGCAAGCGCGGCAGGTCGGGTGCGCCTACGGCGAAGGTGCGCGGGTCGAAGGCTAGCCGCCATTGCCCGTCCTGCTGCCGGAGGCCGGCGTCTATGGCGGGATCATCGGCGGGCAGCAGGCCGTCCAGGCCGGAGATCCGCAGGTAGCGGGCGGCGGCCTCGTCTCTGGAGCCAAACCAGGCGGTCGGCCTGCGGGCGAAGGCTGAGGCCCGGTCCAGTTCCTCCTGGGTCCAGGCGGTCTTGATGCCGAGGCCGATCGCCTTTGCGACCCGGAGGTCGAACTGGCCAGCGGCCAGGGTCAGGGCGATGACGCCGCCGAGCGAGTGCCCGAGGACGACGAGGTCGGTGCCGGGTGGCAGGGCTTGCGCTACCGCGGCGGCGAGGGATTCAAAGGTGTACTCCGCTTGCGGTGGTGAGCCGCCGTGACCGGGCAGGTCCGGGGCGATCCAGCGGCCGGGCCAGCGCTGGGCGAGTACGGGCCGCCAGCCTTCCCAGACGTCGCTGGTCGCGCCCAGGCCATGCAGCAGCAAGAGCAGCGGCTCGCCGCTGCCTCCTTGTCGAATCCGCAAGCCAGTGTTCTGTATCGGCCCTGTCTGTGTCGGCACTGTCATAATCGGCAAGTGTGCCATCGGCCAGACTCCGAAATCGTCTTCGATCCGGCTACCTACGTCTCGGGAGTGCCCTTCGAGGCACTAGCCCGGCTGCGGCGGGCCAGCCCCGTCGTCTGGGTGGAGGAATTGCCGGTCCTAGGCTGGCCGTCAGGACCTGGGTTCTGGCTGGTGCTCAGGCACGCCGACGTCGAGTCGGTGCTGACCAGGCCGCAGTTGTTCTCCTCGGCGAGCGGAGCCACCCAGATCCGGGATCCGGCCACGCCGGAGGCGCTCGGCTACGTCAGGCAGATGATGCTCAACATGGACCCGCCGGATCACTCCAGACTGCGCCGGCTACTGAACCGGTCGTTCACGCGCCGGGCCGTGCTGGAGTTGGAGGAGCGGATCCGCAGTCATGCGCGGACGATCTGCGAGCGGGCGTTCGCGGGCTCCGGGGGCGAGGTCGACTTCGCCAAGGAGGTCGCGGCCGACCTGCCGTTGCTGACGCTGGCCGACGTGCTCGGGGTGCCGCCGCAGGACCGGCGGCTGCTGTTCGACTGGTCCAACCGGGTGATCGGCTACCAGGACCCCGACTACGCGAACTCGGCCGAGTTCGACCCGGCCGGTGGCACGGCCATGGCCAGGGACGCGCTGGCGCTGCGGCCCAAGCCGGCCGGCGATGGCCGGATGCCGGATCCGCGGACCAGGGAAGGCATGCCCGACCTGTACGCCTACGCCCATCTGCTCGCGCAGGAGAAGCGGCGCCGGCCCGGGCCGGACGTGATGTCGATCCTGCTGGCCCAGGTCGATGACGACGGTGGCCAGGTGTCGGTGGCCGAGTTCGAGAACATGTTCTGGCTATTCGCCGTGGCCGGGAACGAGACCTTGCGCAACGGGCTGCCCGGCGCGTGCATCGCTCTGCTCGACCATCCCGGCGCCCAATCTGACCTCCGCGCGCACCCGGAGCTGATGTCGACGGCGGCCGAGGAGATGCTGCGCTGGTGGACGCCGGTGATGACGTTCAGGCGGACGGCGACCGCCGACTGCGAGCTCGGAGGGCAGCGCATCGGTGCGGGCGACAAGGTCGTCGTCTCGTTCGCGTCGGCCAACCGCGACGAGGCCGTGTTCGCTGACCCCGACGCCTTCGACCTGCGCCGTCAGCCCAACCCGCACCTGGTATTCGGGCACGGGCCGCACTTCTGCCTCGGCGCGCACCTGGCGCGGGTGCAGGTCAGTGCGCTCTTCGATGAGGTGCTGGCGCGCACCTCCGCGCTTAGCTACGCGGGCCCGCCGTCTTATCTGCGATCGAACTTCCAGCGTGGCGTGAAGCAGTTGCCGGTCAGCTGGACGGCGGCATAGCCGGTTCTGTTGTTCCGAAAACTTTCGATAGTTCTTCTTGTGTCTGACTGACCTGCGACGAGCGATTACGTCAGTCAGCGCCCGAAATTGCCTTAGCGTCAAGTCGTTGACACGCCCCGGGATCACATTTAGCTTGACCTCAGTCGGATATATGGTATCCGAAAGGTTTCGAACCGGGTTGGCCCGGTTTGGCGCTTAGGAGGCAATCCCATGAGACGCCGGAGTTTCCTCGCGATGAGTAGCGCGGCCGGGGCGGCGGCAGCGGTGCCGGGTATCGCCGTCGCCAGCGCGGCCACTACCAAAGCGGGGCGGGCCGCCAACTCGCGTCACTTCGACCCGCCGACCACGCTGCGGGGCCTGGCCGAGCAGATCGATCTGCGGATCGGCACGGCCGTCATACCGTTCGACCTGGACACCCCCGCCTACACTGCGGTCCTCGCCGAGCAGTTCTCGGTGGTCACCCCGGGCAATGAGATGAAGTGGGGAGTGGTCGAGCCGACCCAGGGACAATTCGACTGGTCGGGTGCTGACCGGCTGGTGGCGTTCGCCGAGCAGCACGGCCAGCTCGTGCGCGGGCACACGCTGCTCTGGCACAACCAACTGCCTGACTGGCTCACCACCGGGGTCTCGAATGGCACGATCAGCAAAACCCAGCTCATGGGCCTGCTCGAGCAGCACATCTTCACCGAGGTCGGGCGCTATAAGGGCCGGATCTGGCAGTGGGACGTAGCCAACGAGTTCTTCACCGATGCCAACCCCTCTGGCCTTAACCCGAACGACTTCTGGATCTCCAACCTCGGGCCGGGAATCATCCCACAGGCATTCAAGTGGGCCCATCAGGCCGACCCGCACGCGTTGCTCATCTACAACGACTACAACATCGCCGGCGAAGACGGCAGCAACGCCAAGAGCGACGCGGCGTTCGCGTGGCTGCAGCAGATGCTGGATCAGGGCGTGCCGATCGACGGTGTCGGTGACCAGGGTCACCTGGACACGCAGTTCGGTTTCTCGGGCACCAGGATGACCGAAGATCTCCAGCGCTACGCCAGCATCGGCCTGAAGATCGCAATTACCGAGGCCGATGTCCGCACTTTTGTCGACGGGCCGAGCACGCAGGTGCCGACCGACAACCTCGCGGTGTTCGCCCAGCCGTATGAGTTCTCGCAGATGATGAAGGCCGCCCTGGCGACCCCGGAGTGCATCTCGTTCACCGTCTGGGGCTTCGGAGACGCGGACTCCTGGGTTCCCGGCTTCTTCACCGGTGAGGGCTACGCGACCTTGTACGACGTGAACCTGCAGCCCAAGCTCGCCTTCACCGAGCTGCAGCAGGAACTTACGCTCGGCGCCTTCGGCGCGCCGCGCCGGCGTGGTGGTGGCAGAGCACGCCGCTAGCCTGCCGCCACCCAGCGGATCCCGGTCGGCTGCGTCCTCGCCGGGCAGTCAGGTCGCCACTCGTCACGGTGGCCTGGCTATGCAAGGACAGGCCGGCCGGGATCCGCATTCAGGTTTTGCTCAATGCGACTCGGCCGTCACCCAGCGCATTGGGTCGCCCCAGCCGAGGTCTTCCACCCCCGCCTTCTTGAGCGCCAGCGCCACCAGCGTGCGGCGATGCGCGGCGAAGGTCAGCACGTGGGCGATCATACCGCCGTAGGTATAGATCTCGGCCGGCTGGCGCAGGGCGTTGACAAAGGTCTCGTCCAGCCTGGAGTTCGCG
>DASYAT010000258.1:0-16006 GCA_036501205.1 Streptosporangiaceae bacterium | reverse complement strand
GTGCTCACCTTGCTGAGCTGGCTCCTCTGCGCACTGGCATCCGTGGTCGCGGTTCTGGTGTGGCGGGCTGGAGCACCAGGCCGGCCGCCTGGCCGGGAGGCAATCCTGGCGGCGGCGCTCACCGGGGCGGCCGGGCTTGGCGCTATCATCGCCTTCGCTCCGTCTTGGGACAGCTACACGCTGACCACGCCGAGCGGGTTCTATCGCTATCTGACCGCAGGCAATGCTTTCCACAACCCCTGGCCACTCATCCTTGGCAACGTGATCGTCATGATCATGTTCGTTGCCGTGGTCGTGCTGGCCGCGCTTTGGCAGCCAGTCAAGCTCGGGGCCGCGTTGCTCGCCGGAGCGGCGATACCGATGGTGGCTCAGGCCTTCTCCGCGATCGCCCAGCTGGCCGGCGGCACCTCGCCGCAGGATCTCGGGATCGCCGATGGTGTGGCCGCGCGAATAGGGCTCACCATTACTTCTGGCGTGACGCCAGCGTTCTGGATCTTCTGCGCGTTCGTGCTCGCGCTGGTGCTCACCTGCTTCCGGATGCTGACCGCTCCCGAACCGGCACCTCCTGCACCCTCCTATCTAGCTGTACAGGATTCCGCTCAGGGAACGCAGACCGAGAATCTGGCCGCTAGTACTTAGCCATTAGCGCTTGGTCCTGATCCGGTAGTAGGCGGTCGGCTTCCAGAACGAGTTGTAGTGCATCAGGCTCACCACGGTGCCCGAGTCGTGGGCGCCGTAGGTGTAGCCCCACTTGCGGAACAACTCGACGTGGCCGGTGCCGTAGAAGGCGAGGTCGCCTTCCTTGGGGATCCTGACCCGGACCAGCTTCCGGCTGCCCAGCATCCCGTAGGTCGTGCGCGGCAGGTGGATACCGGCGTGCCGGTAGGCCATCATGACCAGCCCCGAGCAGTCGAAGCCAGGACCGGTGCCGCCCCACTCGTAAGGGTGGCCCTTCTGGGTCTGCGCCCACTTGTAGGCGCGCATCTCAACTGAGGGCCGATGCTTGTGGTGCTTTTTGCCTGGCGGCACCACGAAGCTGGGGTTATTGGTCGGGTGCTTGCTAGCCACGGAAACGAGGTGAGTACTCGCGACGGGGGCGGCACTAGCTGTCGCCTGAAATGCGAAAGCCGCGGCAATCCCAACGGGGATAGCAGCGGCAGCAAAGAAGCCGATCGGTTTGCGCTTTCGCAGAACCATTAACTTCCGATCACGCGCAGTGCGCGCGTTCCCACGGGGAAAGGCGGCGGGCCTAACGCGGTGGGATTGCGCCTGACTTTCGATACGGTAGCCGCTCTCGCAGCCGCTGTCCGACAAAACACAAAACAACTACCCGGAGTAACTGAACGCAAAACCGTGTTTAGGAAGAACGAATATCCTAGATGTCGTGATATGCTCGTTATCTGAGAACAGGGTACGGGGGGCGTCTGGCCTGAACACTCGTAGGGGGTTCTACCTGCGGAAAGGGCGAGCATGAGCGCGGTCCGCAAGCATGACTACGCGGTTTCGGTGACCTGGACCGGGAATCAGGGAACTGGCACGAGCGGATACCGCGATTACAGCCGGAATCACGACGTTTCTTGTGACGGACCTCACACTATTGCGGGCAGTTCCGACCCGGCGTTTCGAGGAGACCGGACCCGCTGGAACCCCGAGCTTGAGCTCGTCGCGGCGCTGTCGCAGTGTCACATGCTCTGGTACCTGCACCTGTGCGCCGAGGCCGGGGTGATCGTCCTGTCCTACTCCGATGACGCGGTCGGAACGATGGAAGAGACCGCCGACGGCAGCGGACGGTTCACCGAGGTGGTGTTGCGGCCGAAGGTGACGATCGCTCGCACCGAGATGCTGGAGGCCGCCCACCGACTGCATGCGCAAGCGCACAAGAAGTGCTTCATCGCGAACTCGGTGAATTTCCCGGTCGAGCACGAACCGGCGATTAGCTACGGCACCAGCGAGTAAGCCCAGTACCGGTACTCGGTCCAGTACGGGTTGCCGGAGACGTACTGGATCTTCACGTTGATGGAAGTCTGATTCCTGGTGTAGCCGGCCGGGATGATGAAGTCGGAGTCGGCCCACCGGTGGTACGGGTTGGACCCGGCCGTCAGCCAGGTGCCGGCCAGCCTGCCGTCGACGTAAACGTTGGCTGACTGGTTAGCGATGCCCTGGTCGAGCCTCCTGCGCAGGTCCACGCCCTGGTTGTCCGCGGCGATCCGCATGGTGAACTTGCTGGAGCCGCGGTCCCCGCGCCCGTCATCGGCAAGCTTCTGACCCTGGGCGGTGCCCTCGTAGGTGTAGACGTTGCGCCCGGAGAATTCCTGGCTGCTGATCACGTATTTGTGCGACCGGTCGCTGGCGACCTTGCCGACATCGAGCGTGTCGGTGAGTACTTCCTGATTAGCCGGCTTCTCGTAGTAGTACGCCAGCATCGACGCGCTGGTGTTCGTGGTGTTGTCGTACGGGCCGTGCTGAATCCCCACCGCGATGCTGCTGCGAAACGGGACCGCGTCGGCCAGGAAGAAGCGGTAGGCCGCGGTTTCGTCCACGGTGCTGGACGGCGGGTGGGCGGTATTGCCGCTCATCGCATTGCTATAAGGACCGTCAATGAAATAGAAAGCCCCGTCGAAAAAGTCCTCGGTGCCGGTGCCGTAGAAGGATGGCGAGCCGCTTCCGTCGACGTAGATGCGCTCGTCGCCTTCGAGGTAGTGCTGCGCGTGGTCGCCGGTGTAGGACGCGGTGACGCCGATGAACTTACCGCTGCCTTTGGCGTTCAGGATCGGGATGTCGTGCCCTGGCTTGGCCTTGCTCGTCGTCGTGAAGCTGGTCTTGAAGTAGCCGAGCTGGGAGAAGCTGCCGGTGTAGGGCTGGTACTGGACGTTGTAGCCGACGCCGTTCACCGCCGTGGTGCCCCGGTTCCAGAGCTGGATCAGCGCCGAGTGCTGGAACGGCATCGGCAGGTACATGTACATCTCGTTGGCCGCGTCCATGCCCACTACCAGGCCATGAGTGGGATAAGAGCCGAACTGGCCCATCCCGAAGAACGACCCGAGCGGCGCGCTGACGCTCGCGGTCGTCGAGCCGTCCCAGAAGATCTGGATCCAAGTCTGATTCAGCACGGCCGCGGCGGCGGGTGACTCGGTCGCGGTCACGCCGGGGATCGTGAGCTTGATCGACTGAATCGAGTCCGGGCCGTTGACGTTGAGGATCGGTGCCGCCTTGTGAGCCGGCAGGCTGAGGGTGCCGGTGGCCGTCTGGCTGCCGGCGCCCGGGAGGATCGGATCCGCAGTGACGTTGGTCCATAGCTGCCGCAGGGCGGTGGTGTCCTGGGCGGGCGACCAGGTTTGGACATTCGAGTTCGGCGCGTAGGTGACGTATCCGATGTCGTAGTACCGGTCCATGTTGGTGACGATCTCGATGGAGCGGTGATAGCACAGCGGCACGTAGCTGGTATAGCCGCCGCTGGAACTAGCCGGGCCCGCGACCAGCGGCGCGAGGAATGGCGCGCTGGTGCCGGCGAAGATCTGGCCGATCGTCATATTGATGGCCGGCTTGGCCGCCCCATCGAAGTAGATCTTGATCCACTGGTTCGGGAAGAAGCTCTGCAGGCTCGTCATCCAGATTCGGTAAACGCAGCCGGGACCTTTCTGGTTGAGCATGACGTTGCCGAATTTGCTGGTCGACAGGAAATGCCCGAAATCGTAGTTACCGTGGGTCTGGTCGAACGTGTCCCGGTCGAAGCTCGACTGGCCGCCGGCCATCGCAGTGGGTTCCAGCACGGGGAGCGTGCTGAGCTGATCGGCGGCGTCGACGCCGTAGTTCCAGGCGGGGGTGGCGCTGCCGCGGGCCGGGCCGGTGGCTTTGGCCGTGCTGGCCGACTTGGCCGTGCTGGCCGCTGTCGCCGCCGTTGCGGGCGCCATAGTGGCCAGCGCGGCGGCGGCCAGCAGCGGGGAGAGGCCGGCAATGACCGGGCGGGTGAGCTTGCGTATCCGCACCCGGCCGGACCTCCCCATCGACTCCGATCTGGGCATAACCGGGCGTTATTCGGGCATGCCTCTGACATCGGAGTATAGAGATTGACCTGGTCGCGAGTGGTGCCGTTTCCTACTTTCGGCCTAGGGGCGCACCTGGTCCGATTCGGCCTTAGGGATGCCGCGCAGCGTGGTGATGGCCTCCAGAGTCGACTGGAGCACGAACCGCTCGCGCTTGGGGCTCGCGATGAACCGGGCGGCCGCCGCCATCGGCCGGGTCGCGTCCTGGCCTTCGCCAAGGGCTCGCGATTCGGCGACCGCCGCCTGAGCGGTCTTGACCACGTGCGCCACCATGATCGGTGTCGTGGAATGGTCTTCCGCCGCCGCCTGGATGAGCGATCGCTCCAGCTCCTCCCGCGGCCCGGTGAACCCGTCGACCAGGGCGATCGCGGCGTCGGGGTCGCGGCGCACGATCGCCTGCCTGATCTGGCTGGCGTCGCTGGTCGGATGCGCCTTGGGCCGGCTGGACTCCGGCGCGACCCCCCGGGTGTCGAACTGGCCGGTCCACTGCACGAACCAGGCGGCGTGGAACAGGCCGCGCAGCACCTGCGGTGACGGGTCCGCCGACCAGGCCCAGCGCAGGGCGTTCAGGTAGGTCAGTGTGTGGGTGACGTCGGTCCAGCCCCACTCGTTGGTGTCGTCTAGGTCCAGTTCGATGTCGAACCTGGCCAGCCGTTCGGCGGCGGCCTGGCCGGTGGCGTCGATCACGGACTTGACGTCGGCGCCGCCGTCTAGGGCGGTGACCAGGGCGCCGAGCGCGTCCTGGGGCGAGCCGTCGGTGAGGGCGCGGCGGTAGCCGGTCTGGTCAAAGGTGTCCGTTGCTAGATGTCCTCTTCCCGCCAGGGCCTCCAGGTCTGGGCTGGCCTGGTCCCAGGCGCGCAGGAACTTGCGCATGTAGGGGAGCTTGTCGTACCTGGTGCCGTAGACCATTTCCGGCACTAGCGGCGAGAGCACGGCGTCGGCTTCCTGCCAGCCGATCTGGCTGAGCAACTCGAAGGCCTTCTGGACGAAGATCATCGAGTGCCCGTAGGCCAGGAAGTGATCCGTGACGGCGGTGAGCAGCGTGTGCCGCAGCAGGGCCGGATGAGCCCCGGCCGCGATCAGGCCCCGGAACAGGCCTTCGGCCTCATCGGCTTCTTCTCTATCTACGAGAACTGGATAAGCGCGTACCGCCTCGTCGATCGAGCCGTAGGCCGCGATCGGGTCGATCGGCTCTGGTCTTGGCCGGATCGGCCGCCTGACCTGGTCCTGCGCCGCGACCGCGAGACCCTGGATAACTGGCAGCGCGCGGAGCGACTCGGAGAAGTACTGGCTCATCCGCAGGCAGTCGGCCATCGTGGCGAGCGAGTGGTCCCAGCCGTATTCGGCCCGGGGGGCGGCGTACCTGACGCCTTCGCGGATCACGTCGGCGAGTGGGGTGCCGATCCGCTGCAGCCGCAGGGTGTCCCTGGCCATCCGGCCGACGTCCAGGTCGTCCATCGCGGCGTTGAGGCTGATGAACAACTCCGGCCTGATGATCTCGGCTGGCGGGTCGGCGACATCGATGAAGACCTGGCCATCGGTGATCCGTACCGGATACGTCCTGATGTTCTCGCCGCCGTGCCGGCAGATCCCTGAGCCCAGCTCGAACTTCCAGTTGTGCCAGGCGCAGGTCAGCGTCCCGTCCTTGACGTCACCGCGCACCAGTGCGTAGCCCTGATGCGGGCAGCGGTTGTCGGACGCGAAGACCCCGCGCGGGGTGCGGAACAGGGCGATCCGCTTCTCGGCGTGCGCGAACGACTTAGCGCCGCCGTCCTTGATGTCGTCGACTGCCATGGCCCGAACCCAGTTGCTCACGTCCGCCTCCGAGGGGGTTTCGCCCAGCTATGTGGGCGACGCTAATACTTGAAGTCGGCTTGAGGTCAAGCGGGTGGACGGTGAGGCTCCGGGGTCGTGACTTAAAGTTGAGGTCACGGAATGATCATGGGATTACTGGCTTACGGGGGGGACGCCATGTCCTTTGTTCAGATCATTGAGTTCAAGACGCAAGATATCGGGCCGATGCGGGCGACCAACGACAGTTGGGCCAAGGCGACCGAAGGCAAGCGGACGGCAACCCACCGGATGCTGGCTCGCGATCACAACGACCCCGACCGGTACTACGCACTGGTGTTCTTCGACTCCTACGAGTCCGCGATGAAGAACTCGGACCTGCCGGAGACCCAAGCCGCCGCGAGGGCGTATGCCCAGCTAGCTGAGGGTCCACCTCAGTTCCGCGACCTCGACGTAATCGAGGAGATCGAATAGGCACCCGCGGCCCAGGCCGCCTGATGCGCACGCCCACTGAGCGGTTACGCTGCTGTGATTCCTGCGCCCAGCCAGACGAGAGAGCTTGAATGACTGAGAGCTACACCGCTTACTCCTACCTGGACGCCTCGGAGATCCGCCGGTTCGAGCTCACGCCGGAGTTTGGCCGGGTGCCGCCGTACGCGCGCACGCTGACCGAGGCCCAGCGGGACCGGTCGCGGCGACTGCTGGCCGACAGCCTGGTCATCAGCCTGCACGACCATCCGGTCAGGTTCCCGCTGCGGATGGAAGAGACGCCGGAGTACAACCGCACCGGGCGGCAGCACGCGGCCTACGCCGGGCTCGCGGCCTCCGGCATGACGATCGTGTTCGACAACATGATGGACGGCACCGCTTGCGTGACCGGCAACGCGCCGTGGCGGTGGGAGGACATCATCACCGACCTTGGCATGCGCCAGGCCGACCTGGGGCACCAGCGTGAGGTGGTGGTCATCCGCACGGTCGCCGACATCGACGCGGCGCATCGAGACGGCCGGATCGGGCTGGTGTTCGGGCTGGAGGCGGCCACGCCGATCGAGAACGAGATCGACCGCCTCGACGTGCTCTACGGCCTTGGCCTGCGCCAGATCGGCATCGCGTACTCGGACGCGAACGCGCTCGGCGCCGGGCTGTCCGAGACGACCGACGGCGGCCTGACCGCTCTCGGCCACCGGGCCGTGACCCGGATGAACAAGCTGGGCCTGGCGATCGACCTGTCCCACTCGGGCGATCAGACCTCGCTCGACGTGTGCCGGCAGAGCGATAAGCCCGTCTTCCTGACCCACGCCGGGGCGCGGGCGATCTGGGAAATCGCCCGGATGAAGCCGGATGACGTGCTGCGGGCGGTGGCCGACACAGGCGGCGTGATCGGCATGTCGGCGGCGCCGCACACCACGCTGTCGCACTCGCATCCGCAGCACACGATCGAATCGGTGATGGACCACTTCAAGTACATCGCCGACCTGGTCGGGATCGAGCACGTAGCATTCGGGCCCGACACGCTTTACGGCGATCACGTGGCGTTGCACCGGATCTTCGCCCACCTGCTCAGCATCAAGGCCGCTCGCGGACCGGAGTTCGAACCGGTCAAGTACGTCGACGGCCTGGAGAATCCGACCGAGAACTTCCCGAACATCTGCGATTGGCTGGTCGCTCACGACTACAGCGACGACGAGATCCGGGCTGTGCTCGGCGGGAACATCTACCGGGCGCTGCAGGAGATCTGGGTCTAGCCAGGAACCAGGACGCCCCGGCCGCAGAACGCAGCCGGGGCATCACCTTTGGCGTCGATCAGGTGCTGCGGACCCAGGTCACAGTGAAGCCGTTACCGGATGCGTTCAGGGCGCCGGTCGAAGCCTTCACGGCGTTGGAGCCGTTGATCATCGTCAGCTCATCGTCGGGGAACGAGGAGATGACGCCCGAGGTCGAGCCGGACTTGACGGTCGCGCTGCTCAACGTCCAGCTGTGGAAGTTGGTCAGCGGCTCGACGCCGCCAGAACCGCTCGGAGCCTCGGCGATCCACTCCGCGCTGGAGTTAGCGCAGGTCGAGCAGGTCTCGGTCTTGGTGAAGCTGTTCGCGGTGTGGGTCGAGTCGGTGACCTTGAGCGTGTAGGTCGAGCCGCTCCGCACAACCGAGGCGCTGATGGCGTCCCCTGGCCGCACCGACGAGCCGACCACCTGGATTGAATTTGTCGGGAACATCTCCCACCAGGTGAAGTAGAAGACGCGCCCACCCGAGCATTCGATCAGCGTGCCGTCCTGCTCTACCGAGCCGCTGGTAAAGCCGTCGATACCGACCCAGAACACCGCCAGCGAGGTGGCGGACGTGCAGGTCCCGGTCGGCTCGGTCCAGTTGCCGGCGAGTGAGGTGTAGGTGTTGCCTGCCGTGTTGTCATCGGCGTAGCCGGCCCAGTTGGTGCTGGACACCTGAGTCAGGCCGCTGACTCCTGGGTGGTTGACGCGGACAGCGTGGTCGGTCGCGTGCTGCCCGATCGACAGGTGGCGCAGGTAATTGCGCGCGATCGTGAGTGCGTGGGCTCGGGCTGAGGCCGATGGAGCCGAGGACGCGTTCGCGGCCGGGCTCACGGCTACCATCATGCCGATCACCGGCGCGCTAGCCGCCAGGGAGAAGAGCAGTAACCTCGAGCGACGTTGCATAGCGGGGACTACCTCTCGCTTATTGCGGCCACGGGGAAGGCCGCCGTTAACTCAGCGTAACTTTTCCCGAAGCTACTGCAAGGCCGGCCGCACGACGTTGACCAGCGGCTCGCCCGCTAGGTGCCTGGCCGCCTGCTCGGCGACGAACTTGGGCGCGCGGGAAGCGAAGTCGTACGTGTCGCCGCCGATGTGCGGGGTGATCAGGACGTTCGGCAGGCTCCACTCCGGGCGGTCGGCTGGCAGCGGCTCGACATCGAACACGTCGAGGGCGGCCCGAAGCCGACCAGACTGCAGCTCAACTCGCAGCGCCGCCGGGTCGATGACCGGGCCGCGCGCGACGTTGACGACCACCGCCCCGTCCGGCAGGGCGGCGAGGACGGCGGCATCGACTAGCCCGCGGGTCGCCGGTGACAGCGCGATGCAGACCAGCAGAACGTCGGCGGCCGCGGCCAGGACCGGCAACGCCGGCAGCGCGCTGACCCCGTCCTTCTCGGTCCTCGACACCCGGCCGACCTGAACGCCGAATGGGCTGAGCCGCTGCTCGATGGCGGCACCGATGGCGCCGTAGCCGACCAGCAGCACCCGCTTGCCGCGCAGCGAATCAGTTCGCACGTGCTGCCAGGACCGCCGCGACTGATGGCGGACGAACTCGGGGATCTGCCGCAGGCTCGCCAGTACCAAGGTGGCGGCCAGGTCCGCGGTGCCCTCCTCGTGACCGAGATCCCGGCCGTTGCAGAGCGTCGCGGTCGGCGGCACGGCATCGAGCACTTCGTCGACCCCGCTGCTCATGCTCTGGATCACCTTGACGGCGGGCAGTTGCTTGATCAGGGCGATGCTGTCCGGCTTGCCCATGTACGGCAGACAGTAGAAGGTGACCTCGTCGAGCCTGGCCTGGTCGGCGTCCTCGTAGCGGAGCACGGCCGCCTGCGGCAGGTGCTCGGCGCAGAAGTCGGCGACCCCATCGGCGGTCGGGAGCAGCAGCACGGTGATCAGCCTTTCGCGAGAGCCGCGAGCGCACGGTCATGATCAGCTTGGCACAGCGCGGTCAGGCGTCGACTGCCGAGTCGTTATCGCGAGTCGGTATAGCGGCTAGCGCGGGCGTTCGCGCTGTAGCGTGAGGCCGTGACTTCGCTTGACGCCAAACTTCAGCTCAAACCCGGCCAGACGATCGCGCTGGTCGGGACCGGCCCTGAGCTCGAAATCGGGGCGCCGACGGCCGGCCCGGATGCTGCTAGCACCGTGGTCGCGTTCGCCAAGGACTCGGGTGAGCTGAAAAGCCAGCTCACCGTGTTGCAGGCGGTGGCCGGGCGGGGCGGCGTGCCGTGGGTTGCCTATCCCAAGGCGAAGCAACTCGGCACCGACCTGACCCGGGATGTGATCAGGGACCTGGTGCCGGAAGCCGGGCTCGACCCGGTGCGACAGATCGCGCTCGACGATGTCTGGTCCGCGCTCCGGCTCAAGGCGATTTAACGCCTGAAGGATCCGGCTCTGGTAAGGCGCGAAAAACCAACACCAATTTTTCTGCATAAAATTTTGCGGTTGCTTCTTTCTCCTTGACCAAAGGCTGGTCGCGGCCAGCCAGCCGGAGCAGACAGCGATCCGCCGGGCTCAGCGAACTGAGCCCGGCGGCTTGACTAGCTGGTGCTGGGTTATGAGCCTGGCGTGAACGAGACTCCGCGCAGGACTTCACCGGCCCCGGCGGCTCGGGTGACGGAGAAGCTCTCCCCGGCCGACGAGCTCGCGGACAGCGTGTCGTTGACCGCCACGAGGTCGTTGGGGTCGGCGCCCTGGTCGCCGCTGCCGCTGACAGTCGAGGTGATTCCCCAGATCGTCACGGTGCCGTCACCGTTCACCCGGCCGGTGATGTTCCGCAGGCCGTCGGTGGCCGGCGACCACGGCAGCCCGGTGACCGGGTTGTTGCCGGTCGGGTAGTTGGCCACGGTGTACGGCGTGCCCAGATTGAGCCCGGCCGAGATCGTGTAGGCCAGGTTCCAGGTCGTGCCGTTGAATACCCACTTCTGCAGGCCGGCCGTGGTCTGCGCGGCCGCCTTGGTGAAGGTGCCCGAGGCGGCCGAGAACGTGGCATCGCCGTTGCCCTCATCGGCCACGTAGAGCGTGTTCGCGTTCGCGAACCACAGGCCGAACGGGAAGGCCGTCTTCGTCTTCAGTGCCGTCGGGAAGCCCTTCAGGATGCACATGTTGAACGGCGTGACGCCCTGGCTCTGCAGCTGCGTCGGGTCGTAGGCGATCGGCGAGGTCGGCAGCTTCGCACCGGGCTGCGGCAGGCCGACGCCGTTCGGGCAGGCCTTGCCGGTGGTGTCGATGAAGTAGACCGTGTTGACGCCGTTGCCGCCGCTGCCCTTGGTGTAATAGATGACGTTGTTGGAGATCGTCAGGCCGCGGAAGTTGGTGTCCTTGCCGACCTTGTCGATCGGGTCGCCGAGTTGGGTGATGCTGAAGCTGCCGAGCGGTTGCGGCGCACCCGGGGTCTGCGCGGACTCGGCCTGACGGGAGGCCCGCGCGAACTGAGCGCCGGCGCCGGCGATGACACCGTCGGGCTGCGGGTTGCCGCCGTTTCCGGCGTTACCGGCCATGTAGATGACCCGGTGACCGTGGCTGTCGTTGACGATCGCGGCGCGGCCATTGTTGCCGCTGTATGAGTTGGTCAGCGAGTACCGGAACTTGCCGTTCTTGTCGACCTCGGCGATCACCCGGTATGGTGAACAAAAGGTGCAATCGTTCGCGGCAACAACGCCCGCGGGTCAACGATGCCTCAGGCTCCGCGAGACCAACAGCATCGCCGGCCCGCACAGGTTCCTGGAGGTGCGCGCACGGGTCAACAATGTCGTCAGGTTCGGGGAGATAGGGCGCGCACGGGTCAGCAATGCCGTCAGGTTCGGGGAGCTACGACGTGCACGGGTCAGCAATGTCGTGAAGGCGCGAGGTCCTGCTGCATTGTCGGCCCGCAGGTGTTGCTGGAGGTGCGCGCACGGGTCAACAATGTCGTCCGGCCCCGGGAGCCACGACGCGCACGGGTCAGCGATGCTGCGGATCGGTGAGGCCTGCTGCATTGTCGGCCCGCAGGTGTTGCTGGAGATGCACGCACGGGTCAACAATGTCGTCGGGTCGGAGGAGCTACGGCGCGCACGGGGCAGCGATGCTGCGGCTCCCGGGGTTGGCTAGGCCTCGCGGAGGCGGTGGTACAGGGCTGTGGTCTCGGCGGCCGGAGGGACTCCGACCTGGGCGGTCAGGCGGTCGGCTAGATCTTCGTAGTGCCTGATCGCGCGGGCGTTCTCGCCTAGGGCCGCGAGGCTGGTCATTAGCTCACGGTGGGCGCTCTCGTTCAGCGGTTCCTGGCCGATCGCGCGGCGGAATGACGTTACCGCGGCCTGGTGGCGGCCGGCGGCGGCGTAGAAGCGGCCGGCCGCGAGGAGGGCGGACTCGAAGGCACGGCGGAGTTCGTCGCGGCGGGTATGGGCCCAGTCGCCGGCGGCGAGGCCGTCAAGGAAGTCGCCGCCGTAGGCGGCAATGGCGCGCTCCAGGTCGGGCAGGGCCGCGCTGGCGGGGCGGGCCCGGAGGGCGGCGGCCAGGGACCGCTCGAAGGTCTCGATGTCGGAGTCGTGCTCGCGCTCGACGTTGAAGGTGTACCGGCCGCCCGAGTAGCGCGCCCAGTCGGCGTCGCCGAGGGCCTTGCGGAGTTCGCGGAGCGCTGTGTGCAGTGCGTTGCCGAGGCGGTCCCGGCTGGAGTCTGGCCAGAGCGCCAGGCCGATCTGGTCTCTGGTCAGGGGCGGGGAGGTGGCCAGCAGGAAGAACAACTCGCGCGGCTTGGCGTAGCCCCACTGGGCGGCGGTGATCGCGACGCCTGCCCGGTACACGGTGGCGGAGCCGAGCGCGACAACGCGGAGCTTGGCCGAGCCCGCAGGCGACACGGAGCCCAGATCTGGCTGGGCGCCCGCAGGTAGTACGTCCGTACGAGGAACCGGAACCGGAGCCCCCGCAGGTAGTACGTCCGTACGAGGAACCGGAACCGGAACCCCCGCAGCTAGTACGTCCGTACGAGGAACCGGAACCGGAACCCCCGCAGGTAGTACGTCCGTACGAGGAACCGGAACCGGAACCCCCGCAGCTAGTACGTCCGTACGAGAGGTAGGGGTCTCGGCCTGAGGGGCAACTGCTGTCAGGTCTGCTGTCGGGGTCTCGACCTGCAGGTCCGCGATCGCGGTGACTAGACCGGCCCGCCAGGCGGCTTCGAATTCGGCGTCGCCGAGAGCGGCCCTGGCCGTCGTGACCGTCTGCTGATGCTGGTCGACCTCGCAGGGCGCGATCACCGTGCCGATCTCCTCGCGCAGCACCTGGGCGGCCGCGAGCAGCTTCGCGGCCAGCACCGGGTCGACGGCGGCGTCCAGCGCGGCCAGGTCTTCGAGCACGCTGCAGATCCGCCACCGGTCCCGCAAGTCGCGATGCAGGTCAAGGCTGCTGCGCAGCAGGCCGGCGGCCGCAGCCCCCTCGCCTCGCACCGCCGCCAGCAGGCCAAGCTGCTCCAGCGACCAGGCGACCCCCTCGCGGAACCCGACCTTCTCAGAGACCGACCGGCTTTCGGCGAGCAACTCGGAGGCCCGGTCCAGTTCGCCGGTGTAGCGGGCCACGATCCCGAGGCTCAGCAGTGACCAGGCGATCCCCTCCACGTCACCGAGGGTCCTGGCCTGGACGAGCGCGATCGAGCACTCGGTCGTCGCCAGCTCGAACTCGCCCTGCAGCCAGGCGGTGAAGCCCAGGTAACCGTGCGCGCTCGCCGCCGCGGACCGGTCACCGCCGACCGAAGCGATCGCCAGGCTCTCGGTGTGCAACTCGGCCGACCGGCCGTACCGGCCCTGCTCCCTGGCCACGCTGCCGAGCACCTGCAGCGTCCGAGCGATCCCGCGCGGGTCTTCGAGCTCGCGGTAAAGCCTGAGCGCTGCCTCCAGGCGACCCACGGCCGGGGCGTAGTCGCACTGCAAGAGCGCGAGCCGGCCGCCACCGAGCAGGCCCTTAGCGAGGAGCCGGGTCGGAGCGTTCGGCCCGATGGTCACCGCCGCGTCCATCCAGTGCCTGACCTCGCTGTACTGGCCGCGCAGGTAGGCGTACCGCTCCAGCGGCCCGACCAGGCGCAGCGCACCGCGCACGTCGCGAGCACTGCGCGCGTACTCCAGCGCCGTGCGCAGGTTCGGCGTCTCGGCTTCAATCCGGTTCAGCTCGCGTTCGAGATCCGAGGAGTTCGGGACCTCGGAACCGCCGCCGATCCGAGGCTCGATCTGCTCGACGAAGTCGGCGTAATGCCGCAGGTGCGCGCCCCTGGCCAGGTCTTCCTCGGCGGCCTGGGCGAGCCATTCCTTCGCGTAGTCCCGCACGGTCGCGAGCAGGTGATACCTGACCTCATCAGCGGTGTAGTCGACCCGCAGCAGCGACCTGTCGGCGAGCCTGGTCAGCAGGTCGAGCACCTGACCGGCCCCGAGGTCGTCCCCGCTCACCACCCACTCCGCGGCCGCCAGCGTGAACCCGCCGGCGAACACCGACAGCCGCCGGAACGCGACTCGCTCGTCATCATCGAGCAGGTCATGGCTCCAGTCCAGGGTGGCCCGGAGCGTCTGGTGCCGTACCGGCGCGGTGCGCGATCCGCCGACGAGCACGCTGAACACGTCGTCGAGCCGCTCGGCGAGCTGATTGACCGACAGGATGCGCAGCCTGGCCGCGGCCAGCTCGATCGCCAGCGGCAGGCCGTCGAGCCGGCGGCAGACCTGGCGCACGGCGACGACGTTGTCCTCATCCAGGCAGAACGACGGCCGGACCAGCTGGGCCCGCTGCTCGAAGAAGCTCACGGCATCGGGCTCAGGAAGGGCGGGTACGGCGAGCTGACGTTCGCCGTCGACGCCGAGTACTTCACGGCTGGTGGCCAGCACGGACAGCTCAGGGCAGGCGCGGAGCAGCCGGGCGGCCAGGTCGGCGGTGGCGGCCGCGAGATGCTCGCAGTTGTCGAGCACGATCAGCACCCGCCGGTCATCCAGGTGCTCGGCGATCGTGTCGGTGATGTCCTCGCCGGGCCGCTCGTGCACGCCGAGCCCGCCGGCCACGGTGAGCGCGACGATCGCCGGGTCATCGACCGGGGCCAGTTCGACCCAGCAGACGCCGTGGGAGAACGAGGCGCGGGCCGCATCCGCGACAGCAAGCGCCAGCCGGGTCTTGCCGGTGCCACCGGGTCCGGTGAGGGTGAGCAGGCGACTGGCCGACAGGGCGGCCAGCACATCGCTCAGCTCGCGCTGCCGTCCGACCATCGGACCGAGCTCCACCGGCAGCCGGCCGGTGGTCAGCGATGTCATGCCGCGCGCCGCCCTCCTGCTCGCCGGGCATTCCTGCGCCGATCCTCACTGGGCCAATCTTCTCACCGGAAGGCCGCCGCAATCGTGGCGAACCCGGGCGAATTGCCGACCATAGGCAGACGGCGAGCAAGATGAACAACGGTCCGGAGTTGGGATCAGTGGCCTGGCCGGTGGCAATCCCACCGAAAGCCTGCCCGACCCACACTAGTGCGCCGAGCAAGCCGCCCAGTATGAGCGCCGGGCGGGTCAGGCGGACCGAGGCGACGCCCAGGCCGACGGCCGACACACAGCGCCCAGATGACCAGCGACGCAACCTGGCCGTGGCCGGCGGTGAGCAAGGCCAGGCCCGAGTCGAGGGAGCGGACCGGTCCCGGCGCGCCGGAAGCCGCCGCTGCGAAGATCCCGGAGACCGCGCCCGGAGAACGGTTGGCGGGCAGGAGCTGATAGCAGCCGAGCAGAGCCCAGAGCGTCATCCAGGCGAATCTGGGCGCCAGCCCCCCGCCCCGCGAACCAGACGGCCAGACTAGCCAGGCCACCAGCGCATACAAGATCACCGCTCCCGGCAGGCCGGTCAGCGGACTGGCCCCGGTCAGCAGTCCGCCGAAGCCTTCGCCGAGCCACCAGACCAAGACCGACCAGCCGATGGAAACCCCGAGCGCGCACTTGACCGACCTCCGGTAAAACAGGCCGGCCGCGATCAGGAGCTGGATCAGCGCGAACCCGGCGTTCGCCAGCGCCAGGTGCCCGGCGGCCAGGTGCGCCGCCCAGATGATCGGCCGGGCGACCAGCCACGGGTTCCCGGCAGCGGCCGGATCGATGGTCCCGGTGATGAACTGCCGCGAGAACATGTACGGCTGGAGCTGCAGACCAGCGTCGACGAGCCAGAGCCCCCCGAGCGCGAGTTGCAAAGCGCGCTTGGTCGGCCACGGCAGGCGAGCCCGCGCCGGGATTGGCATTGCGACCGTGTTCAGCCACGGCTTGATCTCGATCATCTGGCACCGCCGGGAGTTCGTCGTTCTACGGGCGGTGAAAAGCCACCGCAAAGCGTTTCGCCTAAAGGTCTTTGAAGAAGGCAGCCGGCCGTCTCCCGGGCGGAGCGGTTCGGAAGACGGCCGGCCGGCGGGGAAGGTTAGATGTTCTGGCAGAGGA
>DASYAT010000257.1:0-1750 GCA_036501205.1 Streptosporangiaceae bacterium | reverse complement strand
TCGGGATCGGTGTCGCTGGCACGCACCAGCCCGCCGGCCCGAACCCGGTCACGGTGGTCATCTCCCTCGCCGCGTTCGCCGCGGGTGCCGCGCTGGCAATGCCGATCCTCAAGGCATTCAACGGCGATCAGGAGACAGAGGGTGAGAATATCTTCCAGGCGTGGC
The DNA here is from genome assembly GCA_036501205.1 of Streptosporangiaceae bacterium. Classification (GTDB taxonomy): domain Bacteria; phylum Actinomycetota; class Actinomycetes; order Streptosporangiales; family Streptosporangiaceae; genus Chersky-822. The sequence goes on along the minus strand of DASYAT010000257.1, from coordinate 1,585 downwards.
CGCGCCGGGTGTCGATCGCGCTCGCGGTCGCGCTGATCCTGCAGGTCGCCTTCCTCGCGGTGTGGATGTCGGCCGCTTCGCCCGCCAGTCTCGCCTACCCCCTGAAGCCATGACACCTGGTTTTTCCTGTTCGATCAGCTGCCGCAACTGCGGGTCAAGTCCTGTCAATGCAACTCACCTTCCGATCCAGGCTGGATTCCGTGCAATCGTTGCCAGCAATTCAGGGAGCCGAGTCGGTCAGTCAAGCCGATGGATGACGTACTCGATGCGATGGTCACCCGCGACGCGGCCTTCGCCGATGAACAGGCTGCGGGTCAGCCAGCAATAGCGCTCGTCACCCGTATCGAACTGAGCGACCATACGCATGTACTGGTCATCGACGCTGGTCTCACCGCCGGTGCGCAGCGCTGCGAGAAACGCAGGGTTCTCACGTATGAGTGCATTGTCGTAGCTCAATAGGATCACCGCGTTGTCGTCGGTGACGAAGGTCAGACGCTGATCTTGCCGACGGATGCCGTCTGGGCCCAGCCTGATCCAGTCGGCACGGGGCATGGCCAGGCGAGCACGGATCCGGGCGCCGACAAGTTCAGCGCTGGTGAACTGCCAGCACAGCCCGGCGCCGAGAGGGCTGCCGGCGGTTGGCCCCCATGGACCCTGGATTGTCTCCTTGTAGGTCATCTCTGGCGCGAGTCGCACGGTTAGCTCCTCACGTCGGCATCGCCGTGCGCGGGTTGCTCGGCCGGGGACTTGAGGAGCTCTTCCGACCACTCCTGAGACCACCGGGTCAACGGGCGCAGCGCCTGATATGCCCGGTGGCCGAGCGGCGTCAACGCGTAGCGGCTATCTGGAAGCTGGTAAAGCAGCCGCGCGTCGAGCAGTTCGGTGAGCCGCTGGCGGAGCACGCTGGAGGACATGTTGTCACACCGCTGCTGCAGCGGCCGGAACCCGAGTTCACCGTCGCGCAGTTCCCAGATGATGCGAAGGCTCCAACGGCGTCCGAAAAGGTCAAGCGCGGACATGAGCGGCCGGCCGGTGGCGGAGCCGCGGACCGGCTTGCCAGGCTTGGGTGTCGGCATCATATACGCTCCGCCCGGGTTGACGATTCGGAATTAGAAACGCTAGCATACCCTTAGGTGCTTCGGATTCAGAATCGCTTCCGAGGTGACAGCGTGGCGATCGACCGGCACGCGGGTCCCCGCCGTGGCTACCACCAAGCGATCAGCCATGAGGGAGGTCCTTGATGAATACTGACAAGCTCATCGACACCTACGTCACCGCACTGGTCACCGGCGATGCCGACACGGCGCTGACGACACTGAGTGCGGATGCCACATTCCATAGCCCTTTCAACACCTGGCGCAGTCGCCACGTGCCCAGCGTGTTCCGCGCGCGCTCAAGCGCTTTCAGCGACTTGCTGGTCAGGTCGGTAGTCCGCGACCACGATCGGGCCGTCGTCCTCTGGCACGCAACCGTCGGTGACGCTCAGGTCGAAGCCGCCGAACTGGTATCGACCAGCGACGGCGCCATCCACCGGGTGGACGTCTTCCTGCGGCCCGCGGCCGTGCTCGGCGCGGTCCACCAGGCG
>DASYAT010000256.1:0-8852 GCA_036501205.1 Streptosporangiaceae bacterium | reverse complement strand
GTGAATATCTGCGACGCAGGCTGTCTAGCTATCAGGAAGACCTGCGCGCGTTCGGCGCGATAGCTGTTGACGCCACCCGGAGCATCGATCAAGTCGTTGACGACATACTCGCCCGTACCAGCTAGCTAGGATTCGGGTCGTGCTCTTGTGGATCAACGGGCCGTTCGGCGGAGGAAAAACGCACGCGGCCGATGAGATCCAGCGACGGCTCGCTCGCAGCATCATCTGCGACCCGGAGGATCTGGGTTACGGCCTGCACCGGATGATGCCTTCCGAGCTGAGGGGCGACTTTCAGGACCTGGTCGCATGGCGGCAGGGGACTTTCGAGGTACTGGACCGCTTGCTGCGCAAGCATCAGGGTGACGTGATCGTGCCGATGACCGTCATCGAGCCCGGCTACCTGGATGAAATCCTGCGGCCGCTTGCTGAGAACGGGCACCAGGTCAGGCATTACACGCTGCTGGCCGAGCGCGAGACTATCCTGCGCCGGCTGCGGGGGCGTTCCCTGCCGTTTCAGCGCGATGCCCACGCCGAGGGCAAGCTGGACGAATGCCTTGACCGGCTCAGGCACGACGACTTCGCTGAGCACATACGCACAGACGAGCTCACCATCGCGCAGACGGCGGAGCGCATCGCCACGTCGGCTGGCCTGAACCTCGCTCCGGATACGGGCAGCTTGCTGCGCGGCCGCGCGCACCGGATGTCGGTGACGATCAAGCACGCCAGGTTCCTGCGTCGGTAGGACGCCGGGCGAGATTGAGGTTCGGATCGGCGAGGAAGCCGGCGGAATGCTTTCTTCTTAAAGCCGTTCTTTGGGTTTTGAATCCCGCACCGGCGAGACTCCGCCGAGTCGCAGAACTGCGGGCGCGCTTAAGATCGTCAGGTGATATCTGATCATCTCCACGACTTCTTCCTCGCGTGCGGGGGTGCGGCCGGGGCGCTGATCGGGTTGCTGTTCGTCGCCATCTCGGTCTCCGCGGAGCGGCTGGCCAAGACCGGACCGCAGATACACCGGGTGCGTGCCTCGGCGGCGCTGACGGCCTTCACCAACGCGCTGACCGTGTCGCTCTTCGCGCTGATCCCTGGCCACAAGATCGGGCCGACCGCGGTAGCCGTAGCGGCCGGCGGACTCCTGTTCGTGATCGCGTCGCTACTGTCGCTGGTCCGGCTGCGGCAGATGACCATGCACACAGTGCGTGATGCGGCGTTCTTGCTGGGCTTGGTTGTTGTGCTCGTCATTCAGCTGATCGAGGGCGCTGAGGTGATCGCCGATTTCCATGTTGCCGCCGCCGCGAACACGATCGCGGTCTTGGTGGTGGTCTGCTTCCTGCTCGGCATAGCCAGGTCATGGGAGCTGATCGGCATGCCAACGATCGGTCTCACCAGGGAAATAACCGCTCTCCTGCAGGGTCAGCACGGAGACGCCAAGGATTCGGCGGCGGAGGAGTCAACCGAGGACAAGTCGCCCGAGGGCTGACATTAGCCGCCAAGGGAGGCGAGTTCTTCAGGGGTGAAGGAACGGAGGACGTCGAAGTAGTTGCCGTCTGGGTCGGTCATCACGACCCACCCGACATCGCCCTGGCCGACGTCGGCACGATGGGCGCCGAGCACCTCCAGGCGGGCCACTTCAGCGGCCTGGTCCCCCGGACGCAGGTCAAAGTGCAGCCGGTTCTTGGCTGATGGCTCCTCTGGCACGCGCAGGAACAGCAGGTCAGGGACGACCCCGTCCTCCTTGCTGCCTGCGGGTGGCTCGAGCACGATCTGGTCGTCCCGCTCGAACGTCCGGCGCCAGCCGAGCGCGGCCTGCCAGAAGTCGGCGAGTTTGGCTGGGTTCGTGGTGTCTATGCACACGCACTGGATACGTAGGTCCATGGCGACGACTTTGGGGTTGCGCGCCGCCGCTGTCCACTAGTTTTATCGGCGGTATGGATTACGTCATCGCGCAAGTCAATGTCGGGCGGCTGGTCGCGCCGCTGGACAGCACTCAGCTCTCGGGCTTTGTGGCCCAACTCGACCCGGTCAACGCGGTCGCCGACGGCGCGCCGGGATTCCTCTGGCGGCTGCGGACCGAGGACGGCAATGCGACGGCGCTGCGCGCGTTTGAAGCCGACGCCGAGGGTGCCGACGGCGGAATCCTGGTCAACATGTCCGTCTGGGAGACGGTCAGGGCGCTCGCCGACTTTGTCTATGGCGACGCGCACCTGGCGGTGTTGCGGCAGCGTCGCGAGTGGTTCGAGCGGATGACTGTGGCCTACACGGCTCTGTGGTGGATTCCGCGCGGCCACGTTCCGGCGATTACCGAAGCTGAGGACCGGGTCAGGCACCTGCGCGCGCATGGCCCGACGCCGCAGGCGTTCACGCTCCGCCAGCACTTCCCGGCGCCGGACGCCAATGACTGCGAGCCGATCGACAGCCCCGAGTACTGGACGTGTCCTGCCTAGCGCGCCCGGTATCAGAAGCCGGTCAGCTTCAGAAGCCGGTCACGTGATAGTGGTGCAGCATGAACTGCAGGAAGTGCGCGGCCAGTTGACCGCCGGCGAACCCAAGCGGGATAGCCGTCCAGGCACCGATCTTTGAGTACCGGGCGAGCGGGATCAACGCGACGATCAGGCCGCCGGTGACCCAGAAGGCCAGATTGCTAGCGAAGTAGGCGGACTTGGCCAAGGCGATGCAGGCCGGCGTGGCCGTGTACATGAACACGCAGGTATCGTGCGCGCCGTGGATCGGCAGCAGGACTGAGGGCGTCACCGGCCAGAGCTGCCAGACCAGCAAGCCGAGCGCCAGGGCTCCCAGATGCCACAAGTGCGGACGCTCGGAGTTCGTCGCGCGCACTTGCCGCACTTGCAGGATCGCGAAGGTCAGGGCGATCACGATCGGTAGCGCGAGGATCGCGATCGTGACGGGGTTCGATACTGACTGAGTGAAAATCGGGACAACCAGTTCGTACACCACGCCGCCGACGATGATGATCCAGCCGGTGACTCCAGCCTGCCAGGGCAATGTCAGGAATGGCGGTGGCTGCTGCGTTTGTGCTGCTGAACTATTCCAGACTGTCAGCGGGTCACTACCTTTGCCACAGAACCTCCGGTAGCTCCGGAAGTACTACCAAGCCTAGCGGCCCGCTACTCTTCGCCGGAGAATCGCTCCCAGGCTGACTGCCTGGTCATGCCCATCGCGCCACCGATTCTGGTCCAGGTAACGCCGCGACCGCGCGCCGTCCGTACCCAAGTGGCGAGTTCCCGCTCGACCTGGGCGCTGGTGGCGGCGATGCCCGGCAACGCGGCCAGCAGTTCGTCGTCTGAAAGGCGCTCTTCCCACCGCGCTCGCTTGGGCATCTCGGTCGATGCGGTGGCCCCGTCGCCAATGATCTCGACGCAGAGGGAGACGCACTCGTCGCAGATGTAGACGCCAGGGCCGGCCACCATCTTCTTGACTTCGGCCGTCGCTTTCTGGCAGAAGGTGCATCTGATCACGGCTTTGGGTTCTTCGGCCTTCGGCTCTTGCGCTGTGTCCGTCATCGCTAACCTCCGCACGTTGATCCGTCAGGTTCTTCCTGACAAGTGGTTGTCAGGCAAAACCTTACAACGTCAGGGGGGACCTGACAAGAACCCGACATTCTTTTCATAGGGAGAAAGATTTGCGCGGGTTCGCTGCCCCGATACCCGAGGCCGGTGAGCGGCTAAGTAAGTCTCCTGCCGTCCTCGAGAACGACAATCTCGTCGGCTTGCTCGAGGTCGGCCAGATCGTGGGTGATCAACAGAACGGAGCGACCCTTCGTCGCTGCGAAGAGGTCGGCCAGGAAGGTTCGACGGGCCTGACCGTCTAGGTGGGCGGTCGGCTCGTCGAGTATCAGCACTTGCGGGTTGGCGAGCAGTGCTCTGGCGAGGGCGATCCGCTGGTGCTGGCCGCCAGACAGAGCGCCGCCGTTCTGGCCGACCTGAGTATCCAGTCCGGCCGGAAGCGTGCACAGCCAACTGCTTAGGCCGACTTGGCCGCACGCGAGGAGCAGCTCATCATCGGTCGCGTCCGGACAAGCCAGTCGCAAATTCTCGGCGATGCTCGCGTCGAACAAATGGGGGTCTTGGGGGCAGCCGCCAATCACCGCACGCACATCGTCGGCCCGGAGCGATGCCAGTTCGGTGGGCCCGAAATCGCCCAGCGGGCCGGTGCCGGTGCCGGTGATTGTCGCTGAGCCGCTGGTCAGGCTCTGGAAGCGGAGCAGGACGGAAGCGACTGTGGATTTGCCGGCTCCGTTGGGGCCGACCAAGGCGATCCGGCGGCCAGGGGGCAGGTCGAGGCTGAAGTGGTCCAGGGCCAGCGGGGCGTCGGGGTGGTAGCGGACGCAGGCGTCGCGGAGCGTGATCGTAACCGGGCCGATGGACACAGACCCTGGCGACGGCAGCGGCAGCGGCAAGGGGTTTGGCGGGTCGGATACGGGGGCCGGCGCGTCGATGACCTCGGTGATTCTGCGGGCGCTCGCTTGGGTCTGGCTCAGGGCGATCGCGGCGGCAGGCAGAATCGCCACGGCCTCGAACGCGGCCATCGCAGTCAGCGTCGCCACCGCCAGCGGCACCCGGTTGATGGTGCCCGCACCGACCGCGTCGACGCCGAGCAGGAGCACCGCCCAGACCGTGAGGCCGGCAATCAGGGCTGGCAAACCCGTGCCGAGAGCGGCGGACGTGCCCAGGCGAACCGAGCTCGCCGAGAAGTCTTTCCCGGCCTGCTCGACCCGGGCCATCGCGAAGTCGCGCGCACCGAATGCTTCCAGGTCCGCCGCCCCGGACAGCAACTCAGTCACGGCCGAGCCGAGTTGTCCCCGCGCGGTAGCGGCTCGCCGGCTGGCTTGGCGACTGGTCCTGAGGCATCCGGCGGGCACCGCCACAATGCCGACGGCCAGGCCGGCCGCCAGAACCAGGCCCGCCTGGCTGACCAGGGCTAGGCAGGCAAGGACCGCGCCGCCGCCGACCAGCGCGGCCGCGAACAGCGGGTTCAGGCCACGAATGAACAGGTCCTGACTGGCGTCGACATCGCTGACCAGCCGGGTCAGCAGGTCTCCGGATCCAAACGCGGGCAGCCCGGCCGGAGCCACCGCCTCCAGCCGCCGCCAGATCGCCACCCTGACCCTGGCCAGCACCCGGAACGCGGCATCATGCGAGGCCAGCCGTTCGGCGTAGCGGAATCCGCCGCGCCCGATGCTCAGCGCCCTGACCGCGACGACAGCTACCGACAGGGCAGCGATGTCCGGGTGCTGAGAGGCGCGCGCCAGGAGGAATCCGGATACGGCGAGCAACCCGACGCCGCACCCGGTCGCCAGCGCTCCGGTGAGCGCGGCCACCACCAGCCGGCCGCGCACTGGCCTGGCCAGCGAGACTAGCCAGCGCAGCGAGCCGCCGGATCCGCCGGTCCGGCCCGCTCCCGGTCGGCTCAGGTCCGTCACCCGCTCACCGCCAGCAGCTCGCCGGTCAGCTCGCGGAGCCGCCCGTCTTCCACCAGCAACACCCGTCCATCGATCTCAGCAGCCAACTGGTGGGTCACCGTCACCACGGTCCGGCCGACCGCCAGCGCGTCGATCGCGGCCTGGACCTGCGCCGCGCTCGCCTGGTCCAGATGCGCGGTCGGCTCGTCGAGCAGCAGCAGCGGTGCGTCCCGCAAGAACAGCCGGGCCAGCGCGATCTTGCGGCGTTCGCCCGTGGATAGCCGCAGCGCCCGTTCGCCGAGCTGAGTGTCGTACCCGGCTGGCAAGCTGGCTATGAACTCGGCCGCGCCAGCCAGGCCGGCCGCGCGTTCGACCGCCGCCCTGTCCACTCCCGGCCGCCCGAGCGTGATGTTGTCGGCGACCGACCACGCGAACATCGCCGGTCGCTGTGGCAGCCATCCGATCTGTTCGCGCCACGCCGTCGCTGGCACGGCGCTGCATTCGGTATCGCCGACCAGAATCTGACCGCTTTGTGGCTCCATGAATAGGAGGAAAGCTTCCAGCAGCGTGGTCTTGCCCGCCCCGTTGCTCCCGACCAGGGTGATCCGATCCCCTGGCCAGATGGTCAGGCTGGCTCGCTCGATCACCGGTGTCGGGCGATTGGGATACGCCAGCGTCACGCTGTCCAGCCTGATCGGCTCCAGCCGCAGGTCCGGCCCGGGGCTGGTCGCGGGCGAGGGTCGGCCGCCTGCCGGCTCGGAATCCAGGATTTCGAAGACCCGTGCCGCCGCCGCCGTCCCGTCCGCGCTCGCGTGGAACGCGGCCGCCGCGTTCCGCACCGGCAAGAACGCCTCTGGCGTCAGCAGCAGCAAAAACAACGCCGTCGAGTAGTCCAGGTGCCCGTACAGCAACCTGAGCCCGACCTCGACCGCGACTAGCGCGGTCGCCACCGCCGCCGCCAGTTCAAGCACCAGCGCCGACAAGAACGCGACCCGCAGGCTGGCCATCACGCTGGCCCGGTACTCATCGGTGACCCGGCCGATGATCTGCTCCTGCGCCTTCGCCTGGCCAAATACCTTGAGCGTGGCCAGCCCCTGGACCACGTCGAGGAAGTGACCGCTCAGCCGGGCCAGCAGAGCCCAGTTCCGCCTGGTTTGCGCCTTGGTCCGCAACCCGATCAGCACCGCGAACACCGGTATCACCGGCAGCGTCACCACGACGATCAGCCCGGACACCCAGTCCACCGACAGCATCGAGACGATCACCGCGACCGGCACGACCGCTGCGAGCAGCATCTGCGGCAGGTACCTGGCGTAGTAGGCGTCCAGCGAGTCGAGCCCGCTGGTCGCCAGCGTCGCGAGCTCACCGGACCGCTGCCGGCCAAGCCAGCGTGGCCCCCGGTCAAGTGCCCGCGTGAGCAACCTGGTCCGCAGCCGGTCCTTGACCGCGACGGCAGCCCGCAGCGCAGAAATCTCGCCGCCGTAGGCCGCCGCCGCCCGCCCGGCCACCACCACGAGCAGCAAGACCAGCGACCCCGCCAGCGCGGTCGCCCCGACCCCCGACGCAGCGGTCGCCAAGACGTGAGCAAGCAAGCTGGCCTGGGCCACGATCAACCCGGTTAGCGCGAACCCGCAGCTAACAGCGCCGATCAGGTACCACCGGGCTGGCCCAGCCAAAGCCTCCGCGATCAGCCGCCGAACCACGCTAGCGATCCGGCTCCTGCTGCTTGTAGTCAGGATTGTCCTTCATCGGGGCATAGATCTTCCGCAGCATCCCCACCGGCTTGTCGGTGAACGCTCGCTCCCGCCTGATGTCCCGCGTGAACGCCACCCACCACGTCAGCAACGCCCCGACCCGGTTGCGGAACCCGGTGAGAAACGCGATGTGAATGAACAGCCAGCTGAACCAGCCGAGCAGCCCGTGCAGCTTCAGCGGCCCGCCCGACACCACCGCATCTCCCCGGGAGATGTAGGCGGCCGACCCCAGATCCCGGTACTTGAACGGCTTAGATGACCCGCTGCCTCGCAGCTCATCCTTGATCCGCCGTCCGGCGTGCAGCCCCGTCTGCATCGCCACCTCGGCGACTCCCGGCAGCTTATGCAGGCTCATCATGTCGCCGGTCACGAAGATCTCCGGGTGCCCGGGCACGGTCAGGTCATCGCCGACCACGACGCGCCCGGCCCGGTCCTGCTCGGCCCCGGTCGCTTTCGCCAGGGCCGTCGCCAGCTCGGGCGCGGCGACCCCGGCCGTCCACAGCACGGTCGCCGCGTCGTAGTGCTCGGTCGTCCCGTCCGCACCCCGCACGTCGAGGCCGCTCTCGTCCACCTTGGTCACCCGCGTGCCCAGGTGCATCTCGACCCCGAGCCGGTTCAGCGACGAGGCCGCCCGCCCGGACAACTCGGGACCGAACGACGCGAGCGGCGCGTCGCCCCCGTCGAACAACAGCACCCGGGCGTCCTCAGGCTTGAACTGCCGGAACTCGTCCCGCAGCGTCTTGGTGGCGACCTCCCTGATCTGCCCGGCCAGTTCAACGCCAGTTGGCCCGGCCCCGACCAGCGCGAACGTCAGCCGCCGGGTCCGCTCATCGGGATCGGTGGCGGTTTCGGCCATCTCGAACGAACCGAACACCCGGCGCCGGATCGTCAGCGCGTCCGAGATCGTCTTCATGCCGGGAGCCCAGACGGCGAACTCGTCGTGCCCGAAGTACGTCTGCTCGACCCCGGCCGCCATGATCAGGTAGTCGTAGTGCAGGTCGAACTCCTCGCCGAGAGGCCGCAGGCAGCACACCCTGCGTTCCGCCGCGTCGATGTCGATGACCTTCGCCATCTCGCAATCGACGTTGCGGTAGTTCCGCAGCACCCGTCGCAGTGGCGCGGTGATCTGCCCTTCGGACAAGATCCCGGTCGCGCACTGGTACAGCAGCGGCTGAAACAGATGATGCTCGCTCTGGTCGACCAGCGTGACCTGGCACGGCGCCCGCCGCAGCGCCCGGGCCGCGAACAGGCCGGCGAACCCGCCGCCCACGATCACGACCCGGGCGGCCTGCCCGTTGGTCCCGCTCATGGCCGTGTTTCCTTGCCCGTAAATGGGGCGCTCATGGCTGCGGATCAGCCCATACGTCGCCGTTGTGCAGCAGCGCGTCGGCCTCCTTCGGGCCCCAACTGCCCTTCGCGTAACTGTGCACAGGCACGACATCGCCCAGTACCGGATCGACGATCCGCCAGGCCTGCTCGACCGTGTCCTGGCGCGCGAACAGCCCGCGGTCGCCGGACAACGCCGCCCCGATCAGCCGGTCGTACGGCCGCATGTCGCTCGCCGGCTGCTCGGCGAACGTCAGTGTCTCCGACTGCGGCTGCCAGCCCGCGCCTGGCTTCTTGCCGGCCACAGTCAGGCTGACCCGGGCCGCCGGGTTGATGCGGAAGCGCAGTGCGTTCAC
>DASYAT010000255.1:0-1549 GCA_036501205.1 Streptosporangiaceae bacterium | reverse complement strand
GACATTTCGGCAACCGGGCAAGCGGCATGACCGGGGGAGAGGGCCGACTGTCAGACCGCCTACTTACCGTGGCGGAAGCCGCCGAAATGCTCCGGACATCCGAGCGCTTCCCGCGGCGGCTGATCGCCGAGCGGCGCATTCGCTTCACCCGAGTCGGACGTCATGTCCGCATCCCTGAGACCGCGCTCCGTGACTTCATCGCGGCCGGGCTCGTCGAACCCATCACCTCCAGGAGAAAGAAGGATGCCGCGTAATGGCCAAACGACGATTCGGCAGAGTCCGCAAACTCCCGTCAGGCCGATATCAGGCGCGATACCCAGGGCCAGACGGCACCGACAGACCTGCCCCGCAGACCTTCGCCACGAAGACCGACGCCGATGTCTGGCTCACCATGAAGGAAGCCGAGATCCGCCGCGACGACTGGATAGACCCGGACGCGGGCGCGGTCCTGGTCGCGGACTTCGGCGCGACGTGGATCGATGAACGCCCCGGCCTCCGGCCTAAAACCGTCAGGCTCTACGGCTATCTGCTGCGCGCTCATATCGCGCCGCACTTCGCCACGGTCACTGTTGCCGGCGTCACCCTCGCCCGGGTCCGCCGCTGGCGTAAGGCCTTGCTCGATTCCGGAGTCAGCGCGGTCACCGCAGCTAAGGCGTACCGGCTGCTGCGGGCGATCCTCAACACCGCGGTCGATGACGGGCTGATCCGCAGTAACCCGTGCCGGGTTAAGGGCGCTGACAAGGAGACCTCGCCCGAACGCCCGGTGCTGACCGTGGCTCAGGTCTACGCCCTGGCCGACGCCATTGGGCCACGCTACGGCGCGCTGGTCCAACTGGCGACCTTCGCTAGCCTCCGCTGGGCCGAACTCGCTGCGCTTCGCCCGGAAGACATCGACCTGGACGCCTGCACGGTCCGGGTAACCCGCCAGATCGACTACCTGCCCGGTGGCGGCCACTCCTTCGGTCCGCCGAAGTCCAAAGCAGGTCGCCGGGTCGTTCCGTTCCCCGATCTCATCGCGCCGGATCTGCGCAAGCACCTGGACCGTCTCCGGCCGTCAGCAGTGCTCGTCTTTACCAGTCCAGACGGGAAGCCGCTACGGCACAGCAACTTCTACCGCCGTGCCTGGATGCCCGCCCTGGAAACCGTAGGCCTAAAGGGCGTTCACCTGCACGACCTGCGGCACACCGGCAACCAGTTCTCGGCCGACGCAGGCGCGAACATCCGTGAGCTGATGGAGCGCATGGGCCACGATTCCACGCGCGCCGCGCTGATTTACCTGCACAGCTCGGCCGAACGTCAGCGGGCGATAGCCGACCAGGTCGGCAAGAACGCCAAGGCCGCGCTAGGCAAGTCCAGGCGATCGGGCACGCAACGGGCACGCGATCGATCCGGGAAGCTGTAATTGTCAGGTGCGCCAGGCAGGATTCGAACCCGCGACCCGCTGCTTAGAAGGCAGCCGCTCTATCCGACTGAGCTACTGGCGCTCGGTGACCATTGTGCACGGCGTAGATCACGCGTCGGCCACACTGAGGTCGCAGTCCGCGAGGGG
>DASYAT010000254.1:0-14524 GCA_036501205.1 Streptosporangiaceae bacterium | reverse complement strand
GTCCGCCCGCCACCGGCCCGCCCGCCACCAGTCCGCCCGCCACCAGCCCGCCCGCCACCGGCCCGGCCATCTTGACCAGGCTGCCGGTGCCATCGGACACGGTCAGCCGGTAATCCCCGGAGTTGGCTGGCAGCACCGCGTCGACCAGTCGCAGGCCAACGCTCGCCTGCACCCCAGCGGGGAAACCCCGGCCCGCCACAGCGCCGACCGGGTCGATCACCCGCAGCATCGAGCGCTTATCGAGCCGGACCTCGATGTCGCGGTCCCTGACCAGCCAGCCGATCGGGTCACTGGGACTGACGTAGGCGCCGACCGTCCTGGTCACCGTGGAGTGGGACCCGAGGATTCCCCAGAAGGCAGCCGCCGTTGCCGCCGAGCCGGCCGCAAGATGGCTGACCTCGATCGCATGCGAGCTGCCCGCGAAGCCGTAACTGAGGAAGCCGTCGCCGGCGAGGTAGGCGAACTCGTCCTCGTCCGCCAGGTCGCGACGCACAATATCGACGCCAAAGGCCGTTGGCCCGCAATCGCGCGCGGTAGCGTGCACGGCGTTCATCACCGCGATCACCTGCTCAGCGTCATCCGGGCCGACCCGCTGGAGCTCGCTCGGAGCGCCCGGCCCGACCCCAACGTCAGGCGGCAGCAGCGTGGTGAGCGCCCGGCCGACGATCTCGGTCCGATAGAACCCGCCCGCGAACTCCCAGCCCAGCGACCGGTACAGTCCCGGTGTCGACGGAAAAAGGACGCTGATCGGAAAGCCGCGCTCGGTCATCGCCGACATCAGCTCGGTCAGCAGCGCCGTTGCCACACCGCGACCGCGCGCCTCAGGCGCGACCTTGACCCCGGACACTCCGGCCATCGGCAGGTCCCGGCCACCCCACCACTGCCGCAGATTCAGGCACCTGGCCGTGCCGACCAGCCGATTGCCCTCGTAAGCACCCAGCATCTGCCCGGCCGCGATCAACTCCAGGTTGTCCGCGATTACCCGTTCGCGGTAATCCCCGAGCGGCCCGAACGCCCGAACCCGAAGATCAAGCTCCTGCTCAAGATCGTCAGCACCAACCGGCCGAATCTCCACCAGCCCGAGACCTCAATCCTCAGCGGCGAGCTTCTCCATGATGTCGTCGGCGACCGAGTAGTTGGCGTAGACATCCTGGACCTCGTCAGACTCTTCCAGCACATCGATGAGTCTGAAAACCTTTTTTGCGGTCTCCTCATCGAGCGGTATCTCGACCGACGGCAAGAACGGCGTCTCGGCCGACTCATAGTCGATGCCAGCGTCCTGCAGCGCGGTCCGCACCGGCACCAGGTCCGTCGCCTCGCTGACCACCTCGTAGGACTCCCCGAGGTCGTTGACCTCTTCGGCCCCGGCCTCAAGCACGGCCAGGAGCACGTCATCCTCGCCGAGCTTGTCGCTCTTCGGCACGAGCACGACGCCCTTGCGGCTAAACATGTACGACACAGACCCGGCATCGGCCATCGACCCGCCATTGCGGGTCAACGCCACCCGGACCTCGGACGCGGCCCGGTTGCGGTTGTCCGTGAGGCACTCGACCAGCAGCGCGACGCCGCCGGGCGCGTAACCCTCGTAGGTGATCGTCTCGTAGGCGGCACCGCCGGCCTCAAGCCCGGCCCCGCGCCGGACCGCGCGGTCGATGTTGTCGTTCGGCACCGAACTGCGCTTGGCCTTCTGGACCGCGTCGTACAGCGTCGGGTTAGCGGTTACGTCGGGACCACCACTGCGCGCGGCCACCTCAACGTTCTTGATCAGCTTGGCGAACAGCTTGCCCCGCCTGGCGTCTACGACCGCCTTCTTGTGCTTCGTGGTAGCCCACTTGGAGTGGCCGCTCATGAGCGTTCCCTCACTGTGTCAACGAAGATGTGGCCGCTCATGGGCTTTCCCTCACCATGTCGATAAATATTCTGTGCACGCGGTTGTCCTGGGTGAGCTCGGGGTGAAACGCGGTGGCAAGTGCCCGGCCCTGACGGACGGCGACGATCTTACCCGTGGTTGGCTCGGTTGCCAGAATCTCGACCTGCGGGCCGATCCGCTCAACCCAGGGCGCCCTGATGAAGACCGCATGAAATGGCGGCCCGGGCATTCCGCTGAGCTCGATGTCGCCCTCGAAGGAGTCGACCTGGCGGCCGAACGCGTTCCGCCGGACGGTCATGTCGATACCGCCCAGCGTCTCCTGGTCACTAGCCCGGTCCACCAGGTCGCTCGCCAGCAGGATCATCCCCGCGCAGGATCCGAAGACCGGCATCCCGGCCTTCACCCGGTCGCGCAGCGGCGAAGCCAGTTCGAAGATCTCCAGCAGCTTCCAGATCGTGGTCGATTCCCCCCCGGGCACGATCAGGCCATCCACCACATCGAGTTCTGAGCCCCGCCGCACAGCCAGCGGATGCGCCCCCGCTGACTCCACCGCCCGCAGATGCTCGGCCACATCGCCTTGCAACGCGAGCACACCGATAGTCGTCACTGACTTCCTTCCTGCCGGGATAGGTGCTGAAATTATCCAGCGACCGTACTGCCGGTGTTTGCCTACGCAGTCGGTCGCATAAGTCGCAACAACTCAATGCTCGACCCACGGCGGTGCATCATCACCTTCACTTGAGGGTGTGCCATAGTCGCGCTGCGGGTAACGACCCCGAGTAGCAGACTGAGCTATGCGGTCCGTTTACCAGGCGTTCGCTCTAAGTACTTTCACCCAGTTCACCAGGCAGCAACAGGCCTCGCCTGTCAGCCATTCCACCTGTAGGAGACCGCCAAGTGGGCCAAGTCTGGACATTCGACGGCGCCCCAGCGAGCACCATCGGCCAGCTCAGCGGCCAGGTTACGCTGCTCGAAGGCACCACCTTCTGCATCTGCGAGACCTCGGGCGATATCCGCCCCGGCGGCTCGCAAGGATTGTTCGTCCGAGATACCCGGCTGATCAGCAAGCTGGAATTGAGCATTAACGGGCACGTCCCCGAGCCGCTCACCCCGCAGTCGCGCGAGCCGTACGCGTGCACTTTCCTGTCCCGGATGCCGCCTTCGGACGGCCTGGCCGACAGCACGCTGCTGGTCACGCGCCGGCGTGTGCTCAACGACGGCATGGACGAGTCGATCACCTTGCGCAATATGAGCTCGGAGCCGCTTGGCGTCACGCTCCGGGTCGGCGTGCAGGGCGACTTCGCCGACGTGTTCGAGGTCAAGGAAGGCCGGGTGCAGACCGGCGAAGACTTGTCGATCGACGCCGAGGACGACGCGATCAGGCTGAACCGGCGGGCCGGCGCTCACCTGCGCGGCGCGTCGATCACCGGATCGCGCGGCGGCGACGCCGAGCTTGAGGTCTCGGCGTCCAACCTGACCTGGCACGCCGTCGTGCCGGCGCACGGCGCCTGGGGCACCTCGCTGCACATCACGCCGTCGCTCGACGGCCGGGACCTGATCGAGTTCCGCTCGGAGGCGGCCCGTAACGCCGGCACGTCCAACCCGGGTCCCGAACAGCGGCTCGCCGACTGGCGGCGCCAGAGCCCCCTGGTCAAGGCCTCGGACGCGCGGCTAGCCACCGTGTTCGCGGCCAGCACAGAAGACCTGGGATCCCTGCGGATCTTCGACCCGGAGCACGCCGACCGGGCCGTGATCGCGGCCGGGGCCCCGTGGTTCATGACGATCTTCGGCCGCGACTCGCTGATCACCTCGTGGATGATCCTGCCGCTCGACCCGTCGCTTGCCCTGGGCACGCTGCGCACGCTGGCCAGCATGCAAGGCGAGAAGTCAGACCCCGCGACCGAGGAGCAGCCGGGCAAGATCCTGCACGAGATGCGGTTCGGCATGCAGGCCTCGCTCTGGCTCGGCGGCAGCAGCGTCTACTACGGCTCGGTCGACGCCACCCCGCTGTTCGTGATGCTGCTCGGCGAACTGCGCCGCTGGGGCCTGGAACGCCGGGTGGTCGACGAACTACTGCCCCATGCCGACCGAGCCCTTGACTGGATCGTGAACTACGGCGACTGCGACGGCGACGGCTTCGTCGAGTACGCCAGGTCCACTGACCTGGGTCTGGCTAACCAGGGCTGGAAGGACAGCTTCGACGGCATCACGTTCGCCGACGGCACGATCGCCGAGCCGCCGATCGCACTGGCCGAGGTCCAGGGCTACGTCTACGCGGCCTACCTGGCCAAGTCGCACTTCTGCTCAGAGCGGGACGACGCCGAGGGCGCGGCGTACTGGGGCGAAAAGGCGGAGAAGCTCAAGGAGGACTTCAACCGGGCGTTCTGGATGCCGGAGAAGGGCTACTTCGCGCTCGGCCTCGACAAGGACAAGCGCCAGATCGACTCGCTGACCTCGAACATGGGTCATTGCCTGTGGACGGGCATCATCGACGCCGGCAAGGCCGCCGCGGTCGCCCGCAACCTGATCGGTCCCGAGATGTTCTCCGGGTTCGGGATCAGGACGCTCGGCACCAGCTGCGGCGCCTACAACCCGATGAGCTACCACAACGGCTCGATCTGGCCGCACGACAACGCGATCTGCGCGGCCGGACTGATGCGGTACGGCTTCGTGCGCGAGGCCCAGCAGGTGGCGGTCGGCATCCTGGAGGCCGCCGAGTGGTTCGGCGGGCGGCTGCCCGAGCTGTTCTGCGGGTTCGACCGGACCGAGTTCGCCGAGCCGGTCTACTACCCGACCTCCTGCTCACCGCAGGCCTGGGCATCGGCCGCGCCGTTCCACCTGCTACGCACCTTGTTGCGTTTTGATCCTTCAGCTCCGAACGGCATGCTGTGGTGCGACCCGGCGCTGCCGGCCGCGTTCTTGCCGCTGCACATCGAGTCCATGCACGTGGCCGGCGCCCGGGTGGCGATCGATGTGCGGGAGGACGGCTGGTCACTCGACGGCCTCGGCGAAATCCTGGAACTGGTCAGGTCGGGACGTGATCCGCTAACCGCGATTAGTCCCTGAGTCGCACAAGCGATTGTGCCAGGCCAGTGCTGAGGTGTCGGTCAGCGACGCGATCTGGTCGACGATGACCCTGAGTCGGGCCGCGTCGCTGGCCGCCGACTCATAGCTCGGCCTGAACATCGGATCCAGCGCATCCGGCGCCTCCGAGGCCAGCGCCTCCGCCAGTTCGGTCAGCACGGCCCGCTCGCGTTCCTGGGACGCTTTGGCGCCAGCTCGGCCCATCACGTAATACGCGGTCACGCCCTTGAGCAGGGCGCACTCCAGCCGTTGCTGGCGGGGAATTTCAAGATTGGTGGAATAACGCTTTGCGGGGGTCTCGATCCCCGGCGTCTTGGTTGCTCGCTCGGCCGCCAGGCAGAACCGGCCGATGAGCTGGCTGGTCAGGTTCTTGACGGCGGCAGCGGTCTGCGGGCCGCCGTCAAAGGAGCCGGGCCACAGGTCGAGCGCCAGAAGCTGGTCGAAGACCTCGGCTAGCTCGGCTTCGGTGACCGACCCCGGACGGCAGTAGTCAGCCAGCGTGATCTGGACCACCGCAAAGCGTTCATCCTGAATATGCAGTTTCTCTAGCGTGATCAGGCCGGAGTGCAGTCCGTCTTCCAGATCGTGGACCGAATAGGCGACGTCGTCGGCCCAGTCCATAACCTGTGCTTCCAGGCAGCGCTGGCCCGGCGCGGCGCCGTCCCTGATCCAGCCGAAGATCTCGGCGTCCTCGTCGTAACAACCGTACTTAGTGCCCTCGGCCTCGCTCGTTAGCCACGGATACTTCAGCGTCGCGTCGAGCGTGGCGCGGGTCAGGTTGAGGCCGGCCCCCGGGACCTTCGCCTCCAGGCGGGTGAGCAGCCGGAGGCTCTGTGCGTTGCCTTCAAACCCGCCGCAGCCAGCCGCGACCTTGGCCAGCGCGTACTCGCCATTGTGGCCGAACGGCGGGTGGCCCAGATCATGCGCCAGGCAGGCGGCGTCGACCAGGTCAGGGTCGGTGCCGAGGGCAGCGCCGAGTTCCCGGCCGATCTGGGCGCACTCAAGGGAGTGCGTCAGTCTCGTGCGCGGGAAATCGGCCTGCCCGACCTCGACGACCTGCGTCTTCGCGGCGAGCCTGCGCAGCGCGGAGCTGTGCAGTACCCGGGCCCGGTCGCGCTGGAACGGGCTGCGGCCAGGACGCTTATCCGGCTCTGCAATGAACCTGGCCGCGTCCTGGTCGCCGTACCCGTCCCCGCTGTGCTTGCCAAGGGCGGAGTGCCCCCTGGAACCCACGGTCACCTGCTGTCGCTGCCCCCGGTCTCGGCGAGCGCGACGACGCGGCCGGCCTCCAGGCGCGCTACCGGCACCCGGAACGGCGAGCAGGACACGTAGTCCAGCCCGGCGTCGTGGAAGAAGTGCACCGAGTCCGGGTCGCCGCCGTGCTCGCCGCAGACCCCGATCTTCAGGTCCGGCCTGGTCTTGCGACCATCTTCGACCGCGATCTTGACCAGGCGGCCAATGCCGTCGACGTCCAGGGTCTCGAACGGCGAGACGCCGAAGATGCCCATCTCGATGTACTTACTGAAGAACGAGCCCTCGACGTCGTCTCGCGAGAAGCCCCAGCCCATCTGGGTGAGGTCGTTGGTGCCGAACGAGAAGAACTGGGCCGCCTCGGCGATCTGGCCGGCGGTCAGCGCGGCTCGCGGCACCTCGATCATCGTGCCGATTAGCGTGGGCACGCCGACGCCGGTCTCGGCTTCGACGGCCGCCAGCACCTGCTCGGTCTCGTGCCGCATGGCCTCAAGTTCCTGGACGGCGCCGACCAGCGGGATCATGATCTCCGGCTTGGGGGTGCCGCCGGCCTTGACCCGGTCGACCGCGGCGTGCGCGATCGCCCGGACCTGCATCTGGTACAGGCCGGGGATCACGATGCCGAGCCTGACGCCGCGCAGGCCGAGCATCGGGTTCTGCTCGTGCAGCCGGCGGACCGCGTCGAGCAGCTTGTGGTCGGCCGCCGTCGCCTTGTCGCCGGCCAGCGCGATCTTGACCGACAGCTCGGTCAGGTCAGGCAGGAACTCGTGCAGCGGCGGGTCGAGCAGCCTGATCGTGACCGGCAGCCCGTCCATCGCCTCGAAGATCTCGACGAAGTCGCCCCGCTGCATCGGCTCGAGCGCGGCCAGTGCCGCCTCCCGGCCAGCGTCGTCCTCGGCCAGGATCAGCCGCTCGACTAGCTGGCGCCGCTCGCCGAGGAACATGTGCTCGGTGCGGGTGAGGCCAATGCCCTGGGCGCCGAATCTCACGGCGCGGGCCGAGTCCGGGCCGTTGTCGGAGTTCGCGCGGACGGCCAGCCGCCGGCGGTCGTCGGCCTGGGCCATGATCCGGTGCACCGCCTGAACCAGCTCATCGGCCTCGTGCGGGGCAATGTTGCCCTCAAAGTACTCAACCACGGGGGAAGCCACGACCGGCACGTCACCGGAGTACACGGTGCCCGAGGTGCCGTCGATGGAGATCACGTCGCCTTCGCTGATCGTGATGTCCTTGACCGTGAACTTCCTGGCGTTCACGTCGACGTCCAGGTCGTCGGCGCCGCAGACGCAGGTCTTGCCCATGCCGCGGGCGACCACGGCCGCATGACTGGTCTTGCCGCCCCGGCTGGTCAGGATTCCCTGCGCCGCGATCATGCCGTGCAAGTCATCGGGGTTGGTCTCGCGCCTGACCAGGATGACGTCCTCGCCCCGGTCCGCCCACTCGACCGCGGTGGCGCTGTCGAACACGGCCTTGCCGACCGCTGCGCCCGGACTCGCGCTGATCGCCTTGGTGATGACGGTCGCCTTCGCCTCGGCGTCAAACCTCGGGAACATCAGCTGAGCGAGCTGGGCGCCGGTCACCCGGCGCAGCGCCTCGTCGATGTCGATCAGGCCCTGGTCGACGAGCTGCGTCGCGATCCGGAACGCGGCCCCGGCGGTGCGCTTGCCGACGCGGGTCTGCAGCATCCACAGCTTGCCGCGCTCGATCGTGAACTCGATGTCGCACAGGTCCTTGTAATGGTTCTCGAGCTTGGCCATGATGCCCATCAGCTCGGTGTAGCACCTGGCGTTGATCTGCTCGAGGTCCTGCAGCGGGACGGTGTTCCTGATCCCGGCCACCACGTCCTCGCCCTGGGCGTTCTGCAGGTAGTCGCCGTACACGCCCTGCTGGCCGCTGCCCGGGTCCCTGGTGAAGGCCACGCCGGTGCCGGAATCCTCGCCGAGGTTGCCGAACACCATCGCGACCACGTTGACCGCGGTGCCGAGGTCGGACGGGATCCGCTCCTGGCGCCGGTACAGGATGGCCCGGTCGGCGTTCCACGAGTTGAACACCGCGTTGACGGCCATGTCCATCTGCTCGCGCGGGTCCTGCGGGAAGTCGTGGCCGGTCTCGTTCTTGACAATCTGCTTGAACGTGTCGACCAGGGACCGCAGGTCATCAGCGTCCAGGTCCAGGTCGTTCTTGGTGCCCTTGGCCTTCTTGAGCGAGTCGAGCGCGTGCTCGAACTCGTGACCGTCGATGTCGAGCACGGTCTTGCCGAACATCTGGATCAGCCGCCGGTAGGAGTCCCAGGCGAATCGCTCGCTGCCGGCCTTCTTGGCCAGGCCCTGCACCGAGACGTCGGACAAGCCGATGTTCAGCACCGTCTCCATCATCCCCGGCATCGAGAACTTGGCGCCGGACCGCACGCTGACCAGCAGCGGGTCATCAGCCGCGCCAAGAGTCCGGCCAATGGCCCGCTCAAGCCCGGAGAGGTGGTCGGTCACCTCGGCGGCGAGCCCATCGGGGACACTGCCACTTTCCAGGTAGTACCGGCAGGCATCGGTACTGATAATGAAGCCAGGCGGGACTGGAAGGCCGAGGTTCGTCATCTCGGCGAGGTTCGCACCCTTCCCGCCGAGCAGGTCCTTCATGTCCTTGTTGCCCTCAACGAAGTCATAGACAAGCTTCGGCACTGCACGCTCTCCTTGGATGCCGCGAGCCCGGTGAAACCGTGACGCTTGGCGACGTTATGTCATCGGCGACACAGCCCTCGCCCTGGACTTCAGCGGCCAGGCTAGGTGCGGCGTGGTGAATGTTGGCCTTCTCGGCCCTCAGTACTGACTCTATCGAGCCTGTACGGGGCCAGAAGTCGACGGCGGCAGAATACGCGCGAGTAACCCGCATCTTCAAGCAGCGGATCGGCCTGCACAGCGTCAGATAGATATGGGTCCTAATCCGCAGCCATTCACGGTGTCGTCGCCTGGGGATCGAGCGGGCGGCTACCCGCCGGCCGGTGGCCTGCCCCCATCCCGGCATCCGCCGGTCCGGCGGCGGCACAATGACGGCTGGACGGCGCAGGTTCGCGATGACACCGCGGCCAGTGCCGTGACGGAGATCTATCAAGCCAACGCGCTCGGCCTAGTCCGGCTGGCCCACGTGCTGATCGGCGACCGCGGCACCGCCGAGGACATCGTGCAGGAGGCGTTCTCCGGCCTGTACTGGCGCTGGGAGACGCTGCGAGATCCGGGCAAGGCGCTGCCGTACGTGCGGTCGGCGGTCTTGAACTCCTGCCGGTCGGCGCTGCGGCGCAGCCGGCTGGGCCCGACCGTGGTCCTTGGTGCCGAGTTGGCGGACTCGGGGCTGGTGCTGGCTTCGGCCGAGGCGGTGACGCTGAGCGCGGAGCAGCGGCGGGCGGTGATGACAGCGGTACGCAACCTGCCGAGCCGGCAGCGCGAGGTGCTGGTGCTGCGGTTCTACGCCGACCTGTCGGAGACCGAGATCGCCCAGCAGATGGGCATCGGCAAGAGCTCGGTCAGATCGGCCCAGCACCGGGCTCTGGTCGCCCTTGGACGCATGCTGAAGGAGGCCTCGTCATGAACAGGGCAGAACGCAGGAGCGTGGAGCGAGTAGTCCGGGCGGCCATCGACGGCACCGCCACCGAGATCAGGCCCGACGAACTGACCCCGCTGCACCTGATGCCGCGCACTGGGGTCGTCGGCGACGGCCTGGCTGGCGACGGGGTGGCCGGCAGCGGCGCGGTTCAGGCCAGACGCGGGCTGTCCAGGCCGGTTGCGGCACTGGCCGCTGCGGCGGCGGTCATCGCGATCGCGGGCGCCTCCTTCGGCGCCGCCTCAGCACTGCGGGCTGACCGGGCCGAGGTGACCGGGCCGAGGCCAGCGGCGGGGGCGCTGGCGCTGATCCCCCGCTATTCGATAGCGCTCGTGATGAGCCACCGGCTCGATGTGGCGGAGGTAATCGACTCGGTAACCGGAAGGGCGGCGGCGACCCTGCAGGTGCCTAAGCCTTACAACTCCGTCGATGCCATCACCGCCGACGCGGGCGGCCGCACCTTCGTGCTGGACGCGCAGGTATTGCGGTACACCGGCAAGCACCGCCAGAACCCGGTACACGGGCGGACCCAGTTGTTCATGGTCACGCTCACCCAGAAGGCAGGCCCGCAGCAGTTCACGGCGACGCCGCTGCGGCTGCCGTCGCGGCCGAAGAGCTGGCACGTCGAGTCGCTGGCCCTCTCCCCCGACGGCACCAGGCTGGCGGTTTACTACGACTACTACGACGGCGGCACCGGCTTGTTCCGTACCGCCAACTCCCGGCTGGTTATCTACACGATGGCGAGCGGGGCCGCCCGCGTATTCCGCGGCACCTGGGGGCTCGGGCAAGGCCCCTTCGACCCCGGTTCGACTTCCTGGGCCGCAGACGACAAGACGCTGACCCTGGACACCTACGCCTCGGTCCCGCCGCGCGCTATCGAATTGTTCAATGCGGATGCCGCCAATGGCACGATCGCCTCGAACAGCCGACCGCTGTACAACGTCAGGCCGGGTTTCTACTTCCCGACGACGCTCGACGTTCGCATCCTGCCGGCCGGCACCAAGGTGGTGTTCGGCGCGTACACCCACAAGCACCCGAACCAGCTCGCCGAGGTGTCAACCGCGACCGGAAAGCTCGTCGACGCGATCATCCTCAACCCGCCGCTAGTGCAGGGCGCTGTCCCGGCCCTGTCGAACATTGCGTGGACCGATAGGTCCGGCAGCGTCATGATCCTGCAGTTCAACTACCGAACGCCACACGGCCCCCTCCAGCCGGTCTACATGGTCCTGCACAACGGCAAGCTCACCCCGCTACCCACCCCCAACCCTGGCACTCTCGAAAGAGCCTGGTAATCGCAACTGCCGCTGTGGACAAGCTTCGACCCGCATCGGGCTTGTCCACAAACGGCATTTTGCGTGCCCGCATCGCACGGAACCGGATCAGGCTGTTGTCATGTCACCTGACGTGGTACGCGCCTGCAAGGAACTGGCCCGGCACCAGCAGGGAGTAATCTCCCGCAGCCAGGCCCTTAGCTTCGGCCTGCCCCCCGACGCCATCGATCGGCTGGTCAGAGCCGAACGGTGGCAGCGACTTCATCGCGGGGTGTATCTGATATCCGGTGGGCGAACGGCCAGGGAGTCCTTGCTGTGGGCGGCGGTGCGGCGAGCGGGACCTGGCTCCGCGCTCTGTCATGAGACGGCGGCCGAGTTGTTCGGATTCGCCGACCGGCCCTCTCAGCTGATCCATGTCGCGATTCCAAAGGAACGGCATATCAGCCCGATGAGCGGCGTCGTAATCCATCGGGCCAGCCGCCTTGCCGACGCGATTCATCCGAGTTTGATGCCGCCGCGAACCAGGCTAGAAGAGACCGTCCTCGACCTAGTGGGCGGGGCGACCAGGTTCGAAACCGCCTTGGGACTGACCTGCTGTGTCTGCCAGCGAGGCCTGACCACCGTGCCTCTGATCATCGCGGGCATGGACAAACGAGCCAGACTGCGATGGCGCAGTGAGCTAGTTACGGCGCTCAACGACATCGGCACCGGCGTGCACTCAGTACTCGAGTACCGGTACCTGCACCGCGTCGAACGACCGCACGGGCTGCCGACGGCCATCCGCCAGGCCAAAGTCGACGCAAATGGCCGCAATCGCTACCTAGACAATCTCTACGACGGCTACGCCCTCTGCGTCGAACTAGATGGACTGCAAGCACATCCGGATGAGCAGCGCTGGCATGACCTCAGGAGGGTCAACGCCATCACCGAGCAAGGGAACACCGTGCTGCGCTACGGCTGGATCGACGTCGACCGGCATTCTTGCGAGACGGCCCTCCAAGTCGGCACAGTGCTGCAACACCAGGGCTGGCCGGGAACCCCTTTCCCCTGCGGACCAGCCTGCGCGGTGGCGGCCCGCCGAGCCGCTTAGCCCGTCAGGCCAGCCGGCTCTGCCCAGGCCTGGATCGTGGAGAGTTGGCCGCACGGGCGACGGAAACTCTCCACGATCACGGAATACTGTCCCTTTTATGATGATTTAAGGTGGAGAGTTTCCGTCGAGTGGAGAGTTTGCCGCGGGAATCCACGGTCAACTCTCCACCACGCGGAAACTCTCCACGATCCCCTCCTTGGCACGCCCAAGTGCCAGAATCGGGGCATGCCTGAGTCTGGGTCGGTCGTGGTCGGGGTCTTGCATCCCGGTGAGATGGGGTCGGCTGTCGGGCGGGGGCTGGCCGAGCGCGGGTTTGAGGTGCTCTGGGCTTCGGCTGGGCGGAGCGACCGGAGCGCGGCGCGGGCGCGGGCGGCGGGGCTGACCGAGGCGGGGACGGTCCGGGAACTGGCCGGGCGGGCTGAGGTGGTGCTGTCGATCTGCCCGCCGCACGCTGCCGCGGACGTGGCCCGGGCTGTCGCCGGGGCCGGGTTTAGCGGGACTTACGTGGACGCGAATGCGATCTCGCCGCGGACGGCGGAGCAGGTGGCCTCGATCGTGACCGGCGGGGGCGCGACTTACGTTGACGGCGGGATCATCGGGCCGCCGCCAGCCTCGGCCGGGACTACCCGGTTGTACCTGTCGGGCGAATCGGCCGACGCGGTTCGGGAGCTTTTTGACGGGACTGCGCTGGAGGCGCGGATCGTGGCGGCGGGACCCTGGTCGGCGTCGAGCCTGAAGATGGCCTACGCCGCCTGGACCAAAGGGTCGGGCGCTCTGCTGCTGACCGTGCACGCCCTCGCGCAGGCGGAGGGAGTCGGCGACGCGCTCGCGGCGGAATGGGCGCGGTCCCAGCCCGGATTGCCGGACCGGCTGCCCGGGACAGCCAGATCGGCCGCCGAGAAGGGCTGGCGGTGGGTCGGCGAGATGGAAGAGATCGCAGCCACGATGGCGGCCGCCGGGCTGCCAGACGGATTTCACCTAGCCGCGGCCGAGGTCTACAAGAACTCCCCCCAGCCCGGAAACTAGCGAGCTAGCGCTACTGTGGACCAGCCAGAACGGGCAGTCGTTCATCAGATCGGCCGTTCGGGACGGCCTGAGCAATGGCTTCATCAAGGCGGCCATCTTCGCCGGGGGTACTGGCGGCCATTCCGCCTCCCGCCGCAGTCCCGCGCCGCTGGCTGGTAGCCAGGTAAGTTAGGCGCGATCCAATTAACCTTTCCTGGCAACCGAAGGGACTATTCCATGAATGACGGGCCTGACCAGGGCGAACTGATCCGCCGGTTCGCCGGCAATCCGATCCTTCGGCCAGAGGATTTCCCTGGCAACGTAAATGCCGTATTCAATCCGGCCGCCACAGTTTTCGATGGGAAGACCCTGATGCTGGTCCGGGTCGAGCACCGGACCGGAATGTCGTCGATGGCCGTCGCGACTAGTGATGACGGCCTGACCGGGTGGCAGATCGACCCCCACCGCGGGCTGACCGCGCAGCCGGGAAACCCGGACGAGCACGGCGGCATCGAGGACCCCAGGATCACCAAGATCGGCGATGACTACTTCGTCGTCTATACCGGTCTCTCGGTCAACGGCCCCCAGGTGTGCCTGGCCAAGACGAGGGACTTCGCGCACTGGGACCGGCTAGGCATGGTGATGCGGCCCGACGACAAGGACGCCGCGCTGTTCCCGGCGAAGATCGGCAACATGTGGGCGATGCTGCACCGTCCGGCCAACGCCAAGGGCTCGCACATCTGGCTGTCGTACAGCCCGGATCTGAAGCACTGGGGCGACTCGCGGGTGCTGCTCACCGCGCGCGGCGGTGGCTGGTGGGACAACCACAAGATCGGCCTTGGCCCTGAGCCGTTGCTGACCAGCGAGGGCTGGCTGCTGTGTTACCACGGCGTGCGCAAGACCGCCTCCGGCCTGATCTACCGGGCCGGACTGGCGCTGCTCGACGCCGAAGACCCGGCCAAGGTGCTGGCCCGGGGCGATGAGTGGGTGCTCAGCCCGAGCGAGCCGTACGAGCGGCACGGCGATGTGGGTGACGTGGTGTTTCCGTGCGGCTGGATCTTGCGTGACGACGGCGACACGGTGCACATCTATTACGGCGCGGCCGACACGGTGATCGCCGTTGCTCAGGCGAGCCTGCAGGGCATGCTCGGCCATCTTCGGCAATATCAAAGTTAGGTGCACCATCTTCAGCGGTAACTGCGTCTAGTACGCATGGACCAAGGTTCCGGTGTGGCGGGGGTCGCCGCCGATTGCGGCCCCCCGCCGGCACCTGGGCAGCCCGCGGCTGCCGTTTCCGCGCTTTATCGCCAGCATGCGCTGGCCATGATCAGGCTGGCGCACATCATGCTCGGCAACCGGGCGGCG
>DASYAT010000253.1:0-23622 GCA_036501205.1 Streptosporangiaceae bacterium | reverse complement strand
GTCGGCCCGGACTGACTCGGCCACCTTGGAGTGAAGCAAACGTCGCCACGCCAAACTCGCAGGTCGGCCCTCTGGAAGATCATTCAAGGCAAGATCGTGGCCCAATGTGCGGCCTAGTTGCGAGCGCGAGGGCGGTGAAGCCGGGCGAAGGCCGCGAACGCGAGGCCGAATCGTGAAGCCAGGGTGGCTGGGCGGTGGGGTTGGAGGGAAAGGTTCGGCGCGGGTGGTCGGGGTGGTGAGGGTGGGATGTGGCCGGGCGGCGACATCGGTGGCGGAGGTTCAGGCCGAGAAGTCGCGAGCGGTGCGGGCCGGCCGGGGTGGTGGAGCCGAGGCCGGGGTGAGCGAGGGAGCGCCAGGTGTGGTGCGGCCAGGCGGCTAACCGGGACGCTGAGGCCGGAGGGCGTAGTGGCCAGGGCGGCGACGGACCCGGGGCGGTGACGCCGAGGCCGGCGGTGACGCCAAGGCCGTGGACGCCAAGGCCGGTGGTGACGCCGGATGGTGATGCCGGGTGGTGTGGTGGCCGGGCCGCAGATCCTGGGCTGCTCGGCGGTCCTGGTGAAGCCCTGCTTAAGGAAGAGGCCGTCTCGCGTCAACAGGTGCAGGGATTGCCTACCCGATTGGGCTGAAGTGCCGACGGTGCCGAAACTCCCCGTTGAGCTCGCATTATTTGCTGCGATTCGCGATTCGGCCGGGCCGGTCGTTATTATGCGCTGCCCTGAATTTATCTAGCGGTGTCAGCTATTTCGCCGACGGTACGGAATTAAGGTCTGGCTATTCCGAGGATCCGGCGACTAGCCGGTCGCGCCGCCCTTGCAAAGGATTGCAATCGTAATTGTGGGTTGTCTCACTAGATGCATTGGCTAACTTCTGTAACTCGACTTTGACCTCGCACCAGGCTGTGCGGCCTTCTTGGTCGCCTGATATTCCCCAGCCGCTCGCGAGGGCGGCGACTATGCGCAGGCCACGGCCGCACTGGCTGAAGTCGTCTGAGTCGGCGGTGGGGGCGTGGCACGGGCGGCGTCCGCCTGGCCAACCGCCTCCCTGATCGATTACCTCGATGCGCACGAAGTTGCGGTCGATCGCCAGCCGCACGGTAAAAACCCCACCTGGCAGGCCTGAGTCGCTGTGGATGATGGCGTTCGCGGCCAGCTCAGAGCAGGCCAAGACCACGTCATCGGCCGCAGCCGGGCCGCCGAGCTGGGCCGTTAGCCACCAGCGGACGATTCGTACTTGTCCCGCTTGGCCGGGGAATGTGCGGCGGACAAGTACGGGAAATTCGGGCGCGACAACCGCGCGGCTCACCTCGGTCGATACTTGATCTAGGCCGACGCTAGGCATTGGTCACCCGCCGGGAATTAGATCCGGTATGGCCGCGAGCCCGGCACTTCTGCAGGTACCTCACCAGCCGTATCCCTTTCATCGCTGTGTGTATCCGCCATTTTGCTTAACACTCTCGCGTAAGGGAGCTAGGTTGGTAATAGACCTGCCAAGTACAGCCCTGATGTAGCGCCATCTCGCAGCCCGTAGATTTGGTTAGCGATTTGTAGAGCCGCTTTAGGAAGGACGACAGATGCCAGCACTTGAGTCGAACCCACCTAAAGGTACGCCGCGGGCTGTATTCGGGGCAATGTTGCGGCACTATCGAATGCGCGCTGGCATGACCCAGGATCAAGTCGGATCGCTGGCGCACGTCTCCGGCAAGCTAATCAGTGCGTACGAGAACGGCTGGCGGGTGCCGACCCGGCCGACCACCGGCGACATCGACGGTGTCGGTGAACTGAACACCCACGGCGCGCTCACCGAGTTGTGGGATCAGTTCGAAGAGGGGATGAACTATCAGGCCTACCCGGATTGGTTCCAGGACTGGCCAGAGAAAGAAGCGGCGGCGGCGACCCTGCGGTGGTTTGAGTCGTTGCTGGTGCCGGGACTCCTGCAGACCGATATGTATGCCCGTGCGTTGTTTAGCACTCGAATTGGCGCTACGGATGACGAGATCGAGGAACTCGTTGCGGCCCGACTTAAACGGCAGGAAATTCTTACTAAACCCAATCCTCCCACACTCTGGGTCATTCTGGATGAATGGGTGCTACAACGACCTGTCGGCGGCCGACATGTGATGCTTGAGCAGGTCAACCACCTCATTGAGGCAGCACAGCGACCAAACGTGGTTTTCGAGGTCATTCCATCGGATGCTGGAGCTCACGAGGGCCTCTATGGCGGCGGCTTCGCTATAGCAGATTTCAGGGAGGTACCCAGCGTTGCGTATCAAGAGTCCGCAGTACAGGGGCAGATAGTGCAGGACCCAGAGCATGTCGCGCGGCTGGTGGCCAAATGGACTACGTTGGGCACCGAGGCCCTCCCAAGGAAGGCTTCTATTACCCAACTCGAGAAAAGAGCGAAGTCATGGACCTCACACGAGTGAGGTGGCGAAAGGCTAGCTACAGCGGCGGCAACGGCGGCGGCTGTGTCGAGGTTGGCGTGTGGCAGAAGGCCAGTTACAGCGGAGGCAACGGTGGCGGTTGTGTCGAGGTTACGGCGACACACGACACCGTTACCGTGCCGCATAAGGCCGACGAAGACATGCTGTACCTGCTTCGTGATTCCAAGGACCCCATCGGTCCGAAGCTTGCCTTCACCACAAGAGAATGGGAAGCGTTCATCTCAGGTGTTAAGGACGGGGAGTTCGACCCGGCCTGATCAGTGCCCCGCTCCATCCGGGCGCCGGAGCCCGAGCTCGGCGGTTGGTTGGAGCGGGTGCGGGGGTACCTCAGCTCACTGGCGTTACTCCGTTGGTTCGCGTTTACTCGGCGCCCAGTCCGGCGGCGATGGCGCCGGCGATATCAGTGACCTGACGGACCTCCATCGGTGAGTCGCTTGGGATTGCGTCGGTGCCAGCCGGAACGACGGCCCGGCGGAATCCCATCCGGCTCGCCTCTGACAGCCGTCGGCCGATCCCGGCGACGCTGCGAATCTCACCGGCCAGGCCGACCTCGCCAAAGGCGACGACGTCGGGGGGCAGGCAGATGTCGGCCCGTGCTCCGGCCAGGGCCAGCAACACGGCCAGGTCCACGGCGGGCTCCGTCAGCTTGACGCCGCCCACGGTCGCCGCATAGATGTCGCATCGGCTCAGGTTGACCCTGGCCCGGCGCTGCAGCACGGCTACCGCCATGCCCACTCGCGCGTAGTCGAGCCCCGAGGTGATCCGGCGGGGTGGCTCGCTACCCTCGACCGGGCAGACCAGCGTCTGGACCTCGGCTACGAGGGGGCGGCGGCCTTCGAGCG
This sequence comes from Streptosporangiaceae bacterium, assembly GCA_036501205.1. Taxonomy (GTDB): domain Bacteria; phylum Actinomycetota; class Actinomycetes; order Streptosporangiales; family Streptosporangiaceae; genus Chersky-822. The sequence goes on along the minus strand of DASYAT010000253.1, from coordinate 20,340 downwards.
TGACCGTCACGCAGGTCCCAGGCACCGGATCGTGCAGTCGGGACAAGAACAGGCCGCTCGGGTCCGGCAGGCCGATCAAGCCGAATTCGCCCAGCTCGAAGCAGCCGAGCTCATCAGTAGGCCCGAAACGGTTCTTTACGGCCCGAATCATCCGAAGCCGACCCCGGCTGTCGCCCTCGAAGTGCAGCACCACATCCACCAGGTGCTCAAGTGAGCGCGGTCCGGCAATCGAGCCGTCTTTCGTGACGTGGCCGACCAGCACGGTGGTCAGCGTCCGCTGCTTGGCCAGGCTGACAAGCGCGGACGTGATCTCTCGCACCTGGGTCACCCCACCGGGAACGCCCTCGACGCCGGCCACCGAGATCGTCTGGACCGAGTCGACGATCAGCATCGACGGGTTGACCGCCTCGACGTGGGCGAGCACGGCCGCCAGGTCGGTCTCGGCGGCGAGGAAGAGGCTGTCGCTGATCGCACCGATCCGGTCCGCGCGCGCCCGGACCTGGGCGGCCGACTCCTCGCCGGTGATGTAGAGCACGGTGGACCGCTCCGCTGCCAGCGCGCCGGCCTCCAGCAGCATGGTGGACTTGCCGACGCCAGGCTCACCGGCCAGCAGGGCGACGGTGCCCGGCACCAGGCCGCCGCCCAGCACTCGATCCAATTCGTCCATGCCGGTCGGGCGCGCGGCCGCACCGCTGGCGTCGACCTGGGAGATCGGCACGGCCGGCTCGGCGGGCCTGACCGCGGGAAGACCGCGCAGCAGGGCCCGGCCGGACTTGGCTCCGGCAGCGGCCGCCGCGCTTTCCGCGAGCGTTCCCCACTCCGAGCAGCCGCCGCAGCGACCCGCCCATCTGGCGGTCTGCCAGCCGCAATCGCTGCACTGATAAAGCGCTCCAAGCGAACTCTTAGCCATGGCCGAACGGTATCGGCGGGTGCTGACAGTAGGACGTTCCGAGCGCGCATAAGCTGGCTGTAAGTACGGCGCGCCGCCTACGTGAGTGGCGCCAACGACCACGCGCTACGACGATGCGCCCAGGCTGCTGCGAGGTTCGCGCTGATTATCCGGAGCCAGCGAAGATGACACGCAGCGAGTCCCAGGCGCGCCCGATACCGGTCGCGCTGTCGACGGCATCGGTGTTCCCTGAGCGAACGGCCGACGCTTTCGAGCTGGCTGCGCGGCTTGGTTATGACGGCATCGAGGTTATGGTGACCGCCGATCCGATCAGCCAAGATGCGGACGTTCTCAAGCGCCTATCCGAATACCATCACATGCCGGTTATGGCGGTACATTCTCCCTGCCTACTTATTACCCAGCGTGTCTGGGGGCGGGAGCCGTGGGCCAAGTTGGCCCGGTCGGCCGAACTCGCCGAGAAGCTGGGAGCGAAGGTTGTAGTGGTGCATCCGCCGTTTCGCTGGCAGCGCGATTACGTCAGGGACTTCGAGCACGGAGTCGGCGAGCTTGAGGCGAAGACCGGCATGACATTCGCCGTCGAGAACCTGTACCCGCTGCGAGCCGGCAGCGCCGAGGTGGCCGGGTTCGCGCCGCACTGGAGCCCGGTGGAACTTGACGTGGCCAACACCACGCTCGATCTGTCGCACACCTCGGTGTCCGACTCCGACGCCGTCGAGATGGCCAAGCAGCTTGGCTCCCGGCTGGCCCACGTGCACCTGGCCGACGGGTCCAAGCCGGGACTGCCCGATGAGCACCTGGTGCCTGGCCGGGGGAGTCAGCCGTGCCGTGAGGTGCTCGAACTGCTGCCTGGCCTGGGCTTCAACGGCACCGTGGTGCTCGAAATCAGCACTCGGCGAGCGCAGAGCGCCAAGGAGCGCTACAACGACCTGGCCGAGGCCCTGCGATTCGCCAAGGCGTATCTGCCGTCGCCCGCCGTGAGCCGCTAGGTAATGGTGGGCGGCCCTTAAGCCAAAATAAAGTAAATTATTAGGAAGAAAGATTTGCGCGGGTGGCGTCCCGCCCGTAGGTCCAAAGGCTGGTCCCAGCGAGGCGACCCGTGCCCGTCGACCGGACCCCGTCCTCAGGGGCCGTCATCCGGGCCCGTCCTCAGGGGCCGTCATCCGGGCCCCGGCAGATGAATACGCATATTCATCCCCGGAAAACCAGATGAAAGCGCATATTCATCTGTTCCGGAAATGATCACGGCGGCCCGGGTTGAGTCGGGCGCGGCCAGACGCCATTCACGTGAAGGATTGAACCCGCGCAAAATTTTATGCCTCAATAATCAGTGTCACTGGTCCGTCGTTGACTAGCGCGACTGCCATGTCGGCGCCGAACACGCCAGTTTGGACGCTGGCGCCGAGCGAGCGCAACGCGTCGGCGAACGCGGTCACTAGCGGCTCGGCGATCTCCCTGGGGGCCGCCGCTCCCCAGCTCGGCCGCCTGCCCTTGGCGGTCTGGGCATACAGGGTGAACTGGCTCACCACCAGCAAAGGTGCCCCGGTATCGGCGCATGATTTCTCGTCGGCCAGAATCCGCAGGTAGTAGATCTTGTTCGCCAGCGTGCTAGCGGTCCGCCCGGTGTCGTCGTGCGTCACGCCGACGAGTACCACCAGGCCAGGGGCCGGCAGGTCGCCGACGACCTGGCCCGCTACCGTTACGCTCGCTTGACTAGCTCGTTGGATGACAGCTCGCACGGGAAGGCATTGTCCCATGGCCAGCAATGGAACGATGATCACTGTCGCGCCTACTGGCGCGGAACTTGAGAAGTCGGCGGTGTCAGCGCTGCCGGTCACCATCGACGAGCTGGTGACGACGGCCAAGGAGTGCCGGGAGGCCGGCGCGGCCGTGATTCACGTGCATATCAGGGACGGCGAGGCCCAGCCAACGCTCGACCCGGATCGTCTTAAGGACACCGTGCACGCGCTGAGGGAGTCGACCGACCTGGTCGTGCAGCTTTCTACCGGCGGCGCGGTCACCGACAGTTATGACCGGCGGCTCAAGGTCCTGGACGCGGCGCCGGACGGGTGCTCGCTGACCTGCGGGACCGTCAACTTCGGTGACGACATCTTCCTGAATCCCTGGCCGTTCATGTGCGAGCTGTACGTCAAGACGCAGGAACTTGGCGTAGTGCCGGAGTTCGAGCTGTTCGACCTCGGGCACGTCGCCTCGTTGCATCGGCTGCTTGATAAGTACGGACCGCCGTTCGGCGGGCATGTGCATTGCGATCTGGTCATGGGGGTCCCTGGCGGCATGGCCGGGGACGCGGCCACGCTGGTCCAGGCCGTCGCCGGGCTGCCCGCGGGAGCGACCTGGTCTGCGACCGGTATCGGCCGGACCTCGGTGCCGGTGATGTTCGCGGCGCTGGCGGCGGGCGGGCAGCTCCGGGTCGGCCTGGAGGACACGATCACGTTCTCGCGCGGGCGGCCGGTCGCCAGCAATGCCGAGCTGGTGGAGCGGGCGGCCACGCTGGCTGAGCTGGCGCAGCGGCCGGCGATCACGCCCGACGCGGCCCGGGAGATGCTCGGCATCCCGGCTCGGCAGGGCCGGAGCGCCTGATGGGCGCCGAGGCCACGGCTTACCCCGCTCACCCTGTGCTTGCCGAGGTCGTCCGGTCGGGGATGGTCGAGTCCTGGCATCGCGGCTCGGTGGTGGTGCTCGAGGCGGATGGCTCGACCCGGTTCGCCGCCGGCAGCGTCACCGTCCCGATGTTCCCGAGGTCCTCGAACAAGCCGATGCAGGGCACGGCGATGCTCAAGAGCGGCCTTGACCTGTCCGGTGAACTGCTCGCGCTGGCCTGCGCCAGCCACTCGGGCGAGACGTTCCACGTCGACGGAGCGCGGGAGATCCTTCGCCGGGCCGGGCTGACCGTGGCCGACCTGCAGTGCCCGCCTGACCTGCCGCTCGATGAGGCCGCGCGGGCCGAGTACCTGCGGTCGGGCGGTGAGGCCGACCGGGTGCACATGAACTGCTCTGGCAAGCACTCGGCGATGCTCGCCACCTGCGTGGCGAACGGCTGGCCGACGCAGACCTACCGCGATCCGGCCCACCCGCTGCAGGTGCGGATCAAGGGCGTCGTCGAGGCGCTGGCGGGCGAAACGGTGACGGCGATCGGCGTCGACGGGTGTGGTGCGCCGTTGATGGCGCTCTCGCTGACCGGGCTCGCGCGGGCGTTCGCCGCCGTCGCGACCGCACCGGAGGGGGCTTCCGAGCGGAAGGTCGCCGACGCGATGCGGACCTACCCGACCTGGATGTCGGGGACCACCCGGTACGAGGCGGCCCTGATGACCGCCGTGCCCGGGATGCTGATGAAGCCGGGTGCGGACGGGGTGTGTGCGTTCTCGTTGGCGGATGGGCGGGCGGCGGCGGTCAAGATCGACGATGGCGGGCAACGCGGTTTGCCGCCGATCATGGCGTCACTGCTGCTTGAGCTGCTGGGATCTGACCCGTCGACGGGGGCTGATCTGGCCGCGCTGAAGGAGATGACCAGCGCGCCGGTCAGGGGCGGCGGCCAGCCGGTCGGGGAGATCAGGGCTCGGCTCGGCTAGCGGAAGACTTCGCGTCAAATAGGCCCCTGAAGTCTTCAGCTAGAGGAAACAGTCACCGGCGGGCGATGGCCCGGCCATTTGCAATTGCAAGCACGGGTGGCAAGACTGGCCGTATGAGTCCGGTCAACGTCAGCAGCATCGGTTCCTACATTCGCGAGCAACGCGAGCAGGCCAAGATCTCGATCCGCCAGCTTGCTCAGGCGGCGGGAGTTTCCAACCCGTACCTGAGCCAGGTCGAACGCGGTCTGCGGCGGCCGAGCGCGGACATCCTGCAGCAGATCGCTAAGGGACTGCGGATCTCGGCCGAGGCGCTGTACGTCCAGGCCGGGATCCTGGACGACAAGCCGGGCGAGACGACCGTGGCCGATGCGATCATGGCCGACGCTGAGCTGACTGAGCGGCAGAAGCAGATGTTGATCGACATCTACGAGTCGTTCAGGAAAGAGGTGGCCGAGGCCGTCGCTGCGGGCAGCGAGGACGATGCGCACGACATCGCGCACGCTAAAGTGGAAGCGATGGCCGACGAAGAGCCGGACGTCAAGACCGACCCCGAAGTTGAGGCCGAGGCCGAGACAGCCGCCGAGGCCGAGGTCGGCGCCTGGACCGACCTGGACCCCAGCGAGCAGTCGAAGCACTGAGCACAGCGCCCGCTTAGATAGGTTCGTACCGTGAACGCATTGTTGCCCCTTGAGTACTTCTTCTGGGCGCTCGCCGTCGCAGCGATGATTATCGAGTTGTGGGCGTTCGCCGATGTGCTGCGCCGCTCAACGGGCGCCTTCCCTGAAGCAGGCAAGCAGACCAAGATGCTGTGGATGCTCATCTTGGGTGTCGCCGCGGCGATCGGCCTGTACAGCGCGACAATCGGGTCAACGAGCGGGTTCGGCGTGATCAGCATCCTGCCGGTCGTGGCCTTCATCGCCGCCGCGGTCTACATGACCGACGTCCGCCCGAAGGTCCGCGAAATCGGACCCGGCGGCGGCTCGCAAGGCCCCTACGGCCCCTGGTAACCGGGCCTGTTCCAACCGCCGCGATACCTGGGGGAAAGCTTTGCCTGACGACACCTGGCGCACGCACCGGCTCGAACTCGATGACCAGAGCCTGCGCGAGTGGGACGCGACCGTGCTGGCGGCCGGCGAGGACGGCATCGTCCTTGACCGCTCGGCTTTTTACCCTGGCGGCGGCGGCCAGCCACCGGACCACGGCGTGCTGCTCTGGGGCGGCGTGCAGACAGCGATCGTCGGCGCGCGCAAAGGCGATGACCTGTACCTGATCCCGGCCGACGGCGATCCGGTGCCCCCGCCGGGAACCTCGGTCCGCGGCGCCCTCGAAGACGACCGCCGGACCGCGCTGATGCGTACCCACTCGGGCCTGCACGTGCTCTGCGGCGTCGTCTACCGCGACTACGGCTCGCTGGTGACCGGCGGAAATATGGAGCCCGGGTTGGCCCGCATGGACTTTGACCTGCCCGAACTCCCCGAGGGCTTCCGGGATGCGGTCGAGACTGCCTGCAATGTCGAGATCGCGGCCGGCCGCCGCATCGACGTCCGGACCCTGCCCCGCGACGACGCGTTCGCGATCCCCGACATCATCCGCACGGCCAAGAACCTGGTGCCGCCCGAGGTAAAAGAAGTCAGGATCGTCGACATCGTCGGCCTCGATCAGCAGGCGGACGGGGGCACCCACGTCGCGACCACCGCCCAGATCGGCCGCATCGAGGTCGTCAAGGTCGAGAACAAGGGTAAGGGATTCCGGCGCCTGCGGATCCGCATCCCCCACGAGTAACCCGCGCCGCGAGTCTCTGTCTCAGAGCGGAAGCAGCAATGCGGTGGCGGGCGCGAGCACGATCACCGCGGCTAGGATGCCGACTCCTACTTTGGCGGAGAAAGCAAGGCTGGGCGGCGGTCTGAGCAACCTTGTCACTCGCGCGGCCAGTTCACCATCGACCGAGTTGCCGGAAACCGCGAGCGCGCCAACTGGAGCGAGCCCGCCGCCCGAGGCCCCGACCCGCAGCAGCGCGGTGGCCAGTTCCCTGGCCGGCCGGCGCTTGCGGGCCCGGTCGTCGGCCAGCATCTCCACCAGCAGCGCGACGTCGGCGTTCGCCGCCCGCGCGATCGCCGACCAGCGGAACGCCCGCAGCAGCGCGGTGAACGGCAGCAACACCAGATCGTGCCTGGCCCGCAGATGAGCCCGCTCGTGGGCTAGGACCGCGGCCAGTTCGTCCGCGTCGAGCAGGTCGAGCGCGCCGACGCTGATCACGATCGCGGAGCGCAGTCCTGGCACGCAGTACGCGGCAGCGGCCGGGTGATCGACGACGAGCGCGCCGGGAACCTTGGGGTCATCGTGCGCGAGCAGGCCGAGCAGCGTCCGCTGCCGGTGCCGAGCCCGGAACACGGCCGCCGCGGCGGCCGCGAGGATCCACACCAGCAGCCCGAGCAGAGCGACGCCGGCCGCCAGCGAAATCATCCGCAGCGCGGCGATGACACCGAACGGCCCGAGCGGCGAGCCGTCGACGACTAGCCGCCCGATGCGTTCGGCCGCGAGTTCGGTTACCTCCAGTCCGGTGGCCGGACCGCGCGCGACCCTCAGCCCGGAGATCCCGAGCCCGACCAGCGCGCCAACGGCCGCCAGGCCCCAGCCAAGGCCGAGCGCCTGCCACAGCACGATCGCCATGCCCGGGCAGCGGCGCGGCCAGCTCGCGCCGGCGAGCAGGGATGCCGCCAGAACGATCGCGATCGCGAACGTTCCGAGCAGAAAGACAACGGCGGGCAACTGAATCAGCTCCGGTCGGCTCCGCTGAGCGTCTCGAGGGCAGCGCGCAGCGCCTCCGCCTCGGCGCCCGACACACTCCGCGCGAATCTGGTCAGCGCGGCCTGCCGGTCGCCGGTCTGGTCAAGCGCCGTCAGCATCAGCTCCGCCACATACGCCTCGCGACTCTCGGCGGGCCGGTAACGCCAGGCCCGGCCAACTCGCTGACGGCGCACGAAGCCCTTCTTAGCCAGCCGGTCGAGCACCGTCATGACCGTCGTATGCGCCAGGTCGCGGTCGACCAGGCAGCTTCCGACCTGCCTGACGGTCATCGGATCGACCGATTCCCAGAGAACTTCCATGATGGCCCGCTCAAGCTCTCCCAGCCGGTTCATGTACTCACGATAAGCGCTGTTAGCCCCGGGGACGACCCCGGACCCCGCTCTAGCGCAAAGCGGACTACCCGGGCTTAGCCAATCAAGGTCGTCCGGGATACGTTGCAAACATGGACGTGCCGAGGGTCGCCGTGAGTGTCGATCTGGTGATCCTTACGGTACGTGGCAGTCAGCTCTCGGTGCTCGTGTGGCGACGCAACGCGGCGCCGCATCTGGGCATGTGGGGGTTGCCTGGCGGGTTCATCCGGCTGGATGAGGATCTGCCCGCGACGGCCGAGCGCGTGCTCGCCGAACGGGCCGGTCTGCCCGATGCCCCGGTACACCTTGAGCAACTGCAGACCTACGGGTACCCCGATCGTGACCCGCGTCAGCGCGTCGTCGCCTGCGCTTACCTTGGCCTGGCCCCCGACCTGCCCGCTCCCGAGCAGCCCAGGATGAGCTGGCAGCCGGTCGCCACGCTCGGCGCTATGGCCTTCGACCACCTGCGGATCCTGGCGGACGGGGTCGAGCGGGCCAGGGCCAAGCTTGAATACACCTCGCTCGGCGCCGCGTTCTGCCGCGACGAGTTCACGGTCGCCGAGCTGCGGCGGGTGTACGAGATCGTCTGGGGCACGCCGCTCGATCCGCGCAACTTCCACCGGAAGGTCACCGGGGCCGAGGGTTTCCTCGTCGACACCGGGGCGGCCAGTTCGTCGGGAGGGCGGCCGGCGCAGCTCTACCGGCGCGGCGACACCGACCTGCTGCATCCCCCGATGCTGCGGCCGAAGCCCAGGAACGCACTAGCGCCGGCCAGGCAATCCCCGGCCGGCCCGGCCCACTGGCACCGGCCGCCCCCCAAGGAAGTCGCAGGTCAGCAGGCGCGGCGCCGCCTGGACTGACGAGCGAGGAACGAGTGAGGAGGGAAGGCGGTGCAGTGAAGGGGGAAGGGGAGGCGGGCGGGGCCTGCCTCGGGGGTCCGGGGGTCGCCCCCCGGGCTAGCAGGGTCAACACTGTTCAATGAAGAGCAGCGGAGGTTAGATATGCAGGAACCGCAAACACCACGATTCCGGCCGGTACTCGATCATTTTGCCCCCTACATGCCTGGGAAGCCGCCCGCCGGCGGGGCCGGGCGCAGCTTCAAGCTCTCCTCTAATGAGTCGCCGTTCGGGCCGTTGCCGTCGGTGGTCGAGGTGATCGCGGCGGCGGCGGCCGACATCAACCGGTACCCGGACAACGGCGCCATCGACCTGACCGATGCGATCGCGGACCGGTACGGCGTGCCGGCCTCGCACGTGGCCGTCGGCTGCGGATCGGTCGGCCTGGTCCAGCAGCTGCTGGAAGCGGTGAGCGACCCAGGGGCCGAGGTGCTCTACGCCTGGCGCTCGTTCGAGGCCTATCCGTACCTCACCGATCTAGCCGGGGCCAAGTCGGTCACGGTTCCGCTCAAGGACGAGGCGCACGACCTGACCGCGATGGCGGCCGCGATCACCGACTCGACCAGGCTGATCTTCATCTGCACGCCGAACAACCCGACCAGCACCGGCGTCAAGGCCGACGAGCTGGAGCGGTTCATCGACCAGGTGCCAGGTGACTGCCTGGTCGTGCTCGACGAGGCCTACGTGCAGTACGTGCGCGATCCGCAGGCACCGGACGGCGTTCAGGTCTACCGGGACCGGCCCAACGTCACCCTGCTGCGCACCTTCTCCAAGGCTTACGGCCTGGCCGGCCTGCGGGTCGGCTTCCTGATCGGGCACCAGTCCGTGGCGGCGGCCGCCCGCAAGACCATGCTCACCTTCTCGGTGAACGCGGTCGCCCAGGCCGCCGCGATCGCCTCGCTGGCCGCCGAGGGCGAACTGCTCGATCGCGTCGAGCAGGTGGTCGCCGAACGAGAGCGGGTCAGGTCAGAACTGACGGCCATGGGCTGGACGGTGCCGCCGAGCGAGGCGAACTTCGTCTGGCTGCGGCTCGGAGCTCGGGCGTTGCGGTTCGGTGAGGCTTGCCAGAGCGCCGGCATCGCGATCAGGCCGTTCGGTGACGAGGGGGCCAGGATCTCGATCGGCGAGAAGGCCGCCAACGACGCTTTCCTCGAAGTCGCAGCCGAGTTTTTGACCGGCCTGGCTCCATACCTCCCGGGGGGAGCACCCCCCGCACCCCCCGCGCCTTCGGCAGCGAGTCCGAACTCATGAAGGCGAGCGCATGAAGGTCTACGTCATTCACGAGAACCCCGACTGGTATCCGCCGATCGCGGCCGCGTTCGACGCGCTCGGTGTGCCGAGCGAGCAGTGGCTGCTAGGCGACGACGTGATCGATCTGGACGCCAGTCCTCCGGCCGGAGTGTTCTGGTCGAGGATGAGCGCGTCCTCGCACACCAGGGATCATCCCTACGCCAAGGACCAGACGCGCGGCGTGCTGAGCTGGCTTGAGCGGCACGGCCGCCGGGTGGTGAACGGCCGCAGGGTGATCGAGCTGGAGATGAGCAAGGTCGAGCAGCACACGGCATTGCGCGCGTCGGGCTTCGACGTGCCGCACACGATCGCCGTCGCCGGGATCAGTCAACTGACCAGCGCCGCGCGGCGGCTGCCCGCGCCGTTCATCACCAAGCACAACCAGGGCGGCAAGGGACTCGGCGTCCGGCTGTTCGCCAGCCACGAGGAATTCGACGCCCACGTGGGCTCGGCTGAGTTCGAGGCGCCGGTCGACGGCATCACCCTGCTCCAGGAATACCTGGTCGCCGCCGAGCCTAAGATCACCAGAGCCGAGATCGTCGGCGGCGAGTTCATCTATGCGATCACCGCCAACACCGAACTCGGCGGCTTCCAGCTCTGCCCGGCCGATGCCTGCGCGATCGGGGACGGCAGCGCGCCTCCGCCGAGCCTGTTCGCGCTGCGGGAAGGGTTCGACCATCCGATCATCGGCCGGTATCTCGACTTTGCCCGTCGGCACGGCATCGAGATCGCCGGCTTGGAGTTCATCGAGACCGCCGACGGCCGGCTCGTGACCTACGACATCAACACCAACACCAACTACAACCCGGAAATCGAGGCGGTCGCACCGCGCTCCGCTCAGCGCGCGGTCGCGTCCTTCCTCGGCAGGCTGCTGGACGACGAGATCGAGAGGGCGGCGTAACGCTATGCGGTTCGGATACTGGATGCCGATCTTTGGCGGCTGGCTGCGGAACGTATCGGACGAGGGAATGCCCGTCGCCTGGCCTTACATCAAGGACCTGGCGATCGAGAGCGAGCAGCACGGTTTCGAGCTGTCGCTGATCGCCGAGCTCAACCTCAACGACATCAAGGGCCACCGGGCCCCGTCGCTGGACTGCTGGGCGCTCGCACCCGCGGTGGCGGCGGTTACCAACACCCTTGAGCTGATGCTCGCGGTCCGGCCGAACTATCACTCGCCCGCGCTCACCGCCAAGGCGCTGTCCACGCTGGACGTGATCGCGCCGGGCCGGATCTCGCTGAATGTGGTCTCCTCGTGGTGGAAGGACGAGGCGACCCAGTATGGCGCTCCGTTCGACGTGCACGACGCCAGGTACGCGCGGACCTCGGAATGGCTCGACATCGTCGGGCGGCTGCTGCGCGAGGAAAGCGTCTCGCACTCGGGGGAGCTCTACCAGATCGACGGCACCATCCTTGAGCCAAAGCCGACCAGGCCGCCGGTGGTGTACATGGGCGGCGAGTCGCCGCGGGCCAAGGAGATCATCTCGGCTCAGTCGGACGCGTACGTGATGCACGGCGACGCGCCGGAGCGGATCGCGGACAAGGTGAGCGAGCTGTCCGCGCTGCGGGAGGCGGCCGGGAAGCCGCCGCTGCTGTTCGGCGTGTCCGGCTACGTGATCTGCCGTGACACGGAGGAAGAGGCCCAGGCCGAGCTGGAGCGGATCCTCAATGTGAAGTCCTCGCCCGAGGCGTACGCGTCCTATCAGGACTTCATCGCCGGCTCGCAGCTGGAGTCCCAGGTGTCGCTGGAGGAGTACAGCGTGTCGAACCGGGGGCTGCGCAGCGGGCTGATCGGGACGCCGGATCAGATCATCGACCGGATCCGGGCCTACGAGCAGGCCGGGATCGACCTGCTGCTGCTCCAGTTCTCGCCGCAGCGCGAGGAGATGGCGCGGTTCGGTGCCGACGTGATCGGTCCTTACAAGGCCTCCGCCTGAGTCCTGGCCGACGTGCGAACCCGTGAGGGGCACTTTGCGGTCGTCATAGCGACCGCAAAGTGCCCCTCACGCAGGTTGAACGACCTCTGGCGGGCTAGACCGGCTCCTCGACGATGTCGGCACCCAGCGTCGACAGGCGAGCCGCGACGGCGGCGTGGCCGCGGTTGATCAGGTAGCCGGGCGACACGATCGTCTCGCCCTCGGCGGCCAGGCCGGCCAGCACGAGCGCGATCCCGGTCCGCAGGTCGTGCGCGGTGACCTCGGCGCCGTGCAGCGGCGTCGGGCCGTGTACGACGGCCACATCGGACACGTCGATCTTGGCGCCCATCTTGTTCAGTTCGTCGGCCATCATGTACCGGCCGTCGAAGATGGTCTCCCTGATGTAGCTCGGGCCGTCGGCCAGGCAGCTCATCGCCATGATCGGCGACTGCAGGTCGGTCGCGAAGCCGGGGAACGGGCTCGTGATCACGTTGATGGGCCGCAGCGGGTGGTCCCGGCGGACCTGGACGACCGCGCCCGAGGTGGCGAACTCGACACCCATCTGCTCGAGCTTCCAGCGGACCACACCGAGGTGGTCGAGCGAGGCGCCGACCAGGTTAATCTCACCGCCGGTGATCGCGGCCGCCATCGCGAAAATGCCGGCGTCCAGTCGGTCCGGCATGACCGTGTGCTCGACGGCCGTCAGTTCATCGACGCCCTCGACCGTGATAAAGCCGGTCCCGCCGCCGCTGATCCGCGCGCCCATCTTGGTCATGAACGCGATGACATCCTGGACTTCGGGCTCTTGGGCGGTGTTGTCGATCACGGTGGTGCCCGGCGCGAGCGAGGCCGCCATGATCAAGTTTTCGGTGCCGGTGTGCGAAGGCGTATCCAGGTACAGATGAGCGCCGCGCAGGCCCTCGGCTTTGACGCGGATCTCGAATTCGCCTTCGTCAACGGTCGCCCCGAGCCGGGCAAAGCCGCGGTAATGGAAGTCCAGCAGCCGGTTCCCGAGGTTACAGCCGCCAATCTCTTCGAGCACGGCCTCGCCGAGCCGGTGCAGCAGCGCGGGCACGAACAGCACCGAGCCACGGAACTGGCGGGTGATCTCGGCGGGCAGCACCGGGCTGGTCAGCTCGGAGGCATCAACCACCAGTGTCCGTTCCATCTCGTGGAACTTGACCACCGCACCGACGGCCTGCGCCAGCTCAACCGCCCGCCGAACGTCCTCGATCACCGGGACATTGCGCAGCACCGTGCGGCCCTTAGCGGCCAGCAGCGATGCGGCAATCATCTTCAGCGCCGAGTTCTTGGCACCCTGGACGAAGACCGTTCCGTGCAGGGGGTTGCCGCCGTTGACTCGGTAGCGGGTCTGGGGACCGCTGCTCATAACGCTGGAACTCCTGTCCCTGGGGGTTGGGACATCATTATCCCGGCTTGCCATCGATATGCTGGCCGGCTCTGGCGCTATCTGGGCCAGATCGGATGTCAGTGTCAGATCCATCTCGCGCGTAGCCAAGTATTCCACTGCTAGCAGACCCCCAGGGACTAAGACGACGCCGATACGTAACGTAGCCGGTCGCACTCAGGCGGTGACCGACGGCATCATTGCATTCATTACCCCGCATCACGCGGCGTCAATGCACCTCATTGTGCAGTTCCCTGAAGCGGCTTGGACTGACGGCCGCTCTGGGGTTCAGTTCTGCTCGGGATCGAGCTTATCCAAGCGGTCGAAGACCGCACCCAGGTTGCTAACGTACCGGTCTGGCTGACAGATCTCATCCAGCTTGGCCTCATCGAGCCGCTGGCCGTCCTCGGCGGCGGCAGCCCGGAGCGTCGATCGGAACGGCTCGCCCGACTGCCAGGTCGCCATCGCCGCCCGCTGCACCAGCGCGTAGGCGTCCTCTCTCGACATCCCGGATTCGACCAGCTCAAGCAGGACAGCCGAGGAGTAGATCAGGCCGTGCGTCGAGTCGAGGTTGGCCCGCATCCGAGCCTTGTCGACGACCAGCCCGGTGATCAGGTTCGTGGTCTCGGCGAGCAGGTAGTCGGTGGTGATCGCCGCGTCCGGCAGCGCCACCCGCTCGGTCGAGCTGTGGGAAATATCACGCTCGTGCCAGAGCGGAATGCCCTCAAGAACGGGCACGACCTGAGCCCGGACGACCCGGGCCAGCCCGGCGATCCGCTCCGAGCGCACCGGATTCCGCTTATGCGGCATCGACGATGAGCCCTTCTGGCCAGAACCGAACGCCTCGGCCAGCTCGGCGACCTCGGTACGCTGCCCGTGCCTGACCTCCAGCGCGACGGCCTCGCAGATCGTCGCCACAATGGCAAGCACGCTGACCCATTCGGCGATCCCGTCCCGCAGCACCACCTGGGTCGACACCTCGGCCGGCTGCAGCCCGAGCCGAGTGAGCACGGTCGCCTCGATCGCCGGGTCGATGCTCGAATACGTGCCGACCGGGCCGGACAGCTGGCCGACCGCCACTGCCGTCCGGGCGCGACGCAGCCGTCCAGTACATCGCGCCATCGCGAACGCGAAGTCGGCAACCCGGTGCCCCCAGACGTCGGGCTCGGCGTGGATGCCGTGCGACCGGCCTGGACGCAGCGAGTCCCGGTGCTCGAGCGCATGCTCGCGCAGCGCGGCGGTGAGCGCGATCGCCCGGCCGATCAGCAGGTCGGTCGCCTCGGTCAGCGCCAGTGCCAGCGCGGTGTCGAGCAGGTCGGACGAGGTCATTCCGAAATGGACGTAACCGGCCGCCTCGCGCGGCTCGGTGTTGTCCGCCCAAGCCGTCAGGAACGCGATCACGTCGTGATGGGTGACGGCTTCGATCTCGGCGACCGCCTCCGGCGTCGGCGGCGGCGCGGCCCTGACCGGTGCGACGGCGTCGGCTGGTACCAGGCCGGCCTCGGCTTGCGCTTCGAGCGCTAGCGTCTCGACCTTGCACCACAGCTCGTACTTATGAGACTCGCTCCAGAGGTGACCCATCTCAGGCAGCGTGTACCGGCTGATCAAAGCTTTGCGCCCCCTAAAAGAATTTGTGAATTAACAGAACCGAAGTACGGGACAGCGGGTGGCGTGTGGTTAAGAGCACTGGTGCGGCGGGAAACGCGGCGGGAAACTGAGCGAGCCGGTTTCACGTAAGCGGACGCAGCGAGATCGTCTGGTCGCGGCGGGGGCCGACGCCGATCGCGGCCACTGGCGCGCCGATCAGCTCTTGGAGGTGGAGTACGTAGGCGCGGGCGTTCTCCGGGAGATCGTCCAGCGTCTTGGCGTCTGAGATGTCCTGCCACCAGCCGTCGAGGTACTCATAGACCGGCTTGGCGTGGTGGAATTCGGTCTGGGTCATTGGCATCTCGTGGCGGACGGTGCCGTCGACCTCGTAACCGACGCAGACCGGCACCTGATCAAGCCCGGACAGCACGTCGAGCTTGGTGATGAAGTAGTCCGTGATGCCGTTCACCCTGGTGGCATACCTCGCGATGACCGCATCGAACCAGCCCGTGCGGCGTTCGCGGCCGGTGGTGACTCCGTATTCGCCGCCGGTCTTGCGCAGCCACTCGCCCTGGGCGTCGGTCAGCTCGGTCGGGAACGGGCCTGCGCCGACCCTGGTCGTGTAGGCCTTCACGATGCCGAGCACCTTGGTGATCCTGGTCGGCCCTATGCCGCTGCCCACGCAGGCGCCGCCCGCGGTCGGCGAGGAGGACGTCACGAACGGATAGGTCCCGTGGTCTACGTCGAGCAGTGTCGCCTGGGCGCCTTCGAGCAGCACGACCTTGCCCTCATCGAGCGCGTTGTTCAGGAGCAGGCCGGTGTCGGTGACGTAGCGGGCCAGCCGCTTGCCGTGCTCGACATAAGTGTCAGCGACCAGCTTGGCGTCGATGCCGCGCCGGTTGTACACCTTGGTGAGCAGCTGATTCTTCTCGCGCAGCACCAGTTCGAGCTTCTGGTGCAGGATCGCCGGGTCGAACATGTCCTGCACCCGGATGCCCATCCGCGCCGCTTTGTCGCTGTAGGTCGGCCCGATGCCGCGGCCGGTGGTGCCGATGCGGGACTGGCCGAGGTAGCGTTCTGTCACTTTGTCGAGTGATACCTGGTGCGGCATGATCAGGTGCGCGTTGGCGCTGATCAGCAGGCGCTCGCAGGAGACGCCGCGGGCCTCGATGTCGTCGATCTCACCGATCAGGACGGCCGGGTCGATGACTACGCCGTTGCCGATGACGGGGACGGACGTCTCGGACAGGACTCCAGAAGGGAGCAGGTGCAGCGCGTAACTGTCGTCGCCGATGACAACTGTATGGCCGGCGTTGTTCCCGCCCTGGTATCGGACGACGTAGTCGACGCTGTCGCCGAGGAGGTCTGTAGCTTTGCCTTTGCCCTCATCGCCCCACTGGGCGCCAACGATCACGATGGCGGGCATGAGCTAAGGCTATCTGGTCTGGTTCTGCGGGAGATGGCTGGTGCCCGCCGGCGGCGGGTCGAGGCGCTTTTTAGCCGAGCGGCGGTAGCGTGGCGGCCGCCGTCGGACTCGAATCGTGCAAGAACTCATCGACCCGCATGGCCTCATCGTCCTCGCCGATCGCGGCTGCGGCTGCTCCAAGCGAGTGCAGGGCGCGAAGGAATCCGCGATTGGGCTCGTGCTCCCACGGAATCGGCCCGTGCCCACCCCAGCCCGCCCGACGCAGTTGGTCGAGGCCGCGGTGGTAGCCGGTCCGCGCATAGGCGTACGCCGTCACCGGATCCTCGGCCAGCACTGACTCGGCCAGATCTGCCCAGGCCGCGCAGTAGGCGGGGAACTTGGCCGCGACCTGCTTCGGGTCGGCGCCGTCGCGCAGGGCAGCGGCCGCCTCCTCGTTCTCCGGAAGATGCGTCGGCGGCGGCGTAACACTAGCGAGCAAATTCTCATGCCTCATAGGTCTATCCTCTCGCCTCCCGGGCCCGCCCGCGCCCGGATCGGCCTTCAGCCCCCGCGGCCCGTCTGCTCACGCGGCCCGTCTGCTCACGCGGCCCGTCCGCTCACGCGGCCCGTCCGCTCACGGTCGGCCCCCGAGTCTCCGCATTCAGCCCCGGCGGCGAGCGTCTGCCCGCGACCCGGCCCGAGTCTCTGCCCGCGACCCGGCCCGAGTCTCTGCCCGCGACCAGGCCCGAGCCCGGATCGCCCCTCAACCCATCACATTCGTCGGCTGGGCCGCATGCCGGATCCGCGCAGACCCCGCGGCCTCGCCCGGCCACTCGCCGGCCTCGCCCGGCCACTCGCCCGGCCTCTCGCCGGCCGCGCCCGGCCACGCGCCCGGCCGCGCATGTGCCCCCGGACCCGACCGCAGGCTCACTCACGCACTCCCCAGCCACTCGGCCGGCCGATCCGCAGATCGCAGGCCCCATTAACCACACGTGTCCCTCACGCCGCAACCCGACCGTCGCCGAACGCCCTTCCGCCCCCCAAGCGAGCCACTTATCCCTGATCCGCGCGCCTTATCCCTGGTTGGAGCCGGCGCAACTACCATAAATCGGGCAAACTGAGTTCCTAAACGGGGATAAGGCGGCCCTGCCAGGGATAAGTGCCCGCTAGGCCGGAGCGAGTGCGTTCGCCAGGGCTGAATTGTCGGAGGCGGATGTCAGGGTTGGGTCATGAGAGTTGACGAATTGCCGGATTCTGGGCGGTTAGCCGGATTACTTACAAGCGCCGAACTCGCCCGCATCGGCGTCACGAAATCGAGCCTGCGAATCCTTGTCGGGCGCGGTGCCTTAGTGTCGCTTGGCCGCGGCCTCTACGCCAAAGCCGAGCCGGTGACGCGGCTCAACATCTCCCAGCTCGGCCCGGCTGCGCTGCGCCTCGCCGCCGCCGTCGCGGCGGTCGGTCCCGACGCAGTCGGCAGCCATCGGCATGCGGCCGCGATCCACGGGCTCCAACTCCTCGCCCGCCCGCGCACCGACGCCGTCGACGTGACCCGTCCAGCGGCCGCCTCGGTCAGCCGCTCGGCAAGGCCAGGCACGCAACTGCGCATCGCCGCGATGCCGCCCGGGCACCGAGCGCTGGTCAGTGGCGTTCCGGTCACGTCCGTGGCCCGCACGGTGATCGACCTCGCCCGCACGACCTCCGTCCGCGAAGGCGTAGCAGTCGCGGATTCGGCTCTGCACGCTAAGCAGACGACCAAGACCGAGCTCTACGCAGTCATTAAGTCCTGCGCGGGCTGGCCCGGGATCGCCCGGGCGCGGCAGGTGGTCGACTTCAGTGACGGGCTGGCGGAGTCCGCGTTCGAGTCGATCGCGCGGGTCGCCTTCCGCGACGGTGGCCTGCCGCCGCCGGAACTTCAAGCCACAGTTGGCGCCGACGGCAGGGTCATCGCCCGGGCAGATTTCTACTGGCGCGACCACTCGACTATCGCCGAGACAGATGGCATGGCCAAGTACTCCAACACCGGTGTCGCCCGCAGGCAATTGGAACGCGACGCCGACCTGCGCGATGCCGGCTTCCAAGTTGTGCACATCACCTGGCAACAACTGCAAATCAGCCCCGACCGGGTGGTGCAGTCCATCAGAGCCGCATTCGCCCAGGCCGCGCTCATGGCAAAGATCTCAACCCATCAAGGTGAACGCATTGACGCGGGCTGAGTCCGGAATCCATCGGCCGATCGCCTTACCGGCTAGTCAAAGATTCTCGCGGATCCGGGCCGCGCGGGCTGAGTCGGTCAGCCCATTGCCTTGCCGGCTGACAGCAAGTCTTCGCAGGCCTGGACTACCCGCGAGGCCATCCCGGTCTCGGCCGCCTTGCCCCAAGCCCGTGGGTCGTAGACCTTCTTGTTGCCGACGTCGCCGTCAATCTTCAGGACGCCGTCGTAGTTGGTGAACATGTGGCCGGCCACCGGCCTGGTGAACGCGTACTGGGTGTCGGTGTCGACGTTCATCTTCACCACGCCGTAGGAAATCGCTTCCCTGATCTCTTCCAGCGCCGAACCCGAGCCGCCGTGGAACACCAGGTCGAACGGCTTCTGCTTGCCATAGGCGGCGCCGACCGCGTCCTGGATCTCGTTCAGGATCGATGGCCGCAGCTTGACGTGGCCTGGCTTATAAACTCCGTGCACGTTGCCGAACGTGGCCGCGAGGATGTACCGCCCGTTCTCGCCCAGGCCAAGTGCCTCGGCCGTCTCGATCGCGTCCTTGGGTGTGCTGTAGAGCTTCTCGTTGATTTCGCCGACGACGCCATCTTCTTCGCCGCCGACCACGCCGATCTCAAGCTCCATGACGGTCCGGGCAGCCGCGCAGTCCTTAAGCAAATCCGTTGCGATCTGAAGGTTTTCAGCCAGCGGCACGGCTGAGCCGTCCCACATGTGGGACTGGAAAAGGGGTTCTTCGCCGCGAGCGACCCGTTCCTTGGACATCGCGATCAGCGGCCGCATGAAGCCGTCGAGCTTGTCCTTCGGGCAGTGATCGGTGTGCAAGGCGATTTGCACCGGGTACTTGGCGGCGACAACCCTGGCGTAGCTGGCGAGCGCCGCTGATCCGATCGCCATGTCCTTGACCGTCGAGCCGGACAAGTAATCGGCCCCGCCGGTGGACACCTGGACGATGCCGTCACTGCCTGCCTCGGCGAACCCGCGCAGCGCCGCGTTGAGCGTCTGGCTGGAAGTCACGTTGATCGCGGGGTAGGCGAAGCCGTGCTCTTTCGCGCGATCGAGCATCTGGGCGTAAATCTCGGCAGTCGCGATAGGCATGGATTCGCTCCCTCTCGTTAGGCGTGCGCACCTAAGTATGTCTCCGGTCGCCCGGAGGAACTTTCGTTGCTGGTTAGTTCAGGTCAAGATCGGCCAGGTCAAAGGCGGCCAGGTAGGGATACCCCCGGCGCTCGACCTCGGCGCGGGCACCTCGGTCGATCACCACGGCCACACCGACCACCTCGGCTCCGGCCTCGGTCAGCGCGTCGACAGCCTGCAGTACCGAGTTGCCCGTGGTCGAAGTGTCTTCGACGGCCAGCACTCGCTGGCCGGCGATGTCGGGTCCTTCGATCCTGCGTTGAAGGCCGTGGGCCTTAGTCTCCTTGCGGACGATGAACGCGTTAAGTGCCCGTCCTCTGCCGGCAGCGGCGTGCATCATCGCGGTCGCAACTGGGTCGGCCCCAAGCGTGAGGCCGCCAACCGCCGAGAAGTTCAAGTGCTCGGTCAGGTCGAGCATGACCCGGCCAGCCAGCGGAGCAGCGGCGCTGTCGAGGAGCACTCGCCGCAGGTCGATGTACCAATTGGCGTGATGGCCCGAAGAGAGAATTACCTCTCCGTGGACGATCCCCTTCGCTTTGATCTGGGCAAGAAGCTCAGCCCGGTCGGTCAACGTAGGCCCCGGTCGACTCGGTGACAGGTCAGATTGATCGCTGCCCTAAATGCTAGCCGCGCAGACAGGTCCGGGCCGGACCGGGGCGAGACCACAGTGGTCCACACAGACCACCAGTTGCGGGCGAGCGAGTCGGCCATGGTTGTGGACCGGCTGGGAGCGACCGTCAGGCCGTGCTCATGTCGGCTCCGCGCCTGGGCTCGGTGTGGCCCTAGGCGTGGCCGTGGCTCGGTGCGAGGGGGTGGCCGTGCGCCGTCGGCCGA
>DASYAT010000252.1:0-15544 GCA_036501205.1 Streptosporangiaceae bacterium | reverse complement strand
CGACGGCCGTCTGGATTCCTGGGTCGGCGAGCGTGGCCAGCAGGCTGCGGGTGGTGACCTGGTACAGGTAGGTGCTGCCGTCGTAGGAGCCAATCGCCAGCAACTGCCCGTCCGGGCTGAACGCCACCGAGAGGACCGAGTTCGGCGTCGCGATCTGAGCGACCGGCGTACCGGACGGGACGCTCCACAGGTAGGTGTCATGGTTGAAGTCACCGGCAGCCAGCAGGTGGCCGTCCGGGCTGAATGCAAGCGTGTTGACGCCCTGGCTATCGGGGTCGGTGATCGTCTTGATCAGCGAGTGGCTGGTCGCGTTCCACAGGTAGACGTGATGGTTCTGATCGCCGGTGGCGACCAGTTTGCCGTCCGGGCTGAACGTGATCGCCAGTACACCCTGGGACTGCGGATCGCTGATCGCGTCGATCAGGTGGCCGGTGGCGACATCCCACAGGTAGAACTCGTGGTTGGCATCGGCGGTCGCCAGCGTGCCGCCGTCCGGGCTGAACGCGACCGCGAGCACTCCCTTGGAGCCGGTGTCAGCGAGCGTCCTGATCGGCTCGCCGGTAGCCGGGTCCCAGAGCGTGGTCGACCCGTCGGCGCCGCCGGCCGCGAGCGTGCCGTTCGCGCTGAACGCGACGGCGTTTATGCCAGCCTTTCCGGCCGGCGCGAAGGAGCTGACCGGGGTCGTCGCCGGGGCCGAGTTCTCTGGCGCCGGGGCCGTGCCGGTAGCGGGAGCTGACGGCGAGGTCGAGGGGGAGTTGCGGCGCTGGCCAGACGACGTGGGCTTCTGCGATGACAGCGAGTCCGGAGAACCCTTGTGCCTGGTCGATCCGAGCGCGGCCGGCTTAGCGACGCCGGGCCAGCCGGTCAGCACGTGCGCGAGGCCGAGCCCGCCGGCTATCGCGACCAGGCCGGCTGCCGCACCGATCAGGATCCGGCGCGACCTGGACGGTGGGGGTGGCTCAGGCGGGCGCGGGACGGACATTCCCGGTGCGGTCATCGTCAGCTGACCGGACAGCCGAGCCGGGTCCGGCCGGCTGAGTGCCACCGGCTCCGGGTAGTCGATGGGCGGCCGCACCTCGGTCGGGGGGCGAGCCCGCGCCTGCCCGGCCAGGCCCGCCTGCCCGGCCAGGGCGTCGGTGAGCGCCCGGGCGAACTGCGAGCAGGTTCGATACCGCTCGCCTGGCGACTTGGCCAGCACCTTGACGAAGACCTGGTCGGCCGCCTCGCCCAATTCCGGGCGCAGCGAGCTGAGCAGGGGCAACTCGGCCCACAGGTGGGCGGCGATGATCGCCGGGCCGCTGTTGCGGCGGTACGGCGGCAGGCCGCTCAGCAGCTTGAACGCCGAGCAGCCCAGCGAGTACTGGTCGGCCCCGCCATCTAGCGGCCGGCCTTCGATCTGCTCGGGCGAGATGTAGTCCATCGTGCCGACGAAGAGCCCGCTGGGTGTGGGTCCGCTCGCCCGCAGCATCTCCTTGCTCAGCCCGAAGTCGGACAGGTAGAGGTGATCGGGCCGGTCGTCGTCACCGCTTGCGTCGAGCAGCATGTTCTCGGGCTTGATATCCCGGTGTACCAGGCCGCGGGCGTGCGCCTTGTCGAGCGCGGAGGCCGCCTGCCTGATGATCTCGGCCGCCCTGGCCGGCGGCATCGGCTCGTTCCGCACCAGCGCGCTGACGTCGCCGCCACCGGCGAACCGCATGGCGATGAACAGAACGTCGTTGACCTCGCCCGCCTCGTAGATCGGGACGATGTTCGGATGATCGACGGCGGCGGCGGCCCGCGATTCACTGATGAACCGGGTCTTGTAACTCTCGTCGGCGGCGTGCTCGGGCGCGACAATTTTCAGCGCGACCGTCCGGTTAAGCCGTACGTCGTGAGCGCGGAATACCACCGCCATGCCACCCCGGCCGATCAGCTCCTCAAGCTCGTAACCGGCGGTCAGCATGACATCGGCCAGACCGCGCGCAACCCACCAAGGGGCTTGGCTATCCATATCCCCCCACTAGCTATTTCCCCGCCTATAGCGCATTAGTGTAAATGCCGACGGCAATAAGCGACGGGAAGCCGGGAACTCGCCCGAGCCGGGCGGACAGTAACGGTATATGGAGCCAAGCCAGTACGGGCTAACATCGCGGGCCCGCGTGCGCGCGGGGGACCAGGACGCGTTCGGCGAACTCTTCGACGAGCACGCCCGCGCCGTCTACAACCAGGGTTACCGGCTGACCCTGAACTGGTCGGCCGCCGAGGAAGTCGTGTCGCTGACCTTCCTCGAAGCCTGGCGGCTGCGGGCGGGCATCGAGGAAGCGGGCGGATCGTTGCGCCCGTGGCTGCTCGGCATCTCGCTCAACGTCACCCGCAACCTCAACCGGGCTGCCCGTCGGCACCAGGCCGCAATGGACCGGATTCCGGGCTCCCGCCCGGTCCCGGACTTCTCTGACGACCTAGCCGCCCGGCTCGACGACGCAGCCGAGTTGCGCCGGGTGCTCGACGCGCTGGACCGGCTTCGGCCCGGTGAACGAGACGTGATCGTGCTCTGCGTCTGGTCGGGACTGGACTACGCGGCGGCCGCCCAGGCGCTCGGCGTACCAGTCGGCACGGTGCGCTCCCGGCTGTCCCGCGCCAGGGACAAGCTCAGGCAGGCTGGCCCCCGGGCGAGCACGGCCAGGGAACCGGGCATGGGCTCCGGACAGCTAGTAGGTGACCGCGAAGCAGTGGTCCGGTCAGTGCAGGAGGGAACCCGATGAGCGCCAGCGACTCGCGCCCTGAGCAGGAAATCGCCGACCTTGCTCAGATGCTGCCAGTGTCGGCCGAGCGGGACCTCGCCACCGACCGCCATCTCCTACTCAAGGAGCACTTGATGGCAGAAATTCAGGCCGCCCATCCCGGCTTCAGGCCGGTTCGCTGGCCGAGCGTCCGGCGCGGCACGCTCGCGCTCGCGGCCGGGGCCACCGTGCTGGCGATCACGGTGACCGCCAGCGCGCTCGGGACGGCGGCCCGGTCCGGGGGGACGGGGAGTGGGGCGACCGGCCCGTCGGGCTTGCTGCACCAGATCGCGGCGGCAGCAGGCCGGGCACACGCGCGGCCGCCTCGGCCAAAGCAGTTTGCGTACCTGGTTAATTACGTCGCCGACGGTCACGGCAAGCTGCATGAGAAGCAGATCTGGATCCCGGTATCGAATCTGTGCGACGGGCTCACGATCATGGAGAACGGAACTGGGTCGGGTTCCGGTTGTGCCACCGGTCCAGGTCCCAGCCGTCCCGACCTGGGCACGCTCACCGCTTACCCGACTTACAAGCTGCTGCGCTCGCTGCCGACGCGACCGGCTGCCCTGCTCGCCAAGATCCTGGCGGCGACTAAGAAATCCGGGCATCAGAACCTTCGCGTCATGCTCACCATCAGCAACGTCCTGATCAATTCCATCGCCCCGCCCAAGTTCAACGCAGCGCTTTACCGGGTGGCAGCGAACATCCCTGGCTTGCGCGTCGTCCGGCATGCGACCGACCCGCTCGGTCGGCCTGGCGTCGGGGTGACGTTCAGCAGCGACGGCACCAGGATCGAGTGGATCTTCAACTCCAAGACGCTGCACCTGCTCGGCGAGCGGTTGACGTTCGCGAAGGACAGCAAGAAGGACGGGCAATTCGCGGCGCGCGGTCGCGCCTTCGTCAGCCACTCTGACTAGAAGCCCAGGCAACACCTGGTCGATTTGCCCGGCTTGGCGGCTCCGTTGGGCGCCGCCAGGCCGGGTCTGGTAGAAGTTTGGCTATGTCGAGCATGCCTGGAGCCAACGCGTACGCCTGCCCGTTCTGCCGGATGACGAGTCAAGGCGACGGACATACCTGCCCGCGTTGCGGAGCCCCGATCGACATCCGGCTGAAGATCTCGAACTCCGGCTGGGTCAAGCAGCCGGCGATCAGGGACATGGCCAGGATCAGGTTCAACCGGTCCACCTGCCAGATCAGCGGATCATACGTGCCGGCCGCCGAGATGAAGCTCGATGCGGAGGACTGGGTCTACTTCTCGCACCACGCACTGCTGCACGCGGACACGCAGGTCAGGCTCGAAGCGATCAAGATGGCCGGCGGCTGGAACCGGCGGCTGGCCGGAATTCCGCTGATCATGATGAAGGCCCAGGGCCCCGGCTTTGTCGCGTTCAGCGCGAACCACCCCGGCGAGACGCTGGCGATCCCGCTGCAGGCTAACCAGTCGGTCGACGTGGTCGAGCACCGACTGCTG
The DNA here is from genome assembly GCA_036501205.1 of Streptosporangiaceae bacterium. Classification (GTDB taxonomy): domain Bacteria; phylum Actinomycetota; class Actinomycetes; order Streptosporangiales; family Streptosporangiaceae; genus Chersky-822. The sequence goes on along the minus strand of DASYAT010000252.1, from coordinate 11,314 downwards.
CTCGCCACCGGCAACATCGGCTATCAATGGCAGCAATCCGGAGTCTGGTTCTCGACCAAGAACGGCGACGACACCGAAACGCATTACCCGCTCGGCCGGTTCATCGACCGGTTCACCGCGCACAACATCCCCGGCCTGCTGCTCCTGCACGGACCGGGCAACTCGTTCGTCCGCGATCTCCAGCCTGGCCAGCGGATCCTGGTCCAGCCGGGCGCGCTGATCTGGAAAGACCCGTCGGTCCGGATGTTCCTGCACTTCGAGTACCCGAGGGGCCGGTACTGGTTCTCGTCGGCGAGATGGCAGGCCAAGTCGATCTGGCTGACCTTGCAGGGTCCTGGCCGGATCGCGATCCAGTCTGCCTTCCACCACCTGCACCAGACTCGCTCGGTCTACCGGAGTTCGAACTCGACCAGGCAGCAGTGGTAGTCAGCCAGAGTTAGTCACTCGGAGATGTTCACCTTGGCGACGATCCTGGTCGGGGTGACCCTGATCAGCATCTGGGGCGGCACCGCGTTGCGCCGGCCGAATTCCTGTTCTTGCCACCAGCCTGGCGGCGCATCGGAATAGCCCACGAACTCAGCACCTTACCGGTGACATGTCGGACGAAGAGATCAAGCTCAGGGCCAACGCGACCGGTTTGCTCGACTGGCGTCGTCAGGTGGCGGCGCTGTACGCGCGGATCCGGGCCAGTGACGACCCGCGCGGCGCCCACCAGCTTTGGCTGGGCGAGCGGAATCGATTGCTGCGGGATCACCAGGAGTCGCCGATCCCGGCCAGTGAACGGGCGAGCTTCGATGGCGTGCCAGTTGCGCCCTATGACCCGGCGCTTCGGTTCACCGCCCGGGTCGACACCGACGTCGAGCCGAAACGCATCGAGGCGCAGACCGGCACCGACGGCAAGGTCGCATTCGAGCGGGCCGGCGTCGTGCCCGTGCCCGGCATCGGCGACTTGGACGTCTGGTGGCTGGCCGGCTATGGCGGCGGCATCTTCGTCCCGGTCAAGGACGCCAGCAGCGCGACCTACGGCGGCGGACGCTACCTGCTCGACACCGTCAAGGGGGCCGACCTCGGCGGTGACGACGGTTACCTGGTGCTCGACTTCAACTTCGCCTACAACCCGTCCTGCGCTTATGACCCGGCCTGGGCATGCCCGCTGGCCCAGCCGGGCAATACCGTACGCGTACCGATAAATGCGGGCGAGCTGATGCGCGGCAAGCAAGCGACCTGATCTTGCGCTGGAACGGTTCCCGGTGGACGGGCCTCGCTTTCAGCGCTTCTTAGGCAGCTCGTACGGCAACCCGAGCTGCGGGAAAAGCCTGGCCCCGAGTACCCGGCCGTCTTCGCCGAACGTGCGCAGGTGCTCGGCGGTCAGGAAGCCGGTGACCGAGGAGATCAGGTCGCCGTCGAGGGTCAGCACATCCACGACCGAGCCCAGGTAACAGCCCTGGTCCCGTTCGTAGATGTAGCAGCCGACCGCGAGCTGCCCGTTGGCGCTGGTGGGCAAGTGCCGCCAGTCCACCTTGAAGACGCAATTGGTGTGGAACTCGGTGATCGACGCCAAGCCTGAGTACCAGGTCGGGCTGGGCGGCATGGACCAGGTCGCGTCGGCGGTGAGCATGTTCACCAGGACGTCGGTGTCGCCGCGCTCGATCGCGTCGGCGTAGCGCTCCGCCAGCGTCTTGACCTTCGCATCGCCGAGGGTGCGCAGGCAGGCCTGCTGGCTTTGAGCGGGAAGCCGGTCGGCGACCGTCGCCCGGGCTCGCTGCAGCGCGCTGTTGACCGCGGGTACCGAGGTCGCTAGCTGACTGGCGGTCTCGGCCGCTGAGAACCCGACGACCTCGCGCAGAATCAGCACGGCGCGCTGCAGCGGCGGCAGTTGCTGCAGCGCGACCACGAAGGCCAGCTCCAGGCTTTCCCTCAGCTCATAGCGGGCCTCGGGGGACTGCTCGACCTCGGCGGTGAGCATCCGGTCTGGGAACGGCTCGAGCCAGATCGGCTCATTCACCGCCTCGGCCGGGCTCACGTCAGGACCCGCGGGAGAGCCGTGCCCGGCTGACAGCTCGCGCCTGGCCCGGCGCCTGGCGAGGTCGATCGCGGTGTTGGTGACGATCGAGTACAGCCAGGAGCGCATCGAACTGCGGCCCTCGAAGCTGTCCAGCGCCCGCCAGGCCCGTAGCAGGGCATCCTGCACGGCGTCCTCGGCGTCGGCGAACGAGCCGAGCATCTGGTAGCAGTGCGCGGTCAGCGCGCCGCGGTGCACCCCGATCAGATCGCCGAAGGCGCCTTCGTCGCCGTTGCGTGCGAGTTCGAGCAGGGCCTGCTCACCGGCCCGCTGCTGGCTGTCCACGCTCATGCGCCTCAGGCTATCGCGGGCTCCGGGTCGTCGGCGGGCCCTACTGATCGACGCGGCGGGTGACCGCGAGCGGGGCCGGGCGGGTGAGCGCGAACTCGCCGAGCAGCACCAGTGCCGCTAGCACGACGACGATGCCCTCGATGATCAGCGCGGTCACGCCGAGAGGCTCCATCCAGTTGCCGACGTCGCCAGGGTCGCCTGGTACGGCCACGCTGCGGGTCAGGATGTAGCCGAGCGCGGCCGAAAGGCAGATCAGGCCCGCCCCCAGCCAGGGCAGCCGGCCTGGCCTGACCAGCAGCCACAACGCGCAGACCGGCCCGGCGATGGCGAGCGCGCAGAATCCGGCGGTCAGCCAGGCGGCGCCGCTGAGCTGGCCCTGGATCTCGAGTGCGTGGATGATGCCGACCGCCATCAGGCCGATCGCTGCGACTGCCCGGATCGCGGCGTCGGCGGGCTGAGAAGGCGGGTCATAGCGGACTGGCTGATTTCTGGTGCGAACCTGCGTCATTGCGATACCCCCGTGTGATGCGAACTCGGCTGAACCGGATCGGACATGGGGCGATCCGCGGTGCTGATGCACGTCAACACGTTCGGGGCCGGGGTGCGGTTCAAATTTGTAGCGAGAAAATTACAGAGAGTGACAACGGTCGGTTGCCTGGGCTGGAGTTCGCCTTGGACGCCGACGAAGCGAACCCGCGCAAATTTTTCTGCCTAGAGATGTTTCTGCTTTAAAAATAAGGGAGTCCCTGCCGCTGGCCTAGGCAGTGGCAGCAGTACTGGCAGCGGCAGGGACGCCTTAGTCCCGGCGAGGCACCAGGGCACGAAAGGTACCCCGCCGGGAGTCTGCTGGCCTCAGTTCGGGCCGCTCCAGGTCTTGCCGTTCCAGTGCCTGATCAGCGGCTGCGGCTTGAACCAGTCGGTGCCGCCGACCGCCCAGACGTCGCTGGCCGAGGTGGCGGCGGTCGCGCAGCGCGCCAGAGGGGTTCGCGCTGGGCGCGTGAGATGCCTCGTCATGGGCGGCCATCCCTGTCTACGCCGGCGGTGGTGGGCCGCCGGGCATCCGGGCCGGGACAAGGTTGATCCCAGCCGATAGTAGACGCACGGCTCAGGTGATCGGATTACAGCCGGGGGGCTAATTTTCAGGCGCGCGGGCGATGACGTCGTGAACGATCTGAGGTTGTTTTGTCGGGTATTCGACGGTGTCCTGGCTGAGCTGCCTGATCACGCCGTCGATGATGTCGAAGGCTTCGGCGTAGCCGGGCAGCGACGGGGTGCGATGCCAGCTCAGGAGCACCTCGGCGCTGGTGCCGTCGGCCTCGATCACCAGGGTGCGGATGGTGGAGTCGGGCGGAAGCGGTTGTCCGGCGGGAGGGGCGGGGAAGCCGGCTTGGGCGAGTTGGGCCCATAGCTGTTCGAGCGCGGCGGGGGCTACCTGGCCGGTCCAGGATCTTTCGGCTGGTCCTGGGGCTCTGGGGCGGGAGAAGAAGTGATCGAGCCGGGCGGTGCCGTCGGGGTGGATCACCAGTTCGCTGCGTCCCCAGGGGTCGGTCGGGCTGTGCTCGTTGCCGACCCGGTAGTGGATCGTGCGACCAGCCATGCGGGGGCTCTTAGGCTGGATCGTCTGGGGTTTGGGCTGCGGCGTCGCCTTGGAGGAGGGTGTCGCCTTGGAGGAGGGCGTCGCCTTGGAGGAGGGTGATCGCGGCACTGACCTGGCTGCGCAGGACCGGGGTGAGGTCGGGGGAGTCGAGCAGGTCCTGATAGAGCGTGCTTGCCCGGTCCGGATCCCAGCCGCTCACGGCCTTGATCGCGGCCGCGCGGACGACCAGGTTCTCGTCGGCGAGCGCGGGCTCGAGGAAGGGCCGGGCGGCGGGATCGCTCCGACGGCCCAGCGAACTCACCGCGTTGTACCTGGTCAGCCAGTCTTCGTCGGCGATGTGCCCGGCCAGGGTGGTGATCGCACGCGGATCGTCGACGTCGCCCAGGATCGCGAGCAGCGTGGTCGACATGTCCAGGTCGGCGATGCCGTCGACGAACGCCGACGGAGCGGCCGACGCGACGATCGCGAGCGCCGATGACCAGCGGTCGATGGCGTCGCGCGAGGAAACCTCGGGGATCGGGTTCGGCAGCGGGTCGGTGGACGTGCCGTACCAGAGGCCCAGCATCCGTTGCACGCCCGCCTCGCCGGTCGCGGCCAGCGACGCGGCTGCCTTGGTGTCGGTCTGACGGAGGTAAGTGGTGATGGCTGCGTCCACCGCGATGACTTCCGGCATAGCGGCCATCGTAGCGATGTCGCGGTCGGGTCATGCGCGGTCCGCTGAAGGTGAATCGGGTGAATCGCTGCGAACCCGGCGGCGCGCGGGCGGCGTGCGGGGCGGCGCGTCGGGCTAGCGCGGTTGGGTCGCTTGCGGGCATTGTTGGGCCATGTCTTCTGATGACGTTTATGTGCGGCGAGTTCGCGAAGCGCTAAAAGTCCGGCCCGTTTTGCCGTTCGGCCTGCCGATTGAGATCGGCGCGATCGGCATCGTCAAAGGCAACGAATTCGACCGGCGGGGGACCGCTGCTTCGGTGCTCGGCACCGAGGCCGGCGAGACAATCACGGCGGAGAATAAGTCGGATTGGTCGCTAACATCCGGACATGACGTACAGATTCGTTTTCTGGCCAGTGGCGAGGCCTCGTCGCTGTTTCCCGCTGTCGCGCCGGTCGACGCCCGGGTAGAACTCAGCTTCGGGTCGGCCGACTCCTTCGTGCTGTCCGCCCGCGGCGTGCGGATCACGACGCTGAAGGATCCGGTCGCGCTGATTGGCGCGATTATCGATGGATTTCAACGGCGGGTATTCAAGCGCGACTACGTGTTCGTTTATCAGGAAGTCAGGTGTGATCAAGTGCTGGCCCTGCTCGGGAGAACCAAGCAGACCAATCTGCTGCTAGCGGCCCAGGCAAAGGTCGTTTCCGCTGGACTCGCCGACCTGGCCGGCCACTTCGCGGTGAGTCATCAAACTCAGGACGTGACCAAACTCGACGGCGGCGGCCAGGTTCTGTTCTATAACGCCTACCGGGTAAAGGAGAGCTTCTGGTCAGGCGAGACCAGCGTGTCGACGTTCGAGACGCTCGGCATTCCGACTGAGGAGGTGTTTGAAGTTGCCTGACGAGGACGAAGTACAGCTATTCGGCAACGATCCTGGATCCAGCCTGGCCGATGTATACCGCCCGGAGTCCGGTTCCTATATTCGTTACAACCTGCCCCGGCTCTCCGACCAGTTTGACGGCTCAGGCCAGACGATCGCGATTATCGACAGCGGTGTCCTGTCGCATCATCCCGATATCCGCCCGCGCCTCATCGAGGCCGTCGATTTCACCGGTGAGGGTGTCGAGGATCAAATAGGTCACGGCACGAAGATCGCACTGGTGCTCGCCGCGTACACGCCGGGTGCGCGATTCATTAGCCTTAAGGTGAAAGGCACCGGCCGGACCGAGGCCGATAGCCTGATCAGGGCGATCGACTGGGTGATCCAGAGCCCGCTGGTCAGGGTCGTGAATATGGCGACCGGGGTCTACCGCCCGTTGTGCCAGGCTGACTGCTCGGTCTGCCAGGCCGCCAAGCGGGCCGCCGAGGCCAGGTGCCTGCTCACCGTCGCGGCCGGCAATCATCCCGGCATCACCGCGTGCCCGGCTAAGGCCACAGAATCGGTATTCGCGATCGCGGCGATCGACCCGAAGACGCAGTTGCTTGCTGAGTATTCCAGTCGGAGCGGCCGGGGCGGGTTTGCCGCACCTACTCCGTACGCGCCGTTCGAGTGGATCGGCGGCGGCGACTGACCGGGACCCGGCCGCCTGCTGAATATTCGAGGGCCAATCGACGGCCAAGTCCGCAGGATCCCGGTGCTGGCGCTGGGCTGGATAGGGGGCGGCTGGCGGTCGCTGCGGACAAGCCGGTGACGGCCGGCTGACTGGCTCGGCCCTGGTCTCCACGGTCAGCACCGCCGCGACGACCAGAGCACCCCCGTCAGCAGGCGTCCTAGCGCAGATCGGCAGACTGTAGGCGGCACACGGCGCAGGGTGCCTGCGCAGGCGAACGATCCAGGGAAGTGGTGCGGTGACAGCGGAAAACCGAGACTGGCCGGTAACCGACGGCGTCCTGGAACTAGGCGACCTCGCGGTAGAACGCGGCGGCGTCATCGCCGGCGCCCGCCTCGTCTGGCAGTCGCACGGAACTCTGAACGAGGCCCGCGACAACGTCATCGTGTATCCGTGCAGTTACACGGCCGACCACGAAGAACTGGCCTGGCTCATCGGCCCGGACGGCGTGCTCGACCCGACCCGCTGGTTCATCGTGGTCCCCGACATGTTCTCCAACGGCGTGTCCACCAGCGCCGCCGACACCCCTGACTACCCGGCCCTGGTGACCATGGCCGACAACGTCCGGGCCCAGCACCGGTTGCTGACCGAGCACTTCGAGGTCACCAAGGTCGCGGCGGCCTACGGCTTCTCGATGGGCGCCGGACAGGCCTACCACTGGGCCGCCCTCTACCCCGACCTGGTCGAGCGGGCAATCGTCGTATGCGGCAGCGCGAGGACCGCGGTCCACAACAAGGTGTTCCTGTCCGGCCTGCTGCGGACCCTGGAGGCGGCGCCCGAGTACCAGGGCAACGGCACGTTCAGCGCCGAACCGGTCGCGGCCATCCGCGCCTTCGCCCACATCTACGCGGGCTGGGGGCTCAGCCAGGACTTCTACCGCGAACGGCTCTACGAGACCGCCCTGGGCGCACCCGACCTGGCCACGTTCCTGAAGAACGACTGGGAAGACTCGTTCGCCGAGAACAAGGCCGCGAATCTCTACGCCCAGGCGGTCACCTGGTCCGAAGCCGACATCAGCGCGGGCGGCGACCTGGCGGCAGCGCTCGCGGCGATCAAGGCCAGGGTGCTGCTCATGCCGGGCAGCACCGACCTGTATTTCAGGGTCGCCGACAACGAGGCCGAACTGCCGCACCTGCGGCACGGCGCGATCGCCCCGATCCCGAGCATCTGGGGTCACCGCGCGGGCAGCCCTTTCGGCATTCCGGCCGACCTGGAGTTCCTGACCAGCCACGTCCGGGCCTGGCTGGACCAGTGACCGCAGGACCACTGACCACCGGGCCCCGCCGCCTCGAAGCGCTCGACCGCGAGGTCGGGCAAGTTGGCCTTGGCTGCGTCGGCATGTCCGCCGAGTACGCCCCGACCGAGATCGATGACGACCGGTCGGGGCAGGTCCTGGCCAGAGCGGTCGAACTCGGAGTGCGATTCTTCGACACCGCCGACGTCTACGGGCCGTTCACCAACGAACGGCTCGTCGGCCGGGCCCTGGGCGGCGCCGACGTAGTGATCGCCACCAAGGCCGGCCTGGTGATCGACGAGGCCAGCGGCCAGAGCCGGCCGTGCGGCGATCCCGCGTACCTGCGAGCTGCCTGCGACGCTTCGCTGACCAGGCTCGGCGTCGACGCGATCGACCTGTACTACCTGCACCGGGTCGATCCGCAGGTGCCGCTCGAGGAGTCCTGGGGCGCGCTGGCCGAGCTGGTCACGGCTGGGAAGGTGCGCGCACTCGGGTTGTCAGAGGTGACGGTCGCCGAACTGGACCGGGCGCAGGCGATCCATCCCGTCGCCTCGGTCCAGTCGGAGTTGTCGCTGTGGACCAGGGGACCGCTTGAGCACGTGGTGCCCTGGTGCGAGGCGCACGGCGCGCTGTTCGCCGCCTACGCCCCGCTCGGGCGCGGCTACCTGACCGGGAGCCTGCGGTCAGCCGGGTTCGAACCCGCCGACATCAGATTCGCCAACCCCAGGTTCACCGCCGAGGCGCTGGCGGGAAACCAGACGATCCTGGCCATCATCGAGAACGTGGCCAGCCGCCACGGCGCGAAGCTCGGCCAGGTCGCGATCGCCTGGACGCTGGCCCAAGGCGAGCACGTCCTGCCCATACCGGGCACAAAGCGACTGCATTATTTGGAAGAAAATTTTGCGGCGGTCTCCTTGTCGCTCACCGAGGCCGATCTAGCTTCCCTGAATGCCGCACCCCCAGCCGTGGGCGACCGCTACTGACCCGCCGCTACCTGCCGTTTCCTGAGGCTGTCGGTTTCCTGAAGCTGTCCGCGACGGTCAGCAGCGTATCGGTGCCATAGCTGCTGCTGTAGATCCTGATGTCGATCCCGTCGTGCTTGAACTCCACCAAGGCCGGATTCGAACCGCAGCCGTCAGTGCGCGGGCTGATCACCAGCGCCGGCTGGCCATGCACGTCGCCAATCACCTCGGTCGCCGTACTTTGCGAGACGAACTTCCTGAACAGCTTGAGCGAGTCACGGTAGGCCGCCGGCCTCATCGTGATCGTGACCTTGCCCCGGTCGAAGACCAGCGCGACATTTCTCTGGAAAACCTCAGTCTGAGTGAGGTTAGCTAGCCGGGCCGCCGGCACATCAGGCATCGGGACCACGTAGCGCGCGACGGACTGCGCCCCAGCAACGGTGGTATTCGTCCCGCTAATGAGAGGGCCGGAGCCAGGCCGCACGGCGAGCATGCTGCACTCGTCGTTCTCGCCGGCCCTGAAGACTCCGGTCACCAGCAGGATCGTCAGGATCAGCCCGAGGCTGCCCGCCGTCGCGAGAGCGCCATAAATCCATTTGCGCATGACCACTCCCAGCCGGTCCAGCCGGCAAATCCTCTTGAGCCATCATAGGCGGCGGCAGTCGAGACCCATTTCTAGCGGCGCTGGCTCACGCAAGTGCCAATCCTGTGACCCTAGGTCACCAGAAATCTAGTTCGACTACCGATAGTGACTGTCAGTGGTGCTCGATAAGGTTATCTATAGATCGCGAGAGCCAAGGAGGTGACCATGACAGAGGGCCAGCACGAGACCGTGTTTCCGGACAGGGCAAGTGAAGGCCTGTCCTGGTCCTGGCACCTGGATCTCGACACCCTCCTGGCCGCCCTGTCAGAGCCGGCGCCCTGGAATAGCTCCCGTCCGTCCGCCGTCCGTCCGCTGCGGCCAATCCATAGCCCAGGCGGCGGTCGTCCAGCCAAGGATCAGCCGTCAAATACCCGGCCCACGGAGGCCCGGACGACGGACGACGCTCGTCCCGGTGGGCCTTCAGAAGGCAGTTCGGTTCCCGGCCAGCCGTCCTGTGCGGAGTCGCCTTGCCCGGCCCCGGCAGTCGATCCGGTCGAGGCGGAGTTCGCGGAGTATCTGGACGCGGTGGATGCGGGCCGGTCGTCGGTGGTGCCGTTGTCGGTGGCGGCGGGCCGGGTCGCGGAGGTTCTCCCGGCCAGCCCTGATCTAGCGGCCTGGCTTGCGTGCAACCCGGCCGGTGGGCTGGAAGACGGCGCCCTGGCCGGGGCTGCTGCCGGGTACCGGCGGCTGGCGTCGTGGGCGCAGGCCGGGGAACTGGCCGTGGTCGCGCAGATGGCATCGAGATCGGCTGCTGCGGACAAGAACACCGAGGTCGGCGAGGGCGGCCGGCCGGGCAAAGTCCCGGCTGATGCGTACGGCCAGGTATCCCTGGCATTGACGATGTCCCAGGCCGGCGCCGAATGGTGGACCAACCTCGCCGTCGACCTGCAATGGCGGCTCGCCGCCACCGGCCTGGCGCTGCGCGAGGGCACCATTGACCTGGCCCGCGCCAAGGCCATCGCCGAAGCCACCGGGCCCCTGGACGACGCGAAAGCCCGCGCGGTCGAGGACAGGGTCCTGCCCAGAGCCGGCGAGCAGACCACCGGCCAGCTCCGCGCCTCGCTGCGCCGCGCCGTCATCACTGCCGACCCCGACGGCGCCGAACGCCGCCGCGAGCAAGCCGAACGGCAAGCCAAGGTCGTCCTGTACCCCGATGCTGAGGGCACGGCGTCGCTGTCCGGGCAGAAACTGCCCGGCATCCGCGCCGCCGCCGCCTTCGCCCGCATCACCGCCCTCGCCCGGGCGCTTAAGGCTGCCGGTTCTGACGGCGGCATCGACTTGCTCCGCTCCAAAGTGCTGCTGGGCCTGCTGCTCGGCACCCTCCCGTACATCCCGCCCCCGCCCGACGGCCCCGCCGACACCGACGGGCCACCGGATATTGGCGAGCCTCCGGACACCAACGGTCCGGCCGGGACTGACGGCCCGCCCGCCACCGGGTCAGCAGGCGGCAGGCCAGTCGGCTCCGACGAAGACAGCAGCCCGCACCTGGACGACTGGCCCTGGAACAACGATCCTGCCCCGGGCCAGAGTTCGTCCGGCGACGGCAGCGGCGCTGGCAGCGACTCCTCCGGGCAGGAATCAGGGGACAACGCGCCCGGCGGACGCCCCGCGCCCGAGGAGGACCCGGCGCCCGGTCCGGATGCGCCCCAGGACGCCGACAGTCGGCCGGCTGGCAAGTGGCATGGCGCCGATGGCTGGAAGCGGGTCGGTGAGGGCGCCGATGGCTGGGACCGGGTCGGCGATGGCGCCGATGGCTGGGACCGGGCCGGCGATGGCGCCGGTGACCATGACCCGGTCGGCGAGAGCCCGGAACTCGGCCCGGTGCCCTTGGCCGGACGCAACTACGTTCCTGCCGCCAGCACCGGCCACGCTGAAGAACCTGCAGCCCGCCGGGAGCGGATTCCTGGACCTGCGGCTCCACTGGCTCACCCTGACCCACGGCGGCCCCGAACCCGGCTACCTGACCCGCCTCGGCCCCATCACCCCGGCCCAGGCCAGCTACCTCGCGGTCCTGGCAGCCGCCGACCCGGCCGCCGAATGGCGGGCCGTCATCACCAACCCCGACGGCCAGGCGATAGCCGTCACCCGGATCAGGACCCCGCGAGCACGAGCCGGACCAGCCCGGGCCAGTCCCGGCAGGACCAGCAGCCTCCTGCGCCGGGTCACCGTGATCATCAGCACCGGCGAACTCACCGCCGCAGCCCACGACAGCCAGAGCCCAGACGAACAGGTCGCGACCGTGGCCGCAGCGATCCTCACCGCCGCC
>DASYAT010000251.1:0-3932 GCA_036501205.1 Streptosporangiaceae bacterium | reverse complement strand
TACGCAGGCACCGGCGCCATCCTGGGCGGCGGCGGCAACGCGCGCTACCTGATGGACTATCCAGCGCCCCAGCGCAACCAGATCCTCGACTACCTCTTCAAGCCCGGGTACGGGGCCTCGCTGCAGATCCTGAAGCTAGAGATCGGCGGCGGCACGAACTCCACCGATGGCGCCGAGCCGAGCATCGAGCCGACACCCGGCAGCATCAACTGCAAAGCCGGGTACGAACTCTCGATCGCCCAGGCGGCGGTGAGCAGAAATCCGAACCTCGTCTTGTACGGACTGCAGTGGACCGCGCCAGCCTGGGTCACCGGCTCAGACGGCGGTACGGCCACCCTCTTTACCCAGAATGACATTAACTATCTGATCGACTGGCTTAACTGCGCTAAGAGCCTGGGCCTGACGGTCGGCTATCTGGGCGGCTGGAACGAGAACGCCGGCGGCGAGTTCGACACCACGGCCGGCTATCAGTGGTACGTGAACCTGCGGACCGCCCTCGACGCCCATGGGTTCACCAACGTCAAGATCATCGCCGGGGACATCAACCCCAGGTGGGAGTTCGCGTCGGACGCTTCGCCCAATCCGTTCCCCAAAATCGACGTTCTCGGTGCGCACGACTTCTGCAAGTTCCCGAGTCTGTTCAACGAGGAACTACGCGACGGGGCGGCGCCGGTATGCACATCGCCCGCGGACAACTCCGTTAAGCCACGGTGGGCTAGCGAAATCGGAAGGATGGACGCGGGCGCGCAGACCGGCTGTGCGCAGCCATGCGCGCCGGCGATGGACCGGTCCCTGGTCCGCGGCTACAACGAGGCAAGACTCGTGGGCTACCTCGAGTGGCCCGTGATCGACTCGATGCCGGTGATCGGGGATCCTGAGAACAGCACCCCGCTGCCCTACGAGAACCGCGGTCTGCTTACCGCTGACCAGCCCTGGTCGGGCCAGTACACCGTCAACGCCATGACCTGGGCGATCGCGCAGCTCACGGACTTCACATCGGCGCCGACCTCGCTGAGTCAGTGGGTCTATCAAGACACGGGCACCGGCTACCTGCCAGTGGCGTGCACGACTGGTACCACCACCCACGATTGCGGTGCCTACGTCACCCTGCTCCATCAGACCCGGGCCAGCATCAACGATCCGTGGCAGGGCGCTGGCTACACCACGGTCGTCGAGACCACGACCGCTGACGCGAACCAGACCGTGAAGTTCGATGTCTCCGGCGGTGCCGGGGTTTCCGGCGGCGATTCCAGCCTGCCGGTGCATGTCTGGTCCAGCAACTTCGACTTCAGCTCGCAGTTCGATGAGCCTCAGTTCTGGCTCTGGCACCGCGGCGACACCACCGCCGCGACCCTTGGGTCTGACGGCTACACGCTGCAGCCCGGGTTCGTCTACACCTTCACCACCGACCCGATCAACGCGTCCACGTCCACCAGCCAGGCGCCAGGTTCCGCCTCCGCCTCGCCACCGCCGCCGACACCACCCGCTTCGGCACCACTGGGGTTGCCGTATCACGACAGCTTGGCCACCCCGGGTCCCAACGCCGGAGGGCTCGACGACGAACCGCAGTACCTGGACGCCCAGGATGGCTCGTTCGAGATCGTGCCGTGCGCGACGACGCCGCCCGGCGGCTATTCAACCTGCACCGGGCAGACCACCGCGGAGGCAACCGTCAATAACGTCGTCGTCCCCCCGGTGTTCTGGAATCCAGCTTCTTCCGGCGTCCGTTACCCGTACGCGATCATCGGCGATGGGAGCTGGGATAACTACACCGAGAGCGTGAACATGCTCCTCTCGGGGAATCCGCCTGGCTCGGGCTCGGGCGGCCTCATCGGGTATTACACCAAGCGGAGCGACTCGAATAACCCTGGCCTTTTCGACGGATTCGTGTTCAATCTCTCGGATTCTGGCACCTGGCAGCTGATTGACAACAACACGTCGGCCGCTAGCCAGGTCATCCTGGATTCGGGGACGTTCACGAACTTCCCGTCGGGCCAGAACGCCACCGGCTGGAACAACCTCTCGTTGTCCTTCTCTAACGGCAGTGCCTGCTCAGCGCCAGCCGGCACCATCCACGTCACGATCACCGCGTCGATCGACAACGTCGCTGTCAGCACCGACACCGTCTGCACGACCAGCGGCGGGCTAGGCGGAATCGAGGCTGGCTATACCAACTCAGCCGGCGACACCTGGCCCGCCGTGCAGTACAGCGGCCTGTCGGTCACCTCGCCGTAACCGTCTGGCCTCGCCGGGTCGAGGTCAGCACCTCGTGCAGGAACTCGCGGTTGGACGAGGTGTCGTCGATCTTGTGCAGGAGCAGTTCGAGAGCCTGCTGAGCGTCCAGCGCCAGCAGGGCCCGACGCAGGCTCTCGACTGCGGTGCGCTCATCGGGCGCCATCAGCAGGTCGTCCCGGCGGGTGCCGGTCGGCGCGACATCGATGGCGGGGAAGATCCGCCGCTCGGCCAGGTCCCGGCGCAGCCGCACCTCCATGTTTCCTGTGCCCTTGAACTCCTCGAACAACAGGTCGTCCATCCGCGACCCGGTCTCGACCAGGACGGTGGACAAGATGGTCAGGGAGCCGCCTTCCTCGATGTTGCGGGCGGCCCCGAGGAACTGGCGCGGCGGCTGCAGAGCGGTCGTCGCCACGCCACCCGCGAGCGTACGGCTGGACGCCGGGGCGGCCAGGTTGTAGGCCCGGCCCAGCCGGGTGATGGAGTCGAGCAGCACGACCACGTCACCGCCCAGCTCGACCAGGCGCTTGGCTCGCTCGATCGCGAGCTCGGCGACCATGATGTGATCGTCGGCGGACTGGTCGAAGGTTGAGTAGATGACCTCGCCGCGAATCGAGCGCTTGAGGTCGGTCACTTCTTCTGGCCGCTCCCCCACCAGCACGACGATCAGCTGAACCTCGGGGTGACCAGCGGCGATTGCCTGCGCGATGGCGGTCAGCATCATCGTCTTGCCCGCCTTCGGGGCGGCGACGATCAGGCCGCGCTGGCCCTTGCCGATCGGGCTCAGCAGATCGACGATCCGCGCGGTCGCCGACGCCGGCTGGGACTCCAGCCGGAGCCGCTCGTCCGGGTACACCGGGGTCAGATCCTCGAAGTCAGGCCGGGTGACGGCCGTTCGCGGGTCTGCCTCATTGACCAGGAGCACCCGGTCGAGGATTCCGCCCGCGGCGCCCTTGTCCTGACCCGATTTCGCCGCCGACTGATCGGCGCGAGCTTGCCTGGGCTTGGCGAGTCCGTCGACGTGGTCGCCGGTCCGCAGGCCGGACCGGCGAAGGAGTGCTTGCGGCAAGTACACGTCGTGCTTACCGCGGCGGTAGCCCGCGGTGCGGACAAACGCCTGATTGCCGCGCGCGTCCACGACCCCGGACACGGCCGCCAGTTCAGTTCCCTGGCTGGTGCCAGAATCGAATCGCGGCATGGCGCTGCCGGTAATAGTTGTAGTCATAAAGGGAGATTTCCTTTCAGGAATTTGAATTTAGGCACGCGAAAAACAACGCGTGGCGGCGCGGGGCCGGTTATCGCAGGCGACTGGCCCGCGCAGAGGAAACGGTCAGGAGAACGGGAAGGACCTACACGCTCAACGCCATCCAAGTCGGCGGAGAATCAGATAGACCGTGAGATGTGCGGTGCTGGCTACACTGATCGCACTATCACGAAAACTTACTCAGCTATACATTAGCGCAACTAGCTTTATTCGGCTAGTGGGGCCCGGCGCTGCCGCAGCCGGCGAACTCCACGGAGTCGCTCGACCAAGGGCCGGCCGAGCAAGGTTCCGAGGCTGGTACCCGCCGCGATGCTGAGTGCCGTACCCAGGGCGGCGAAGAGAGTCGCCGCGCCCAGCGCCGGTGCGGCGGATCGGGTCGGCGTACCGATCACCTGGAGGAGCCCGTCATACAACGACAAGCCGGGAACCAGTGGCA